>DAIDHO010000081.1 GCA_027459675.1 Parachlamydiales bacterium | reverse complement strand
GCTAGGGCAAAGCAAAACCGCAGCGCAGGCGAAAGCGCGTTTCGCGCTGAGGGGGGCCTTTGCACGGCCCCTCGCCGAGCATGCGGTTTGGCGCAGCCCTAAATAGGCGCAAGGGGGCGCCTTGTCCCCGACTGTCTATAAGGAATCCCGCATTCATCTAATATATTTTTTCAATCCTCCAATTCCCCTTGCGAAAAATAATCCAACCCCATATATTCAGAGCCTTTATGCATTGCGGGTGTAGCTCAGTGGTAGAGCATCACGTTGCCAACGTGAGGGTCGTGAGTTCGAACCTCATCACCCGCTACTCTTAAGTCTTAAGAAGGTTCCCAGTGACAGCAACAGCAAATAATGAAGATATTAAAACTGAAGACGTACAAGTCTCCGTTAAAAGAAAACCCGCCTGCCGCATCGAACTCGATGTAAAAGTCTCTCAAAAAATCGTGAGAGAAGCTCGAAAGTCGGCTGTTAAGACGGTCAGTAAAGAAGTTGCTTTGCCCGG
>DAIDHO010000080.1 GCA_027459675.1 Parachlamydiales bacterium | reverse complement strand
ATTCCCTCGTCCAGACAATCTCTTCTTTCAACGTCCTAAACACCCTCTCTGTATCGGCATTTCCCTTCGGATTGTTGTAGCTTGTAAAAATCTGCTCGATTCCCATCAAGCTTGTTGCTTTCATAAACGATATGGATGTCGGCTGACATCCATTGTCCGAAACAAGTTTTATTCCTTTTCCTCTTGTCCCTTCAGGACATTGTAAGCATGCGGCTTGGTTCAGTGCTGATAGCCAATAGCTGCTTTTCGATCGATCATCAAGGGTTATACCAGTCAATCACAAGAACAAGATAGCCCCATCCTTCATTTTCAAGCTTGATTTTTGTCATATCGATGCCATAAATCTCATTGGGCTTTTTGAGGTTTTGGTCTATCCGAGACTCTTTTGGCTTTGAGTTTGGTCTCGTTATTCACGATAAGCTTATGTTTCTTCATCAGTCGAAGCACTCGCTTTTTATTAACGCTCATTTTGTCGATAAAATTCAGATGCGCCCCTATCCGTCTGTAGCCCCAAAAC
>DAIDHO010000079.1 GCA_027459675.1 Parachlamydiales bacterium | reverse complement strand
CTAAAGGAGCCCTCTTTGAAAGCAGTGTCAAACTACCTTGTTACCCCAAAGAGTTTATCTTTGCCGAAAAGTTAGAGACCATTATCTATCGAGGTTCGTTCAATAGCCGCATGAAAGACTTTCACGACCTTTATTCCTTGATATCTTCTTCTCAGACTTCATCCTTCCATAATCTTGAAGGGATTATACGATTGGTGTTTGAGCATCGAGAGACCGCTCTTGTTTTGCCCATTACTTATGCCAAAGATGAAATGGAGCAAGTGCAAAATTTTTGGAAAGAATATTTGAAAAATTTACGTGCCGAGAACACCGAAAATCTGCCTCTCACAGTTGCTCAAGTCATAGACACGATTAATGATTGGCTACGCTTAAACACAGGTCTATTAAAGTAGGAGAACGATTTGGACAGAATGGGCTGTAAACAGGGCCGTTTCACAATTTTCTACCAAGAAATAGCTTCCAGAGATGCTCCATATAATCAGGTGTCTTCGTTTGCAATCCGCTATCCATTTTTCATCCTGATGGCGTGCCTTGC
>DAIDHO010000078.1 GCA_027459675.1 Parachlamydiales bacterium | reverse complement strand
TTTTTGTTGTTTCATAATGTCACCTCATTTTCAAGATGACATTATATCAAATTAAAATTTTCAACGACAGTCTCTTAACAGCGCGCGATAAAAAAGTCTTTTTTTTTTATTTTTTTTATCGCATAGGTGGAGAAAGATATGAAAAACTCTCCCATCACTCACTTATTTTTGGATATCGGTGGCGTTATCCTGACCAATGGATGGAGTCATACTGCCCGGAAGCAAGCAGCAGCTCATTTCAAACTTGATTTACACGAAATGGAAGAGCGCCATCAGTTGACCTTCAACACTTATGAGGAAGGAAAGATCGCGTTGAACGATTATTTAAATCGAGTCGTCTTCTATGAAAAGAGGTCTTTTACAAAGGTGGAGTTCAAAAACTTCATGCTCGAGCAAACCCAGCCTTTTCCTAAAATGCTCCAACTTATCTCTGATCTACATAACCTGAACGGACTGAAAATTACAGTGGTGAGTAATGAAAGCCGTGAGCTGAATGAATATCGGATCCGAAAGTTCAAGTTGGATACCTTTGTGGACTCTTATATTTCATCTTGTTATGTTC
>DAIDHO010000077.1 GCA_027459675.1 Parachlamydiales bacterium | reverse complement strand
CTGCGGCAAATTCCTCTTAGGTTCCTACTCTGGGAAAAATGATATTTTCAATTCTCACCATGCGGGTTTTGGAGCCGGCACCCAACATTTCAGAGTCAATAAGCTTTTCTTGCCCGTAGGCCAAAACGATGCCTTTGTACCTGTTTATGAGCTCTCTTATCAACCAGCTATCCCAGGACAAAGAGAGGGAGCGACAACTCTTAAAAACAGTGATGGCACATCAACTGTTTATCATTTCTCTAAAAAACTTCTTGTTACATCTATCCAATACTTTGGGCAAGATGGAGGCTTGAAAAAAGAAAAAATCTTTTCTTGGGATGATAAAAATTGGCTAAAAGCTCTCGAAATGAGAGACGGGCATAAGAACATATTGTATAGAAAATCGTTTGAATACGATCGCTTTGGCAACCCAATTTTGGAATTGTTTACCGGTGATTTGGCAGGAGAGGGGAACCAAGACACATTTACTACCAAAAGAACATTTTCTGAAGATGGCAGGAATCTTCTTTTAAGAGAAGAGAGCGAAGATGGAAAGGTCATCTGTTTTTCCTATCTTCCTAATACCG
>DAIDHO010000076.1 GCA_027459675.1 Parachlamydiales bacterium | reverse complement strand
CCAAGGAGTTTTATGAAACAAAGAAAATGGGATCCTAAAGCCAAGGCTAGGATCGTTCTGGAAGGCATTAAGGGTAGGACTGTTGCTGATATTTGCAATGAATATCAAATATGCGTCTCTCAGTACTATCAGTGGAGGGATCAATTGTTATCCAATCTCGATAAAGTTTTTGACGCACCTCAGAAAGCCTCACGAGAAACAAGACTTGAATCGGAGATCCAAAAGCTTCGCGCTTTGGTGGGAGAGCTAACGTTGGAGTTAAAAAAAACAGACGAGCTGTTTTTATGAGAAAATCGTCTATAAAAGTTCAGGTTAGAAATGAGCCGATTTTGAAAAGAATAGAGGCTCTGAAAACGGAGCATCCGTTTTGGGGTTACAGACGGATATGGGCTCACTTAAACTTTATCGATAAAATGAGCGTTAATAAGAAGCGAGTACTTCGTCTCATGAAGAAGCATCAGCTCATCGTTAGTACAGAGACTAAGCTCAAAGCCAAAAGAGTCTGTGATAGACCCAAGCCCCGAGCACAAAGGCCGAATGAGGTTTACGGAATTGACATGACGAAAATCAAATTAGAA
>DAIDHO010000075.1 GCA_027459675.1 Parachlamydiales bacterium | reverse complement strand
GAGGCGTTGGGAAATCGAAACCATGTTCGGTTGTTTGAAGACCCGCGGGTTCCGAATGGAGGATACTCACATCTCATGGAAGGAATCAGTGTGGTCTATTTCTACAATGAATCGCTCTCATTCACCATTCGAGAGGTAATCACGAATCTCAACGAGATTTGGAAGAAAATAATTTGGCTATTTGGAAGGACGGCGGCTTGGATATATGGAATAGTTCATGAAAATCGAGTTCTAGGTCTAGGAACGTTAGGATATTATCTGATGAGTACGGAGATCGATGCCAGGCTAATGGAGCGGTGTGTCCGAGGACACTGGAGATTAGATGTTATTGACAGGATTATAGCGGTATCGAGAAAGAGTAGCTGCGCAAAACCTGGCGGTGTTGAGGAAGATAACGCTAGGAGTGCTAAGCAAAAGTCCGTGGAAGAAGAAATGTGGAATAGCGTCAAAAAGGCTAGCAGCGGCGGCTGATGAAAATTATAGAGAAGAATTAATCAAAAATTTTGTATAATGCGATTGCCCTGCAAAAAGAGAAAGTAATTTGTTGGAGTGAACCCCTCTCTTCTTACCAGCGCCAGCCGAGCTCTACAGCCCCCAAATAAGACC
>DAIDHO010000074.1 GCA_027459675.1 Parachlamydiales bacterium | reverse complement strand
GCTTTTCCATGCGTCTCAGGTTATAGGCTATGCATGTCAGCGTTAGCTGGAGTTTGTTTTTCCTCAGTCCTAGATATTTTGTGTCAGATCCGAGAGAAATATCTCTTTTTTAGACTAAATCAGGGTCGACTATTTTATCTGATCAGCGCGAGTTATACAACGGTCTCATATTATTTTTTCTTGCATTCAAATTTTTTAAAATTTTCAATTCATTGTTTTTGATAATTAAATGCTTTTAAAACGTTTTTTGCTAGTTCCATAATTTTAGCCCATTCGCGGGTGTTTATAAACTCTTCTGGCAAATCATTTTTATCCGAAAAAGCTTTAAACTCATCTCTGAGATTTTTTAATTGCTGATACTGGGCCTCAGTTATCCCGAAGTCTTTATACTTTTCTAAAACACCGGCTCCTTCGTGTAAAAAATGGCAAGCCGTTTCATCAAAGTCATCGACTTCCGGTCCTTCTCCTCGAATCCACACTCTTTTTTGGTATTCTATATCTGCTATAGCCGCAATTAGGCTCAATACCAACTCTAGTGCCTGACCACATAAGTTTTTAACAATATATTCTCGCCAGTTTAACTCTTGCTTGTTCTGTTGAAAATGCCC
>DAIDHO010000073.1 GCA_027459675.1 Parachlamydiales bacterium | reverse complement strand
TGCTTTTTGACCCAGCTCTTACACAGGACGATTTCTCCATGTCCATGTAGAACCGCCGGAACAATCATATATTGATATTCACCTGGAGTCACAAAAGAGACCGCATCCTCATAGATATTATCATCTCCATTCAGCAGATCTTCGATATCATTATCGAGGGATAAACTCTCTTCAGAATTATCAGGAAGAACCCCCTCTTTTGCTAAAAAGGCGACAAAATGCTTCACCTTCTCTAATTCTTCAGGAGTACATTTGTTCTCCAATTCACCAGATTCAATTTCATCGATTAAACGGAGCATGTCATCATACGACAAGGTGTAGTCTTTTTCCGCCCTTTGCTCTTCATAATTCACTCTCTGCACTTGAAAGGTGACCTGTGGTGAAGTATGTTGAGGATACACAAGCATAGTTGGTGTGGTAGCGAGAAGCACTGAGGACGTAAAGACTTTAAGTTTGCGCACGCGGTTCTCCGTTCGAGTTGTTCGAGTTGTGGGTTGCTTAAGCAAGACTACGGTTCAAAGAGTGAGTTGTCAATCAAACTTTATATTGAAGCAGGGCCGTTTCACAATTTTTTTAGTTGACATTCATGCTACCAGATAGCAGATGCTAGCCTCCCTACTAG
>DAIDHO010000072.1 GCA_027459675.1 Parachlamydiales bacterium | reverse complement strand
TATAGAGAGCTTCTGGGGTAAACCTCTTTTTCGATGGATCATTTTCCATAGGAAAATCGATTCATCGAGAAATGCTCTTTGAAGACACCCCCTAGTTTAATGCGATTGGCACACCAGACTTCGTTGAAGAACATGAACGTCCATTTACAGGAAAATTTTCTCTCAGAGTCTTTTCCTCAGGTTTCTCTTGCAGATAAACGAGTTTCATCTCTGCTAAGAAGCATTGGATCGGATCGGGAACGCATCAATGGCTTCTTTAGAGAGTGTTCTTGCGCTGGAGAAAATATCCTCATGGATATCACGGCGATTCACTCTAAGTCTCAACAGATGAGCATCAACCAGCGGGGATATAACGCACAAGGCAGTTTTGATCCCCAAGCGAACCTGCTACTATTATTCTCTCAAAGTAGGCATGAGCCTGTTTACTACCGCGTGCTTCCAGGTAACATTCGGGATGTAAAGTCCGTGCAACTCACATTGAAGGAAATGGGGGCTGTCGACACGGTGTTTGTGGCAGATAAAGGATTTTATTCCGAATCGAATATTGAAGAGATGGAGCGGGCTCAACACGAAGGATTTTTATATAGTTTTTCCCGTTAAGGTGTTGGCAAGTCTTTTGTTCCCTATTCAATGCCAA
>DAIDHO010000071.1 GCA_027459675.1 Parachlamydiales bacterium | reverse complement strand
CTCAGGAATTTCAGCATCAGACCCTCCAATGTACTCAATCGTATAAACCCATTCTCCTATGGTAGATTTATACAGGTCGGCAAGTTTTTTTGATTCAACTTTTGTCATTCCACAAATTGATACAATTTCGCCGGGGTGAAAATGTGCTGGAGCCTCATTTTTCACTCTTACAGTTTCACCCCAATCAAATTTATTATTATCATTCATAAGCAGTACTATTTTTTATTTAATAGGTAACCAAGGCGTTCCATCTGGATTTGAGACTCCTGGAACATGACCATGAGGTTCTCTTCCTCGAATATCGCTCTCCCGAGCATGGCCTCCTCCGTCTTTTCTTGTACCTGTAGGAATTCTATCCGCATCTTTCACTTGAAGCCATTTGCCATCCTTAGTTCCTTCAACTTGATGTCCTTGAGGGATTTTAATAGCATTACCAGCTCCGTCTACAATAATCACATCTCCACTTACAGGACCATCAAAAGGATTAGTGTTATATTTTTTCTTTTCTTCCTCTTCACAAGCCTTGTCGAACTCGCTTGAGTATTGTGCGTAATCATCCTTAGCCGAATAACTATCTAGACGCTTTTGTTCATAATGCTTGTATACTTCGCTTCCAGCCCATGCTGCGGCAGCTGTGGCCGTGATTGCAACAGCTTGGGCTACCGTAATCGTTCCCCAGGTTATACCTGCG
>DAIDHO010000070.1 GCA_027459675.1 Parachlamydiales bacterium | reverse complement strand
AATCCCCTCATCTCCACCCCGACGGTTGACGCCTGATGAGGACACGGGATGTGTCATCGGCAGGCGTCACCCGTGAGGGTGAGCACGTTACCAAGTGAATCGCAACGAACGTGGAAAAGAAATCGCCAGAGCGAGGGCGCGCGAGCGCAAAGGTCTGAAGGCAGACGGTGGATGCCCTGGCGCTGGAGAGCCGACGAAGGACGTGGCACGGCAACGAGAAGCCGCGGGGAGGGGCCTAGCACCCTTTGATCCGCGGATGTCCGAATGGGGAAACCCGCACCAGTTTCTGGTGCACCCGCATGACGGGGGGCAGCGAGGGGAACGGAAACATCTCAGTACCTTCCGCACAGAAATCGCACGAGATTCCCTGAGTAGCGGCGAGCGAAACGGGAAGAGCCTAAACCGCCCTCCCCCAGTGGGAGGATGCCCAATGGGAGGGCGGGGTTAAACGGTCGGTGCGGAGAGCCATCCTGCTCTCCACCGAGTGAACAATGCGTCCCGTAGTCGAAGGACCCTGGGAGGGGCCGCCAGAGACGGTGAGAGCCCGGTAGACGAAACGGAACGCACTCGGCACCGTGTCCGTGAGTACCACCCGACACGAGAAATCGGGTGGGAAGTCGGGGGGACCACCCTCCAAGGCTAAAGAGCTCCAGCGACCGATAGCGCATAGTACCGTGAGGGAATGGTGAAAAGAACCCCGGTGAGGGGAGTG
>DAIDHO010000069.1 GCA_027459675.1 Parachlamydiales bacterium | reverse complement strand
ACGGTACTTGTTCACTATCGGTCGTCTATGAGTACTTAGCCTTATCAGATGGTCCTGACAGATTCACGCCGGCTTTCCCGGATCCGGCGTTACTCGGGTGTTCACGCAGAGATCTCATCGTTTCACGTACGGGACTATTACCCTCTTCGGTCTACCTTTCCAGGTAGTTCTGCTACGAATCAATTTTGTAACTCTGTGAAGGTTGCTGGTTCCTTCCCGTAAATCCCACAACCCCGAACTGGCAACGCCCAGTGCTTTAACACCAGCTCGGTTTAGGCTCTTCCCGTTTCGCTCGCCGCTACTCAGGGAGTCACTTTTGTTTTCCTCTCCTCGGGTTACTGAGATGTTTCAATTCACCCGGTTCCCTCTACCCGCCCTATATATTCAGGCGGGAGTTGCACCCCATGACGGGTGCAAGGTTTTCCCATTCGGACACCCATGGATCAAAGCTCGGTAGACAGCTCCCCATGGATTATCGCAGTCGCCCACGTCCTTCATCGGCTATAGACGCCAAGGCATCCACCGTTGACTCTTTGTAGCTTGGAGAAATTGATATTTTTAAAAATATAGATGCTCGTGCTCGTTCTAGAATTCTCAAGGATCAGCGCTCGATGCTCTACCCACGCGCAAACTGCCACATGAGGAACGTCGAGGGTCGAGCGGTCCATGATTGGACATCGACCGAGGAGCGTCGCTCCTCCAAAACGGAAGACGAGAGTCCGGTCAGGCACGG
>DAIDHO010000068.1 GCA_027459675.1 Parachlamydiales bacterium | reverse complement strand
GTTTGTCATATTCGACGCGCTTCTTCCCATAAAACTTTTAAAGGTCTTGCTGCCAAGGGAAAAACCTCGACGGGCTGGTTTTTTGGTCTAAAGCTTCATTTGATTGTCAATGAAAAGGGAGAGCTACTCGCCTTTCAACTCAGTGATGGAAGTGTTCATGATCTTGTTCCCGTCAACTTCCTCGTCAAAAAGCTCTTTGGGTATCTCTTCGGAGATAAAGGCTATCTGTCCAGAAAAGTGTTCGAACAACTCTATAAGAAAGGCCTCAAACTTGTAACACGCATCCGATCAAATATGAAAAATAAGCTCATGATCTGCTGGGAAAAACTCATGCTGCGCACAAGAGGGGTCATAGAGAGCGTGCACAATCGATTGAAAAATGGATGTCAGATAGAGCATCACCGCCATCGCTCTCGTAAAAATTTCTTAGCGAATCTGTTTGGAGGGCTCATTGGATATCAGCTACAACCCAATAAACCTTCTCTACGGCTTTCTCCATGTGAATCAGCTCAATTGCTATCTATGAGTTAATCCCGAACTCGCGTTTCCTAATATTTTTCAACCTTTTTCTCTATGAGTTAGTCCCGAATTCGCGTTATTCAGAAAGAACTTATAACACCGATTTTGCGAGGTTAGTTCAGTTAATTCTATTCTAAATCTATGTGATAAAAGCCTTGCAAATATGATCAGCAAGGCCTTTAACAAAGTGGTGCCAGATGGTCCTGTTTAAACAGGGAG
>DAIDHO010000067.1 GCA_027459675.1 Parachlamydiales bacterium | reverse complement strand
AGAAGTGACCGCGCGAGGGCCGCGTCGATCGTCTCAACCAATCCCTTGAGATGAGCTCTGGTGGCGGCGAGGCCTTCGAGTACCGGATCGACCACGTCGCGGCTGTCCATGTCCCTCATCATATCTCCAAGACCCGCACGATCGCGTTGTAAGAGTACTGTTGCGATCCGCACCTGGGATAAGTGGGTGACGCCCCATTGCTCGTTAGTCCAATCGAAGACCGCGGTGACAGGCTCAAACTTGATAGCCTTGCGAGCCTTCTTCGAATCCTTCTTTGCCATGATAGGTCGCTCCTGTTGTTTGTTACCTACAGTGTTACCTAAGGGGCAAATCAGGGTGCGGGATTTTTGGCTAAGTACTGGTGCCGGCTACAAGATTCGAACTTGTGACCCCCTGATTACAAATCAGGTGCTCTACCAACTGAGCTAAGCCGGCCTGGAGCCAAGCCCCCCCCAATCGGCGGAGCCCGGTCAGCGTCGGGGAAAATGACGGCGACCGACTTGAACGTCAACCGTTATGGTTGATGATACGCCCTCTGGCGTCACTGCGTAATCGTGTTAAGTACTTCCTGCTCCCGAGGGGGGCCGGACAGGATGGCGCGAGCAGGGCCTCGCACAGGCAACCGCGCAACCGGATCCGATCGAGGCAAGAGGCTGCGCCAATGATCCGCAATTTTTCAGATCATGCCGCCAACGAGCGCACTTTTTTGGCTTGGGTCCGTACCGCAATTGCGATCATGGC
>DAIDHO010000066.1 GCA_027459675.1 Parachlamydiales bacterium | reverse complement strand
AGAGACTGTCGTTGAAAATTTTAATTTGATATAATGTCATCTTGAAAATGAGGTGACATTATGAAACAACAAAAAAGAAAGTCCTACCTAAGTGATTTAAAAGATGAAGAATGGGAAAGAATAAAGCCATTGGTCAGGGAAGATATGCATTATGGCCCGAAAGGGCGAAGTAAGTATTCTCGGAAAGAAATGTTGAATGCGATTTTCTATGTGGTACGAACAGGATGTCAATGGAGAGACCTACCCAATGACTTCCCTCCATGGACAGCAGTACACTCTCAATTCATTCGATGGAAAGAAAAAGAGTTGTTTGAAAAAATACACAATTTTCTTAGAAGCTCTCTACGAAAAGCACTGGGCCGAAATCCCAACGCAAGTGTAGGTATAGCCGATAGCCAAAGCGTAAAAACAACAGAAAAAAAGGGCTCTGTGGGTTTGATGGGTGCAAGAAAGTTAAAGGTCGGAAAAGACATCTACTGGTTGATCACCTTGGACTGATTATTGCAGGAGCAGTAGGAGCAGCCAGTTGTACAGACAGAGATGGATTAGATGCGCTGTGTTATTTAAGCAGAAGAAAGACAGTGATGCCGAAAAAGGTATACGCTGATTTAGGATACAACGGTGAAGCCATGAGAGAAAAGATGAGATTGCATGGAATCGAACTGGAAACAATTGGGAGACGGCACAAGAAAGAGTTTATAGTCGAAGCAAAACGATGGATCGTTGAAAGAACCTTTGCCTGGCTAGGCAAGTATCGACGATTAAGCAAAGACTATGAGCTAGTTGCAAATACGAGCATGAATATGATTTACCTGGCCATGTCACGAATCATGTCAAAGAGACTGAGTTGTTTGTGATGTTTTCAACGACAG
>DAIDHO010000065.1 GCA_027459675.1 Parachlamydiales bacterium | reverse complement strand
GGGAGAGCGACGGGACAAAGCCTTAACTTTTTCCCATGTTTCATCGATAGAGGCGTCATCGATATAAATCACTCGAAAGTTTTGGTATTCTTGTCCCAAAATGGATAAAAGATTTTGCTCGCAATATTTCGAATTATTGTACGATGGAACAACAACGACAAACGGCTTTTCAGGGAGTTTACCTCCTCGGTCCTTTGTTTTCTTTCCAACAGACCCCATTACTAGAAGGACGAAAGGGAGCAACACTCCAATCCCTATCCCTACAACACGAATAATATTTTTATTCATAATACATGCAATACCGCGTGCAGTTTTTGTCTACTTTTAATTTCATTGATATAGATAACATACGAAGTACACACAGTATAAAATTGCCTCATAATACCATTTCCGAAATTAGACTTCTTTCGAAATCTGCTTTTCTTTAAAAATTTAGATTGATTAGATCTCTTGCATAAGCAGGGTATCAAAGGTGGAAAGGTGCTGGGGATGTTTATCCTGAAGCCATGCTCTTAAGGGAAGGAGTTCCAGAACAATTTCGTGCAGTATTTTAGCGGGCATTGCCAGTTTGGAGGAGGCAAGAAAAGAGCCAATATCAAGAAGGATGACACAGTGATTTGCTACTCCATAGTTGCGATCAATATGAGGATCAAGATTGCAGATTCCTTTCCTACATTGGCTAGCGACTATCTGGATGAACGATTGGAGGAGCTCCGGGGCCTTTGCAAGATGGGTTTCAAAGTAGTCAGTGAAAGGGACAGCTTTGTGTTGAACATAATAGTGGGTAAGACCACTTGCAACCCTATGCGAAATATTGAGTTTATCTATCAAAATGAATGTTTCGAGAGGCTGGGCGACGACTAATTGGGTCTCTAGC
>DAIDHO010000064.1 GCA_027459675.1 Parachlamydiales bacterium | reverse complement strand
GCAAAATGTAAGACAGCAGAAGATCTTACTGGGAAAAACGGCCTTCTTCAACGGCTGATAGGAGGAATGCTGGAACAGCTCCTACAAACCGAAATGGACGAACACCTTGGCTACGAAAAGCATGCCCCTACTGGACACCATTCAGGCAACAGTAGAAACGGTACAAGCAAAAAAACGGTTAAAAGCACCTATGGAAATATTGAGTTAGAAATCCCCAGGGATAGAGAGGGAGATTTCCAGCCGTCCGTTGTCCCAAAGCATCAAAGAAGCATCAGCTCTTTTGATGATAAAATCATTTCGCTGTATGCTAAGGGAATGACCGTGAGAGATATTTAGTCTCATGTTCAAGAACTCTACGGGGCAGATTTATCACCAGCACTCATCTCAAACATCACTGAAAAAGTCATGGATTTAGTAACTGAATGGCAAGGTAGACCCCTTCGAAGCGTCTATGCCGTGGTCTTCTTCGATGCCATCCATTATAAGGTTAAAGAAAATGGGAAAGTTGTTTCAAAGGCCTCCTACACCTGTTTAGGCATAGACTTAGAAGGTAAAAAAGAAATGCTTGGGATTGGAGATGCCGAAGGAGCTAAATTTTGGCTTAAAGTTTGCACAGAGCTACAAAATCGAGGCGTCCAAGATGTTTTAATTGCTTGTATGGATGGATTAAAAGCGCTTCCGGACACTATCAAGATGGTATTTCCTAAAGTAGATATTCAACTCTGTATCATCCATATGATCCGAAATTCTCTAAAATATATCCCCCATAAGCAGAGCAAGGAATTTATGAGAGAAATAAAGGAGGTTTACAAGGCTTCAACCGAAGAAATTGCCTATAAAAACTTAGAAAAGGTGCAGCAAAAATGGGAACTTAAATA
>DAIDHO010000063.1 GCA_027459675.1 Parachlamydiales bacterium | reverse complement strand
ATGAACAAAAAAATACCCCTTCAAAAGCAAATTAAAAACTCCTACTTTTCAAGCTTGACAAATGGGGAGCATTACAGCGATCTTGGCATGAAACCATAGATCAAAGTGGAAATATTAGAATCGTTCGCCCCGAAATGAACGATGGAAATAAAGTTCATTATATTTTTGATAGCAATGGAATATTTGAAGGGACGAGGTAAGTATGCAGATTACATTGACTGAAATAAGCAAAAAATTTGACCAACTAATTAACGAGGATATGCCTCGCGAAGCAATTGCTGAGTGGGCTAAGAAAAGACAAGAAGCGGAAGATGATGATCTATTAGAATATGATCCACCTTCTGAAGAAAATAAAATCTGGAGAGCGATTACATATTTAATGGGTGTAGATCTCAAAGACACTGATGGCAGCTATTTGCATTCAATTGAAAATTTTATCGACTTTAGAAAAAAAATGGAAATATGAATAACGAGGGCTTGTCTTGTATAATATGCGGAAAAGCGCAGGATGATCCTCCATGGGGAGAAGATAGCATGCAAAAAGATATTAACATCTTGGAATTGATTGATTTAAAAATCACAAGATACTTTAATAAAGTCGTATATATTAGCGATTTAATTTATGATCTTGAGAGTTATTTAAACCAACTCACAACAGTCGATGACCAATGGAAAAAAGATTTTAGGACTATATGGCTGGATATAGAAGTTGCTTATTCATTGGCTCTAGATGAAGGTTTGGAAAAACTTACAGAAGAAGGTGCTGTCCTAACAGAAAATTCATTGCTCAATCTAAAAACAATGACTCAAAATAAACTAATCGATTTAAAGGCACATAAGAATGAATAAGCATCGATATTATACTAGCGGCGGCTTGAAAATTTGAATAATTTCTTGTCAGTAAATCTGGCTTGATTTATCACTTCTTGATTATC
>DAIDHO010000062.1 GCA_027459675.1 Parachlamydiales bacterium | reverse complement strand
TTATACTAGCGGCGGCTTGAAAATTTGAATAATTTCTTGTCAGTAAATCTGGCTTGATTTATCACTTCTTGATTATCCTAGAATAGGAGACTAAGATGATCAAGACAAAGATCCCTCATACAGAGCAAAAACAGCTTTCGACTCTTCGCTATAGCCACCCTAACAAAGTGGTTCGTCGTAGATTTTCCATCCTTTATTTTAAAAGCCTTAATCACTCCCATGGAGAAATTGAAAAACTTGCGGATGTCTCTTCAACTCTAATAACCAAAGTCCTTAAAATATACGTTGAGGAGGGATTGGAAGGCGTGGCCAAAGTCGATCACTACTTGCGCGAAAGTGAATTAGAGCACTATCGAGATATAATTGCTAAGCATTTTCAAGAGAATCCTCCAGCATCAGCTAAGGAAGCTGCTGCTGAAATTTACAAATTAACAGAACTTCAGAGAGGAGAGACACAAACCAAGGTGTTTTTAGGTAAAATTGGTCTAAAGCCTCGTAAAACAGCAGCAGTTCCAGCCAAAGCAAACATAGAGGCCCAAGAAGAATTTAAAAAAAAGCCTGGTGCCGAGACTAGAAGAAGCGAAGGAAGGAAAAATACGCATGTTTTTTCTAGATGCCGTACATTTCATACATGGAGCGTACCTCTCTGTTCTATGGTCATTTCAGCGGATATTTGTGAAGGCAAACTCTGGACGAAATCGTTTGAATGTTCTAGGAGCAGTAGATGCTGTTTCCAATGAGATGATTCACTTAACAAACACAACAACTATTAATGCCTGGAGCCTCGTTGAACTGTTTGGTAAGCTAAGAGAGGCGCACCCTACGCAGCCCATTACGTTGGTTCTGGACAATGCGAAATATCAGAGATGTTATCTGACCCAATCAGCAGCAAATATGCTGGGAATAGAACTGCTGTTTCTACCACCCTACTCACCGAATTTAAATTTGATAGAGAGAGTCTG
>DAIDHO010000061.1 GCA_027459675.1 Parachlamydiales bacterium | reverse complement strand
ACTTTTGAATAAACATCACTTACTTTTTTAGCCTTTCTAATTCCAAACTATTGTAATTCAGAATTATAAAATTAATTAAATTTTTATTTATTTATATTATAATTTATATTATAATTATACAAATTTAAAAATGAAAGGTAAAATATGACTAACAAAATACAATCTAATTATGATCTGAATATAAGTTTAAATGAGACCCCTCCTTCTCAACCCCCTTTAAATAAACCTTCAAACCCTCCTATTGATTCTTCTAAGGAGATAAGCAAAAGCCTAAGTCCAAACACCTTCAAGAATTCCTTAAAAAAAGCACATAAAAAATTAAGCTTCTATTTTTTTTATATTAAATTTTTATATAAAATAGTAAAAGAATACTCTCTCACAAAGCACGCAGCAAAGCCTTTTAAAAAAACCATTTCATTAATCAGTTACTTTTTAAAAATGACCCCCTTTCTATTATCTCCTAGTAAATACCTATCCCCCGCAGACATGAAAACAAACCTTAATAATTTCAAAAAAATAGTGGGCTTAGTTAAACAGACTCTCAACGTAGGCAAGATAGGGGGGATTAAAAAGCACTTCCCGGGTTTCAATCCTATCATAAAAGGCGTATCTAACCTTAAACTTGGACTCAATATTTCTCTTTTAGTTTCCAATCTTTTCCTAACAATCAGACAAGGGGGAGTTCAAGAGCTCCTCACAAAAAAGGAAGTGAAAAGTCTTTACGATACGGTAACCACGGTTTTAAATATCTATTTGTTATTCTTTCCTAAGAATAAATTGAGCGCCCATCAGAATATCGCCTTGGCCCTTGCCGGTTTTGCGATGGCACACTTAAAAAAATGTTAATGCCTCTTGCTTAAGCTAAAGTTCAGTCGATTTTATGGACTTTTTGAGCCTATTTTCTTTTCTACTTTTGAATAAACATCACTTACTTTTTTAGCCTTTCTAATTCCAAACTATTGTAATTCAGAATTATAAAATTAATT
>DAIDHO010000060.1 GCA_027459675.1 Parachlamydiales bacterium | reverse complement strand
TATAAATATTTTGAATCTACCCAATGACATGCTCTTCCAAATAATTGAATCACTTACAGAGGGAGTGAGTTGTATAAACACACTATCCTTCCAGGACATGCAAAATCTTAATCATCTTGGGGCCACATGTCGATACTTTCAATCTTTCATTTCCGAGTTCGTAAAAAAGAAGTTCCAATACTGGTTGACTCAAATGAAATTAATTGCTCCAAAGGTCTGTTATTTATTGGTTCGCCATATCCAGTGCGTCGAATCATCGTTTGATAATTCAACTTACATTCAAGAAAATCTACAAAAAGCTTACTTTAAAGAAATTCTGAAGCTGTCAGCATCATACAAAGCTTTTATTGCCTTAGGGCCAGTTTCTGACCAAACCCCTTTTGAACAAAAGATAAAACCTCATTCCCCCGATTGTCTTTGTGGGAAAATGTTCAAAATAGAACTTAAATCTCCCCAGCATACTCATTTAATGCAAAGGGCAGAAATAGAAGCTAAGAAAAAAGAGTCTACAAATAACATTCAAAAAGTCTTAATGAAATTATCCCACTATTTTTCTCGCCCAAAAACAGTAATATTGCAATGAACCTGATTTAATCTGACAATAATCCAAAAAATGGGTTACCGTTTCTCCTAAATGTATTAAAACATAAAGGAGAGTGGCTGAGTGATAACGGAAGCTGTTATACATCCAAGGAAACAGTAGCGTTCGGGAAGAAGCTGGGGCTAGAGATAAGAACAACCCCGGCTTATAGTCCTGAAAGCAATGGGATAGCTGAAGCTCTTGTTAAAACCCTAAAGAGAGACTATGTGTGGCTGGGAGACCTAAAGGATGCAAAGACCGTGATGAGTCAACTGCCAAAATGGATCGATGATTATAATGAAAGAGCGCCACATAAGGCGTTAAAGATGCGCTCACCTAGTGCCTGACCACATAAGTCTTTAACAATATATTCTCGCCAGTTTAACTCTTGCTTGTTCTGTTGAAAATGCCCA
>DAIDHO010000059.1 GCA_027459675.1 Parachlamydiales bacterium | reverse complement strand
TTTAGGCTCTTCCCTTTTCGCTCGCCGCTACTCAGGGAATCTCTTCTAGATTTCTTTTCCTCTGCCTACTTAGATGTTTCAGTTCGGCAGGTCTCGCCTCTTTAACCTATGAATTCAGTTAAAGATCGTCAGTGATTAGACTGACGGGGTTTCCCCATTCGGATATTTCCGGGTCAATGCTTCTTTCCAGCTCACCGAAACTTTTCGCAGGTTAGCGCGTCCTTCTTCGCCTGTCGATACCAAGGCATCCACCAGCAGCCCTTACTAACTTAAGATAAACTTTATTCGCACATCTTCAAGCGCCGATTCGAACATACGAATCTTTTTTATTATTTTTACCACAGAGAACACAGAGCTCACAGAGGCGCGAAACGCGCAAAAATGAATCTGTATTTTATGGCTCATTTTTAACAAAAAGACTTTTGAATCGACTTTTTCATCGTTAATTTAAAAAACTTAACTAATCTATATAAAATTGTAAATCGCTACAGAAACTTCTTCTTACTAAATCTTACCTAGGATTTAGTAGATTCCATTTCAGTGATTTTGCCTGTAAAACGATTTGTCAAAATAACAAGGCTTGTTTCTAAGAACAAACCAAAAATCAAATGTGCGGTTGCCAAGACTTGAACTTGGGACCTCGACATTATCAGTGTCGCGCTCTAACCAACTGAGCTACAACCGCATAAAATGGAGACTAGGAGACTCGAACTCCTGACCCTCTGAATGCAAATCAGATGCTCTACCAACTGAGCTAAGTCCCCGCGTACACTCATAGTAACGAGGCAACTCTTCATTTTTTGACAGCAGAAAGAGAGAAAGAAACTGATTTGTCTCAACCATAAGTTTGGTTCTTAAAGAACCAATCTTTGTCTTTAAAGGAGGTGATCCAGCCCCACCTTCCGATAGGGCTACCTTGTTACGACTTCATCCCAGTCATCGGCCTTACCTTAGGCACCTCTCCCCCTTGCGGTCGAGTCAGTAACTTCGGGTAAAACCAACTCCCATGATG
>DAIDHO010000058.1 GCA_027459675.1 Parachlamydiales bacterium | reverse complement strand
TACACTCCTGGTTTTGAAAAAGAACCAGAGTGCCGGGAATCGTCAGGCGAAAAAAGATGGTTTTATTTCCCGCTTACGGATGAACCACTATCAAATCTGCCTTGCAATCTCTGCAAATGCACTCAAGCGTTTTGAACGGGTTTTCTCTATATTTTTAAGAAAAAATTTCTTCATAAAAGGAGTGAAAAAACTAATGACGCTTAATTTTAAAGTGATTCGTGTTTTTTCAGGAGAAAGTTCCTCGAACGTGCAAGCACTTTCTTGAGTAAAAAATAACGATTTTACAAGGCATTTGCATTCATGATACGGTCTGACTTCGGTGACCCACATCTCTAGATGGATGGGTTTATTTTTGATCTTTGCCTTGATTTGGGATCCTGTTCTTAAACCCTAACTCCGCCGCTCTTCACGTAATATTTTGCCAATAACATCAAGAGGTTCTTGATGTTATTGGCAAAATATTACGTGAAGAGCGGCGGAGTTAGGGGTTTAAGCCATTTTTTCAAGTTCCAGGATCGATTTATTTTCTGCGTTTTCAAGCAACTCAGCGATGGCAAGACTCTGTACACCTTTCTAGATGACCACCTTAGGCTTGAGGAAGAGCGAGCATTCCTTAATCGTATGGAAACGCAAAAAGAAGAAAAGCTTACGATCTTGGACTTCCTTGAAAGAATACACACGCTTGGAACGTTCAGCATTATTACCAATTTGAAAGAGAAGCAGCCTCAGGATATCTACAAAATGTATAAGGCAAGAATGGAGGTAGAGACAGCTTTTGATGCCTTTAAGAATACCCTGGAAGCAGACCGCAGCTATATGCATACCGATCAAAGTTTCGAAGGGTGGATGTTCATCAACTACCTTGCCCTATTGGCTTATTGGAGGATGCTTAAGGTGTTGATAGGAAAGGAATTGTTGGCAAAATTCTCAATTAACGACTTGATCATGCACTTGTCGTATATCCGAAAGATCAGAATCAATGGCTGCTGGTATCTTGCTGAAATTACGGATAAGACAAGACGGCTGCTTGCCAAGTTGGAGTGTCATATTACGTGAAGATCGGCGGAGTTAGGGTTTAAAGCAAAAAGAGAAAGTAATTTGTTGGAGTGGACCCCTCTCTTCTTACCAGCGCCAGCCGAGCTCTACAGCCCCCA
>DAIDHO010000057.1 GCA_027459675.1 Parachlamydiales bacterium | reverse complement strand
AGAGCAGCTTCTTCACCTTTATCGAAAAGCTCACTTATTTAATATGGTTTCGTGTGAGGAAAAGTTATTGCAAGAAGGGCTGACAAAAGATTCTGGGATCGACTTTTTGATTGAAAACTATGCAAGAAATGTGAGTGATCATCCGAGAAGAGCTCAAAAAATCAAACAACACATTCGGGCACGCAAACCCAATGACTGTGCCACTGAGTGGGAACTGGCTCTTATTTCTTTTAAAGCACGCGCTAGACGGATGAGTAACTATAAAAAAATTGTGGTTCCTTTAGAAAAATTTCTGCGTGATTACGGAAATCAAGATCAAGAGTATGCATGGAGATGTCATCTCATATTGGCCGAGTTTTATCGTGATAAAAACCAGCTAGATAAAGCCACAATCCATGCAAAGCTTGCCAGTGAAGGAGCCCCTTCTGAACTTAAAGAGATGATTATCATGCTGGGCAATCAAAATCGAGATGATTTTTAATCATAAAAGAAATAGCCCTTATTTATGGGCACAAAAAGCGTAGAGCACTCAAGTTGTATACCCAATTAAACAAAAAGCGGGAACGGGCGCTCCAATCGGTCTAAATTTATCTCTGATATGATTCCTAAAACATTTCCCTAAAGCTGAATCGGGATCAAGCCTTAATTCACCGCCCTTGAGGTAATAGCCGGGTGCAACATCCTTACCGTTCTTTGAGATATCTCTTATTACACTCTGTTCCATCTTGAACTCCAAACTCTACGAAGAATTTTGAGCGGGGACCAATGATTTCAAAAATTTTCTCAAGAACTCCGTATTCTCCATGCTCACTATAGAGTTTCTTTTCGTAGTTTTTTAAATCTACTTCCCTCTGTTCGTCAGCACATAACGTCGAGATCGAAGCACAAGCGAATAATAAAATCTGGGATAACCGGCAGCTCATTAATCCTTCCTTAAATTTTCTGAAGGATAATCACATCTTCAATTTTTATCTTTCAAAAAATCAGAATTCTTTATTAAGCTGTGACATCAATTTAAGTTTTGATTTTACAGGGGCTGCATGCGAAAATTACTAACTCTTTTTTTGATAGTTTTCCAACTCTCTCTCTGGAGTGCCAACCGGTTGCAAGAGATTCCGGCTTATTGGGACGGGAAATGTTTTCATCAAGGCCAAGAAGACTCTCTTACTTTAAAAC
>DAIDHO010000056.1 GCA_027459675.1 Parachlamydiales bacterium | reverse complement strand
GTCGTCAATTAAGCCATATGACAGAGGCGGCTAAATAAATGGCCGACAAGAAATTCCGAGCAGTCTTGTCATAACGAGTAGCAATACCACGGTATTGTTTCAATTTGGCAAAAAAATTCTCAATAAGATGCCTGGTCTTATATAGGTGTTTGTCATAATTTCTCGGTTCTCTTGCATTATTCTTTGATAGATAATTTTCGAATTGCAGATCCACAGTATTCAAGAACGTATCCGGTGGCTCCATGGACGCCAATCACTTGGATGAGTTTAAGAATCATATCTTTTGCTGTGATCCCGGTACCTAAGGGACCCTGGAACTGGATTTTCATGGTCTTTGGTCTGGGCAGTAAAAGACACCCTGTTGCCATCACGTAGCTGATTTCAGTAGTACCAATCCCTAGAGCGAGGGCTCCAAAAGCTCCATGCGTCGAAGTATGGCTGTCTCCGCAGACAATAGTCATACCTGGCTGAGTGAGCCCTTGTTCCGGTCCGATGATGTGAACAATTCCTTGCCGTCCACTACCCATATCCCATAATTTAACCCCGAACTCCTCACAGTTTTTTCGGAGAGCTAGAATCTGATTGCGGCTGACTGGATTCGGAAGGGTTTCCCGATTTGAAGTGGTTGAAACATTGTGATCCACTGTTGCAATTGTTCGATCCAACGCGTGAATTTTCAAACCCCGTTTTCTCAAAACATCAAAGGCTTGCGGGGATGTCACTTCATGAAGAAGATGAAGGTCAATCGAAACGATATCGGGAAATTCTTCTCTGCTTTCCACTACATGGAGATCCCAAATTTTATTGATGATGTTTTTCTTCATGATTCACAATACCTCTTCTCAAATCACTATATAGTGCAAAAACGATGAAATGCCAAGTCTTTACCAAAAATTCTCATAAAAGCTAAGAACGTTTAGCTTAAGCAAGAGTTCTGCTATTGGGATCTTGCACTTAAAGCGTGTTATTTTAAAAAGCCTTTTTTTAAGAAGGGGGTTCCTAAGCGTACGAAACATGACATTGCTTTAATAGGATCTCCTTGCTATTACAAGCTCAAATGAGGAAAAAATATGAAGTATGGTAGCTTATCTATCTTAGCTTTAAGTATGGCAGCGGCTTTGCAGGGGGATGTCCCCTTCAATGCAATTATAGGAGGGCAGGAGGGAAACGGCATGTTTGGCCCTTCCTATGCCGCTCTTGTCTCTCCTACTGGAACGGTGACCTCTCTCGCACCACTCCCCTCCAGTGGACCCATCACTAGCGTAGACATCAACAAGACAGGTCTTGGATTGATCGGAGGAAAGGATTACTCCGGTTCGCAACCTGCCTATGCTGCGCTTGTCTCTCCCAATGGAACCGTGACTTCTCTCACCCCTTTGCCTCCCT
>DAIDHO010000055.1 GCA_027459675.1 Parachlamydiales bacterium | reverse complement strand
TCTTACCTGGGTTATTTGTTAAGGGCTTCTTTTATGCCAAGTTAACTTTTTCCTGTGTACGACTTTTAATTACACCCAACCAAGAATGGACACTTGACATCTAAATTTCACTCAGAAACTAAAGCCAAATTCAAATTGGGAGAACTTTCAGTCA
The DNA here is from genome assembly GCA_027459675.1 of Parachlamydiales bacterium. Taxonomy (GTDB): domain Bacteria; phylum Chlamydiota; class Chlamydiia; order Chlamydiales; family Rhabdochlamydiaceae; genus PALSA-1444. The sequence continues at coordinate 1,431 of DAIDHO010000055.1, read as the reverse complement.
AAAAACAAAATGAGGATTTATACGACTGTTTGGTGAAATTTCAAACTCAGTTTGATTCAACAATTGCTAAGCTTGAGCTAATTGCACTTAGGGAGGAACTGACAAAACTCGGATATGAATTAAAAATTTTGCAGATCTCACGCAGTGACTATAAAGGTGTTCCTGAAATCAAATATAACGATAATATTAAAAACGAATTTGGCATTGAGTTAGATGACTTCCCCGATATGGATGATAGCGAATGGGAAGAGATTCGAGAAGAGTTAAGAGAAGGCAAATCGTTTTCCGTTGGTAATAAAAATTATTTCATAGAATACACTTTAGGTGATGGTGCTTGTGGCCTTCATGCCCTTTTAGGAGAAAAAAAGTCTCGCCAGTATGCCTATCCAGCAGACAATCCTAATGCCGCAGCGCGTGCCCAATTTATTAAAAACCTTGAACAGGAAATTAAAACTCCATCGATCAAAAAACTTTGGATAAAGTGGATGGTGCAGTTTTTGAAAGATCATTTAAATATTCCTTCGACTGATACGAAGATAGTTTTCGAAAATGCTTCCAATGAGGTTGAAGGGCTCAAGACAAAACTTAAAAAACTTGATTCAGAAAAAGAGCAGCAACAGAAGGAACAGGAAGAGTGTTTTAGTCAGGCGGCACAATTAGAAGCCTGTAAAGATGCTTTAGAAAAAACACTGGGGATACTGCTGGATGATTTTGAAGTTAACCCAGAGAAGATGAATAATAAATTTAGAGAAAACTTAGACGACGTACTTTCTGTTCTTGAAAAGACTAAAGGATCTGTTAAAGCAGGTAAAATTGTCGCAAGGCTTACTGATGTGGTCGAAAAGCTGAAAGATATTGAAAAACGACGTGAAAATCTTTTAAAGCAATTTGTACAAAAGACAGAGATTTGGAATGCATATCTTAAAGGGATTGCTCGTTCAGATTATTATTTTTCAAATCAGGAGATTGAGATTGCTGCACATCTATTTAAGAAGCGAATCGTCATTTATGGTCATAAATATTTAAGTGAAGTGCAAGAACCGATAGAGGGAGGAGATCCTGACCAGCCTAAGGTTGTTATCTTTCATAAAGGGAATCACTTTTCCCGTTGTACTCGATTGAAATCAGAGGAGTAATGATCTTTTTTCTCCAAAGAAAAGCTTGAGATCCTTTGCTGGAGGATGCTGGAAGGAGATTGTATGCCAACAAGGCTCATTCCACAAGGGGTTGATCCATCCCAGTCCTAGAAAATAATAGAAAATTTCGATATAGCCTGATTAAGCATACATATAGCTATAGGTGCTGGAAGTGCTAGGAAAGCCAAAATGAAGTTAAAGCGTTTAAATGAAAACTTCTGTAATGCTCCCCATTTGTCAAGCTTGAAAAGTAGGAGTTTTTAATTTGCTTTTGAAGGGGTATTTTTTTGTTCAT
>DAIDHO010000054.1 GCA_027459675.1 Parachlamydiales bacterium | reverse complement strand
ACACTCCTGGTTTTGAAAAAGAACCAGAGTGCCGGGAATCGTCAGGCGAAAAAAGATGGTTTTATTTCCCGCTTACATAATCGCTGAAGAACTGCTGCTGCACCCTGATAATAAAAGCATCTAAGCGAGTAAGAGGAAGGATGAGATCGGCGTCAATCCACGTAGCGTAGAGAGTTTTTTGACCTGGAATCCAAAATTGGGGGATCCATTGGAAGACTTCTACCCCCCTAAAGGGCATCCAGATCGTGTCTTCATGGAAAATGCGAAGAGCTAGGGGCGCTGGTGGAGGAGACTTTACTTGAAGGTTGACTGTGTAGATAAGTTTAAGCCTGCCCCACATATTTTTGTAAGCATCCATTCCTTGGTCTCGGCTGGGAAATAAGCGATCAAAATAGCCAGTAAAGCCATGCCAATGTCTTTCCCACTTGCTATTGGAAAACATATTTGAAGAGTAGTTGTAAATGGCTTGAATTTTATTACTCAAATCAGCAAGGGAAAGACCTTCAACGTTGAGATAAAAAATCGCTTCTACTTTCTTGATAGTGGTGTTAAAAGGGTCCTCTTGCAAATGACCCTGACTCTTTTTGACACTCTTCATATTTTTAAAATAATTAGAGAGTTGGCCAAAACTATGATGAATCGCCAAGGTGCGATATTGGGCTGTTTTCCAGGTGGTCATCGCATGAATGATGGCATAAAAAAAATGACGACGTTGTGATGTCAGATAGGCCAATTGCAGATCCATGAAAGTGCACATGAAAAATAGTCCTGTGGTCAAGTTTTCTAGCATTGGCTTTGTCCAAACCATCGTGATGTGATCGATCGACAGGTCTGCGATGGCCTTCGTTCTCTTTTCAGCAGTATTCGCGCTTTTTAAAAGCTCAGGAAGAGAGTTGATAGGAACTAGGTACCAATTCATGGCTATGACAAACACTGCTCCTACAGTTGCCAAAAGGGCGGTGTTAACAGCCAGATCAACATAAAATTGGGTCCGATCCTTTTTGTTTTCGGTATTCCAACCTTTTTGGATCTGCCATCCAATATACATTGTGTTGAGGATATCGCATGTCAAGAGAAGCTCCTGGACAAGCCGCGTCAAATTGTGGTTAAGGTGCGAGCCAGGAATGTAAGGCTGTCCATAGGCAAGAATACACCTTGAGAGGGTGTAACCAGTCTGGAAATTTAAAATCCCACTCATTTCCCTTTGTACTCCTCATCCAGAATTTCAATTATTCTATTTAGGCACTTTGTCAATTCTTCACGAATAGGATGATCTCTATCTTTATCAGGATGCATTGCAAGCAAATATTGTTTTTTGGCTTGCTTATATACTGTGGAGTCTGAGTTAGACTGTAGTCCAAGGATTTCTTTTGGAGTTTGGAGGCCGGGGACGTTATTTTTCTGTTTCCATATATTCACAGCGACATCATATTGAAATTGTTCAAAAATCCCTTTGTCAGGTCTTTTTTGTTCTTGAGGATTGATAGCTTGAATGCTCTCGAATTGGATCCAATTGAATTGCGTCGGAGCCTGACCAGAGCGCGAATTGCTATTAAAGCGTTCTTTATATGTTTCTTCTAATAAATAAGAAGGCCGAGTTTCTAATCTAAAAGAGTTAACGTGATCTCTTTTAAAGGCGGTCTTCAGGAAGTACATGAAAAATCGGTCATTGAGGGTTATTTCTATTGCGGTTTTAAAGATTTCTTGGGAGTACTTAATTTTTAAATGCAAAGTTCGGAATTTGGCAGCCATTAAGAAAATTTTTATTTTATTTTCTTTTTCTAAGAAACTGTCGTTGAAAACATCACAAACAACTCAGTCTCTTTGACATGATTCGTGACATGGCCAGGTAAATCA
>DAIDHO010000053.1 GCA_027459675.1 Parachlamydiales bacterium | reverse complement strand
CCCCTCCTGTGTTTGAAGAGAAAACTATATAGACATTAAAATATTTAGTAAAGACTTATGTGGTCAGGCACTAGTAAAAAAACATATTACTTATTATATTTTTCTATAAAAGGAGATTTTTATGACTATAAATATAGTAAGTTTTCCTGATGACATCTTAAGAACCATTTTGTCCTATGTCTTAAATTTAGATTCTAAAAGCTATGTTTCATGTCTTTTATCCTGTAAAAAAATTTACACTTCAGCCAATTCAGACCACCTCCTTGCAAAAAAAATTACCCTAATTCAAATGAGAATCTTTTGTACTCAGAATAGCACAATAAAGCTAGAACGTCCGGACGAATATGACTCTGAAGTGTTCACAATAGAGCACTATGGGGATTTGATTACAAAGGTCAATCATGCACTGGCTGCCTTAGCTTTGAAAGAAGCAAAAATATCTATCGATGTTGCGAAGGATACAGTTTACAGTTTCTGTGCTGATAAGAATTTACGCGAACAGACCTTGCAAAAGATGCTGCCTCAACAAACTCCTTTAAATCCTCATAATCGCAAACAAAAGATAGACAAAACCTCGCAAAACAAAGAATTCGCTAAGAAAATCGCTGAACAAATTTTGACAGGAGAGATTTTACCTGAAGAAAAAGAGGTCAATAACAAAATCAGATCTCCCTCTTCTTTTCGTGATAATGATCAAATATTTTTAGAGATTGTAAGAAATTTAGGTCAAACTGATCTAACAAAAGCAGAAAAGCTAGTTAATTCAATCCCCCCTAGGACTTCTGAAATTGAACCTCAGTTACAAGAAGCTGCTCTCATTGAAGTACTAAAAATCAAAGTGAAAAACGACCCCAAAAATGCTTTTCATCGGTCACTTGATCTGCATTATTTAAATGGAAGTATTGCCTTTCCAGATATTTTTGAAACTATTCTAACATACAGTTATGAAATTGCTGAAAAACTAGCTTTTACCCTGGAAATAAGTACTGAACAACGCAGTATTGCTTTCCAAAAGCTGATAGAACTTTTAACCAAAACAGATATTCATAAGGCTTGGGAATATGCGCTCCAAATAAGAGATGAATTTTTGCAAAAGGAATCGATTAACGCTATTATTAATTATGCGCATAAAAATGACCCTCAGGGATACAAGCAACTTGCCATTAAGGTCAAAGAACAACAAGGTGCTATTTTTGATACTGCTTTGGTTAGCATTGTAATGATCGAAGCACAGCAAGATATCCCAATTGCTAAAAAGACATCTGAGACAATTAAAGATCCTCAAAAGCGTGAAGAGGCTATAATTGCTATCTTGAAAGTCCTTGCATTAAACCCTGAGTCAAATGATGAAATTAATGGAATTATACCACATTTAAAACTTACTCCCCCGGAAACTCTCATCAGCGAACTCCTCGATATAAATATTGATCTTGCGCTTAATATAGCTTTAAAAATTCAATCGACTACAGAAAAAAAAGATGATAGGCTATATAGCTGCGCGATCGAATTGGCTCCAAAAAATCTCACAAAAGCTTTCAAGTTGGCACTGCATATTTCTGATAAGTTGAAACGTGAAGATTTATTACTCTACATACTTGAATATAATGCAAATATTCAAGATCTTAGTGTGATGAAAGCCATTGCTAAAGAATTGCTTTCAGGTAAACCTCACTTGGAACACTTTGATGCACTCAAATTAATATGTGAAAGAATTAACAAGGAGTTGAAAGAATATAAAGTATAGAGATTCTCCACCGTTTACCAGAGAACGTCTTTTAGATCCTTATCAACCTTCTAACTTAACAACCCTTATACAATAGTGTCCTATTGTATACAGTTTGGGTTAACTGAAGTTAAGGCGGGTTTTTACTTAAAATTACAACGTAGAAGTGTCATGATACTCATGAAGTAGGATAGCTATAAACACGAGGACTCCTTTACGGAAGGGTAACCGGGAAATAAACCCATCTTTTCAAGGTGGAGAGGTTGTTATAAAGCAGCTTGCGCTCTAAGCCATTCGTCTGGCAGTAGCTCATCGAGCTTATGCGCATTATG
>DAIDHO010000052.1 GCA_027459675.1 Parachlamydiales bacterium | reverse complement strand
ATGAACAAAAAAATACCCCTTCAAAAGCAAATTAAAAACTCCTACTTTTCAAGCTTGACAAATGGGGAGCATTACAATATTTCTATCGGATAGTTTCCGGTTTTCCAGATGGCATAGAGATAGGTTTCCATGAACCAGTGGTTCGGGGCGATGCTAATGGGGATGATAAAGAGAAATATTTTATCAAAGTAAGAATCTCTGCAAAGAGGAGAGTTAGGAGGAAGAAGAGAAGATGAAAGAGTTTCATGAAGTTGTTTAAACATAGGGAAGATTTAAAACATATAGACCTTTTTTTAGGTTGAGATGTAAACTGTTTTGCATGTCAACTGTTGCTGTTAAAGAAAAAGCGACTCAAAATCTCAGTATTCACTTATTGAGTTTAAGGAAGATTTGCCGGTTTTTTACGGTCGAAGAAGCAAAAGCTGAGTTAAAAGATCTGATTTGTAAAGTGGTTGATTTATATAATCGGACCTTGCTCGTAAAAGATAAAGAAATCTATGAGGAAATAGCAGATATTAAGCAACCAAAATGGAAAGTTCAGACTTTTGAGCCATTTAAAATATCGATTTATGCCTTAGTGGTGCGGGATAAATCTCGCCTATCTTCTTGGATTGAAAAACTTGGGACAGAGAAGGATTTAACTACTCAAAAAATTCACTATCTATTTTTTCTTTTTCGTGAAAGGGAGATCGGCAAAAGAATCATGAAGGAGATCTTTGCACTTACGACGGGTAATGGATATCGAGTTGTGCAGAAATTTTCTGATTATGATTTTCCACTAAAAATTGCTAAACGTCTGATGGAACCTAAAATTCACCGCGCCACAAAGCGCCCTGTTGTAGGTCCGGTTCTCCAGCTTTCTGAAATCTTGAAACAAAATGCTGAAGTCTTAGAATCTGATTCTCTTGATAAGTTTTTTGAGAGAACAAACTTACCATTTCGTAAAGATTCATCTATTTTTAATTTGCAGTTTTTTCAGAATAAAAAAGGGCAACCTTTGGTGAAGGGAATGAATGCTGATATTACACTCAGTCTTGTTCGTCTATCAAAAGAGATTGCTCCTGAAAATTATCCGGATATTCTCCACCATTTTTCGCGGATCGCAAATCAAGAAAAGACAATATGCTTTGGAAAGAAAGAGAAAGAAGAAAAAGATTCGGAAGAATTCGGTTTTCTTGAGCATTTCAAACCTGTTGATTTTACTTTAACACCTCAATTAAACAAGGCTCTAATTCAGAAAATTTTCGACTTTATTTACCATGATGTAGAATTTCCTCCTTTGGATTTTTGTCATAAGCATCGAAATGATTATTTCCAATCACCAGAGTTCACATTATTGCATGCTGGGGCCTCAATAGGGACTCCCTGGGGTACGGCTCCTTCTGCTGTAGATGTGATGGAGAGACTTAAAGCTTATTTTCAAAAGAAAAAATTTAAAGAGAAAGAGTTTGAAAAAACACTGAAAGAATGCTCTTTTAGCTTTCAACAAGAAGGGAAGATTAAATCAGCTCCTTTGGTGGATTATCTAGAGGGAGAGCTTCGTGTTAAGCACGGAGAAGTCTACTGGCGACTTCATACAATGTGGTATGAGATTCACGCAGATTACTTAGGACTTATTCATGAAGAGTTTCGTCGGATGCTAGGGCAATGTCTTTTAGATGTCTCTAAGTTGCCACATCTTTGGCCTTCCCCTGAGAGCAAGAAAGAGAGAAAACAAGCGTTAAAAGATGAAGGAAAGAAAAAATATTATATTGAAGAAGAATATAACCAAACTTATCTAGGGGAAAAAGACTACTTTTTAGGAGATAAGATCTGTCCGCAAGGTATCGAACTTGGGGACGTTTTCCATGTTGATAAAGAGAAGCTTTATCTTTTCCATGTCAAAGAGGGATTCAAGCAGTCAACCCGGGACGCCTGTTCGCAAATTTTAAATGCAGCCAAACTTTTACATCATCATGGAGGTAAAAAGAAAACTCCTATTGAAGTAATTGAGGAATTCTATGAAATGGCATGCCAAGGAGGAGATAGCAGCTACCGAAAAAAAGTTAAGGAAGAGATATCAAAAGTTAAAAAAAGGGATTTTGTAAAGCTTTTCTCAAAAAAATTCGTCTTTGTTTACGCATTTGCAGATGACGCAAAGGGGCAAAGGCTTCTTGCAACGGAAAAAGATGTCAGTTTATCCGTTACTCCTGCTGAGATTGAAAAGGCGCATAACAAGTTCAAGGGACAAGGTAAAAAGCTGTATCAGGCCCTTCAGGAAGAAGGTTATTTAACCAAGAAGGGTGTGATTAAAAGTCGTACACAGCTAAGCAACATTTTGTAAGGGGGCTATTTTAGATTTATCTTGCCATAAA
>DAIDHO010000051.1 GCA_027459675.1 Parachlamydiales bacterium | reverse complement strand
CATCCAGCGTATCATACTTGTCCTCCTTACTCGATCAAAAAAAGAATTTACAAGAAAAATGTTTTGAAGACACCCCCCTAGCTTCATCCACCGGCTCCTTTGAATAAAGGTTTTATTTTAAACTCAAGATAGCAGAAGTCCATAGTGGAGATCAATAAAAACTCAAGTTGACTTAATCAAGTACCCCTCTTAAACTAAACATTTTCTTACCGCAGGAGGGTGCATGGGTCGAATCGCGTTTCTGATGGCTTTTTTCGCTATATTAATTAGTACTGTATCCTATGCTAATGAGCTAGATTATAGCAATTGCGGGTCGATTCGAGAGGCAATTGCAAGAGAAACGCAAGAAATTTCCGCCACTCATCCTGCCGATCATGATGAGTTAGCTCAGCTCTATGTTTCTAGAGGAGAAAGCTACTTACTAGACGCCCAATATGATAAGGCTATTGAGGATTTTCAGAGTGCCAATTCTCATATAGGACATTGTCGCAATGTAGATGCGGCCATGTTTGTCGCTTTTAGGGCTGCGTTTGGAGAAGTTGTAAGCTATGACAACTTAGGAATGGCTGAACAAACTCAAGAAGCTCTTGAACAGCTTAAAACAATCACTACTCACGTTGGCTCCAATGATTGCATTGAACATTGCCCCTGTCAAGGGATGGTCACTCCATCGGCTAATAGAATCCATTTCCGAGATCTGGTGAAACCGGCTGTGAACAACATGCATTTTCGCGATATGATTGTCTCTTGCAAGCATAAGAAGGATAAAGGAGGCGATCAGCAGCAGCAAGGAAATCAAGACAACTATGACGATATCTTAGGGCCAAATCAACCTCCAGAGCCAAATTGGTGTGAAGAAGTTGTGACTGGTGTAGGCAGAGCGATGGACACTATTGCATGTCTAGCGCCAAATTACGCGGTTAAGGTCGCATTGATCGGCTTCATTGAAGCTTTGATCACAAGAGGTGTGAAATGCTGCCAGGCTGGTGGTTTTTGGAAAGCATGCGTGGCTCCCATTACCAGAAAATGGAGAGAGTGGAAAAACAATAAAGAAAGATCTGTTATTCCCAACGCAAAAAATTTGCCTCTGTACCTTAATTAAGGGGGTTATATGAAAAGCGTTTTTATTTATCTATTAGTAGCCGCAACCTTGCTTACTTCAAACGGATTTTGTAGAAACGGTTCGATCGAAATCGATCAGAACCCAAATATCTCCCTTAATCCTCAGGACGTTCCTATTTTTTATGACAATAACCCCCTAACAGGCCTGAAAGCTTTTACTGTTATCACCTCTTTTCCCTTGAAAGACACAGACATGCAGAAGCGGATAGGACAATCGATAGAGAAAGCCTTAGGTGGAATCGGTGAAGTAATCCACTTAAAAGATAATGACATGCGAGGATTTGGCGCTGGAAATGTGTTTCTCATCCAAATGGGCAATATAACAACATCGGATGGAAGCGAAATGCCAGTCTCTCGTCTTTCTCTCAGTATTGAAACACCCGTTTCTCTCGATAAAACAGGTATGAAAACGTTTCCAATTGTTTGGTCCATTAACACCTTTTTACAAGGAAATATTGACTCTAGCTCTGAAGCCAATCTGACTAAGGCTGTTCAAAAGCTCATAGGCGACTTTGTTCAAAGCTATCAATATGCCAATCGAGATCAAACAAAGAGGCCAGTGTTCTACATTTACGATTAAATAGTTTTCCCTCTTAGAGACACTAATTCAAAAAAAATCTTGCCTAAAAATTTTGCAGTTAGTGTAAATTAAATATTTGAAGACCCTAGGAGGGATCTATGGCACGTAAAGATAGTGAAAGCCGCGCCAAGAACGATATGCACCTCGGTGAAGTGCAAGGTAGTGATTGGGGTGGAAGTCAAACTGGTGTGATTCGTAAGGTGGCATCCGACCACTATGGGCTTGAGTCTCATGGAAACGGAAGCATGGACTACGAAGCTATGCAGCGCAAAATCAATAGCTCGGACTCCAAAAAACTCCACCGTACGATGAAGCATACTGCTGACTCAGGATATTAAAATCTTTCTCTAAATCATGAGTATCATCAAGCCTACGCAAGAGCTGGGCGAAACGCGTACAGCCATGGGCTGGCACGTCATGACTTCGCTCGATAAAATCATCACTGAGAATCGGAAGTTTGCCGATCGTTATTGGGTCATTTTTCACATTAAACCATTTTCCGGCTGCCCTGAAATGATCCGCAACCGGATCATCTTATCAAAGGTCCAGCCGCCTAAAATGTTATCCACGATCGTCTTTGAAGTAGATAATATAGAGGACAAGCTTCTCTTCCATGGGGCTCTCCCTCCAGATATTCCCCCAAGGGGATATAGTTTAATGCTCCCCATTTGTCAAGCTTGAAAAGTAGGAGTTTTTAATTTGCTTTTGAAGGGGTATTTTTTTGTTCATGCG
>DAIDHO010000050.1 GCA_027459675.1 Parachlamydiales bacterium | reverse complement strand
GGCATTTTCAACAGAACAAGCAAGAGTTAAACTGGCGAGAATATATTGTTAAAGACTTATGTGGTCAGGCACTAGTCCTTCCGATTTCAAAGATTGATCTCTCGGATTAATAAGAAATGAGTTTACTCTTCTGCGAAAAATCTTTTAAAGGGAATTGCTGACTTTCCGTAGATTTGATAGGAGAAAAAGATCATCTCGTGGTAAAATGAGTGTATTAATTTTAATTTGAGAAGGAAGAATGGGTTTAAATATATCTTTAAGCGCTACCCAAAGATTGATTTGCGATTTGTTTCCTTTCAACGCTTCTCTTTCTTTGATTAATTCCTCTTTATTCTCTAGGATTAACTGGGTTTTCGGGTTTTACATTACCTCTCAAACCCTAGGCGTCTTCTACTCTTTCTATAATTTCTATCAAACTTATCGCTGCATAAAACATGCTTCTTTGGCATTGGAGGATCCTTTCAAGCTTCTCAAATGCGAAGTTTTGTTAAATAAAGCTCAGAAGGAAAGCTTTGCAAGCGCTGAACCTTTAATTAAAAAATGCGAAACGCTTTTAAATTCGATTAGTTCTGACTACTCCCATGATAAAGAAAAAGTTTTGACAAAAATCGCTCAGTTGTACGCACAGTACCAAGAGAATTATTCTTATAATATGGCTTTGCAATTTTCATCTTCTGATGCAATCTTCAGCGTTGCTACAAGCATTCAAAATACATGTGCAAGCTCCACTAATACTAAAATTTTTGATCTCTTTTCTAAGGCTTATAACAAAAACCAAGAAGACCCACTTTCTAAGTGTACGCAGTTTACAGCATCAATACAAATACATTCGATGCTAAAGTATGTTAAAGCCTTCGCATTAGTAAAAGAAAACAAAGAATCCAAAACGTTCTCCCTAGAGTTGAGGAAAAAAACCTTAAATTTAGTAGAAGGTATATCAGACGTTAGGGAAAAGTTGAAAATGTTTTGCCAAATTGTTGAGTGTTATAAAGAAATGAAAGAACCGGAAGGTATCAATAATTTGGAATTAGAACAACTTTTAAATGATGCAAGTATCCCCCTCCCTGATCGGATTGAAGCCCGATTAAAATTAGCTAACTTCTTTTTATCCTTTAAAAATTTTGAGACGATGAATATACATCTCGAGAAAGTTAAGGATCTCATACAAAAAAATAGTTCTCTAATAGGATTTAAAAACCTTTATTCACTATTAAAACTTATCAGCACAATTAAAAAAAACCCATCCTCCTCCTCATATCTTAAAAATTGGAGTTGGGAGTCTCTTATATCCGACTTTCCCTCAGCAGATGCAGATAAGGATGCCCCTTTATCAGATGAAGATGTAGCCGAGACTTACTTAGGAATTGCAACCTTCTGTGTAGAAGAGCTTGGGCAAGTTCCTGAGAATAACACAAAGAAAGAAAAATATTTAAAAGCAATTAATGCTATTTTGGAAAAGATGAAATCCTTACCGGTAAATACCGCAAAGGATCTTAATTTTAAGATAGATTTATTCATGCGTTTGAGCGATCTTTTTAAAAAAAATCCTAATCTAAAAATGATAGAAAAACCTGAATCAATTGTACATGAATTTTATCGAGCGTATTCAGCATGCTCATACGAAGAACAACTCATCTTAATTAGTAAGATAGAGATGCTGTCCAATAAATTAGGACTAGATAATCTGCCAGCATCTTTTTTAGAAATACACTTATCATATATTCAAAGAATAATGGAAGAGAACCAGGATCAAAAGATAGCCAATGGGATTGATAGATTAGTCAAGTATTATCTGCATGTTGTCCAGAACGAGTTTGTTCAAGGAAATACCTCCCAGGTAATGCACCTTCAATGGGCTGAAAAGCTCCTTACTTGCATCCGCTCTCCTTACCTCTACAAACAGGCCCTTGCGTCGGTCATTCAAGGGTACCTATCAGACCCCCATTACCAAAATCAAGTGAAAGGTGAGAAGCTCCTTCAAGAATATGAAAACCAGCCGGCAAAAAGCCACCTGATCAATGGAGTTGCTATTTCTATTTTCATGGGACTTGTCCACCTCTATCCTCAAGCAGGCCCTCTTCTCTCGCTAGGGACGTGTGCTTTCCGGGTGATGTATGAGGTGTTGTAGTGCACCCCATTTGTCAAGCTTGAGAAGTAGGAATTTTTTGGCTTTTGAGGGGATGGTTTTTTAGTCATGCGCCTTTCCCCTTCGTATTCTTGTTTGATTTGCATGGTGGCTGTGTTGAAAAATTCCTTTTTAAGACGAGAGCCTAAAGCTGCGGCTGAGCTGGGCTTCTTTCTTTAGGTAATAGCCCGCATCATTCTGTTTGTTTTTCTACAACCTTTAAAGGGATGGAGGCATGTTAAAGTCACGGAAAGGCGAACGAAAAGAGACTTTGCAGAGTGTATGAAAGAGCTTGTGGATGACCATTTTCCCCAAGCTAAGCATATAAGGCTGGTCATGGACAACTTAGACACCTATACAATGGGAGCGTTATACGAAAGATATGAGCCTGAAGAGGCAAGAAGGATCTCCAAAAAATCAGAGTGCATCCCCATGAAACGTCTGTACAAGTATTTTGGATAAAACTCAGTGTATTATACCAGCGGCGGCTTGAAAATTTGATTTCATACAACCTTTGGCAGCGTTTGAAAGTTCCAGCTTAACAAAGAATG
>DAIDHO010000049.1 GCA_027459675.1 Parachlamydiales bacterium | reverse complement strand
CTTTTTTGTTGTTTCATAATGTCACCTCATTTTCAAGATGACATTATATCAAATTAAAATTTTCAACGACAGTCTCTTACTTTTTAAGGAATTGGATTGGGACAAACGTCTTATATCCGGTCGGTTGAGTGAGTTGTATGCCGTTCTTATGATGTCTCTTTGCTACAGTTATTCAAGGAACGCGAAATAACGAAGGGAAAATAGACCCGTTATTCAAGTTTACTTCAATAACAGATTTCAAGTGAACTCTTGCAAGGCTGTTTCAGCGCTCTCTTTTGAATTGATAGCCAGAAGCTTGTAAGGAGAAAAGGCGCGCATATTCGCCTTTTTGCTGCACCAAATCTTCATGAGAGCCCTCTTCCAAGATATTTCCATTCTTCAACAATAAGATCTTATCGCACATTTTAACTGAGTTTAGCCGGTGAGTAATCAGAAATACCGTTCTACCTTCAAAGGCTTGGATCAATCTTTGGAAAACTTCGTATTCGCTATTAGGGTCAAGAGAAGCAGTGGGCTCATCCATGACAATGATCGGTGAATCACGGAAGAAAAGGCGGGAAATGGCCAGCTTTTGCCATTCTCCAAATGACAGCTATAGACGAAAATCATAATATTGCAATCCGAAGAGAAGTTGATGCTTTTGGAAATATCACTCGAGAATCTTTCCCTCATAACTTTGAGATCACAAAAGATTACGACAATTTTAATCGTCCTATTTTTCTGAAGATAGCGAGTCAAGGAGAAATATGTTATACCTACGATCCTTTATTCTTAAGACAGGTCACGCGCATTTCAGAACAAGGAGAAACCCTCTATTCTCATGCTTATGAAGCATATGACTTGGATGGAAACCTTGCTTCTGAAAATATGATCGGCGGGGTAGGTCATATTGCTCATTTAACCGAACCGAGAGGGCAAAAAGCTTCTATTTCGAGCCCATATTTTGCACAAGCTTGTAGGTACGATTCAGTGGGCAACCTTGTAACCAATATCGTCGATAAAGCAGAGCACCGCTACTCTTATGATGGCATTTCTCAACTCTCCTCAGAAACTGGTTCTGGACAATCTATCTTTTACACCAACGACTCTCTTTACAATAGAATTCAAAAAAATGAAGAGTCACACGAAGTGAATGATCTTAATGAACTTGTGTCTTTGGATGGGGCACAGGGTTTATACGATTTGAATGGAAACCAAATCCTTAGAAGGAACGGAGCGGAAACTACACGTCTAACATACGATCCCCTCAATCGGTTAATAGAAACTTCTTCTGAAAAGCAAAAAATCAAGTTCACCTATGATCCACTAGGTAGGCGTCTGAGCAAAACGGTTCATACTTTAACTGCATATGGATGGAAAGAATCTGATCAAGAGTACTATCTGTACGATGATCAAAATGAAATTGGGGCTTTTACTGCACCCCAGCACCCAAAAAATTTAAGAGTCTTAGGTTTAGCCACTCACAGAGACAATCCTGTTACGGTAGGAATTGAAGTCGATGGTCAGATATTTGCCCCTTTATTGGATGTTCAAGGAAATATTCGCCGTTTAATTGATCTAGATACTCGAACTGTTGCAGCAAGCTATAATTTTACAGCATTTGGTGAGGCATTGAAGGGGAATCCTAGAGATGATGTTCCCTGGCAGTTTGCCTCGAAGCGATTTGACCCAGAGCTTGGTCTCATCTATTTTGGCAAACGCTATTATGATCCTCGTTTGGGAAGATGGCTCACGACGGACCCTGCTGGCTTTGTAGATAGTCTCAATTTATACCAATACGTCCTGAATAACCCTTTTAGATATTGTGATCCTAGAGGCGACAGTTTAGGAGGATACCTCCTTGGATTAGGAGAAATCCTTTTAGGCGGAGCCATTATGGCTGGTGGTTTCGCACTTGAAGTAATTACTGTTGGTGGATTTACAATTGGCGTGGGGGTGACAACAAACACTGGTCTTGCACTAATGGGTCTGGGACTTGCAACGACTACGCAACATGCACATGATATAAAAGTTCCCCGTATTTCATGGAAGAATACAGAGGTATATGCACCTGATAGACCATTGCCTTTGACAGAAGATGGGATTCCAATCCCTGAGGCTGATGTTCCTCATACTGGGTTGGGTACTAGAGATGGAACCAAAGGTAAATACCCTCAAGCGAGAGAATTCGATAAAGATGGAAAACCCGTTCGAGATATTGATTTTACAGATCACGGGTATCCTAAAAACCATCCAAATCCTCATCAACATAGACCAAAACCAAATCCTACAGGCGGAACTCCACAACGAGGGAACCCTGAACCTGTACCAGAATGGAGTTATTAATGAAAACACACGGTATACGTATATCGGATAGCAAGGATGATGTTTTAACAGTAAAAATTGAAGACATATTACAAGAAATTAAAAATGGAAGCGATTTAAAGTGGGGCATTTTATTTTTGGATGGAACCCCTAATAAAGGCGAAGGGATTTTAGTTAATGAATATAAATGTAAAATCAACGGCTCAGAAAATGGTTTGCATTTAGATTGGAGGGATGTATTTCTAATTAGTAAGAAGTTTTTGCAGATATTTGAGATAACTATTCTAGGGTGTAAGGCAGAAAAAAATTTACACCGTTATAGCAATGATCAAGAAATGTATCTATCATGTGATATTGTGATTGAATTAATAGATTGCGCTTTTTGGCAGGTTTTTTCAAAATATCCAGAATTAATTAAAAAATTGAAAGAAAAATTTAAAGAAACTGAACTTTTAGAGACAAATTTTCAAAAGTAGTCGAGGCACTAGTGTCTGACCACATAAGTCTTTACTAAATATTTTAATGTCTATATAGTTTTCTCTTCAAACACAGGAGGGGCTATGACCAA
>DAIDHO010000048.1 GCA_027459675.1 Parachlamydiales bacterium | reverse complement strand
TGGGCATTTTCAACAGAACAAGCAAGAGTTAAACTGGCGAGAATATATTGTTAAAGACTTATGTGGTCAGGCACTAGATCATCTCTGGAAGCTATTTCTTGGCAGAAAATTGTGAAACGGCCCTGAAGAGGCGAAGAACTCTATTTTTGAGTATGTTGAAATTTTTTATAATCGGAAGAGGCTGCACTCTACTTTAGGGTACAGGTCTCCTAAAGAATTTGAACAGATGTGGGAAAAACAGAAGATTGAACAGATGTATGTTCTGAATGTTTAGAAAAAGGTTGCAAGATCATTATTCATTAAAGTGGTCTTTATGGCAGTGCCTCGTTATAAATATTTTATTGCAAAAGATATGGATCTAAAAACTTTAATTTAATAGACTTGGCCATTCTGTCATGTATGGAGGTTCTATGACACAACCAACCAGCTCCCAATGGAGTTTCTATAGAAATCAGCAATCAAATATAGATGCAAAAGTAACTATTAAGACTTTGCAGTATAAATTAAATCCGATAAGTATCTCTTTTCACTGCTCTCGCTCTGTTTCTTGTATAGATAAAAATATCTGTAATGTCTTCCAAAATGCTATCGATGGCAATGCTCACGTTGATATGATACAAAACCCATTTTGCTCACATGAGCAAGTCATTGGCGGATGTGGAAATAAGCGTGGATATTTATCAGAATGCCGTTGTGAAATTCTAAACCGAGTAGACAAACCTGAAGTACGCAAAAATTATGAGAACAAAGTAATAAACACCATCCTACAGAAGTTCAGTGATTCTATGAATTCTTTTCATCTAAAGTTGGCCATATTTTGCTCAGGGGAATTACTTGGCGAGCAAATATTATTGTTTCGGTTGCTGCATAAGCTAAAACAAAAAAAAGCCGCCGGAACAATTGAACTTTTCTTAATTGATCGCTGTTATAAGCAAGCAATTCGGAATTCATGCCATGATAGAAATTTTGAGGATTCCGTCGGCAAGGAAAAATATATTGAGCAATTTCTAAGAGAAATTTGCCAGTGTTTACCGCAGAATATAACTCTGAAAGGGAATTTTTTTTATAGCGCTAAAATGTATATTAAAATAGCAAAAATAAATAATGCTTTTAAGCATCATCTCTTGATAGGTGCTGATATTGAGAATACTAATGTTATTATGGGAAATATCGGAAGAGAAGCAGGACTAGGGATAGATCAACCTCCTATTGTATTAATCAAAAAAAGTGATCCTTGGGTATGTCAGCTAGATCCTAGTGGCAATTTAGAGAATTGTTATATTCCTGGCGGTAAGGGAACAGCACATTTTAATCGTATCAAGGACAACCAGCAAAGGCGTTCAACAAACAGAAGCAATGACAATCTAACATTGGCAATAGGAGGCGGAGTTACCGTAGGTTTCAGTTTATTAGCGCTCGTTACCTTTTTAGGGATAAGCTTAAAAGACACACGTTAAAACGTTTTACAGAGCTATTTGAGCCGTAACTATTCAGGTCTCTTGAAAGGACTCTCGCCTTCAGTGCCGGGCTGACGCCCAGCGCTTCAGTTGAGCCCCCAGCTTCGGCGCTTGGCGAAGACAAGGCACTAAAGCTGGGTTTGCACATTTTAAAATTTTCCCTTTTTCTAAAATATTAAATTGTCTGCATAATCCTCAGGACAATATGACGCCTCTCCCTCAGCTTCCAGAAGAAATTTTTTCCTCGCTTCCTGTCGTGGCTCAAATTTACATTCGAGCTCTTGAAGAGCGAGTCCGAATATTGGAAGATCAAGTGAAGCAGTAGCAAGCCCAAATCAAGCAACTGGAAAAGCGAGTTCACAACTTAGAAAATCGCCTAGCAAACAAGCAGGGATGGACCTGGCAACAAAAATAAAAGCCTCAGAGAAAATTCTGGCAAAAAGCCAGGAGGACAATCTGGTCACGTAGGAAAAACTTTAAATCAAATCGCTCATCCAGACCAAGTAATAGCCCATAGACCCCTGCAATGCGAAAGCTGTAACCACACCCTGACCAATGCGGTAGTTGATAAGATCGAAAGACGGCAAGTCTTTGATTTACCAGAACCTCGTATCGAGGTCACAGAGCACCAAGTAGAGACAAAAATATGTCCCTGTTGTGGTCATTATACGAAAGCAGCATTCCCGGAAAATATCGTAGCGCCAGCTCAGTACGGGATGCGCATCCAAGCACTGGTAGCATAATTTTGCTCACCAACACTTCATTCCCGCAGAGAGACTCAGCCAACTTTTTGAAGACATCTTTGAGATACCCCTTTCTCCTGGCACATGTAACAATGTCGACAAAAAGCTCTTTCTAGAGCTTGAAATTTTTGAGATAGGGATCAAGGCCTATTTAATCGCTCAGAAAGTATTGCATTTTGATGAGACCGGTATACGGTGTGCCAAAAAGCTACACTGGGTGCACGTGAGTTCTTCGATCGCAGCGACTTTTTATGGCATTCATAGAAAGCGCAGACAAGAAGCTATGAAAGACTTCGATATCCTTCCTCATTTCCGTGGTAGGGCCATCCATGACCAATGGGCACCCTACTTCTCATTTGAGCATATAAAACACGGTCTATGCAATGCGCACCATCTGAGAGAGCTCAATTACATCCATGAGCAGGAGAAAGAAGAATGGGCGTTGAGAATGAAGAAGCACTTGTTGGAGTCGAAGCGACTTGTAGAAGAAGCCGGGGAAAAAGGGCTTTCTTCTAGTGAGTTGCAAGACATCGAGATCGGATATGCCAAGATCGTAGTAGAAGGGCTTCGGTACCATGGAATCCCTGAGAAATTGCTCTCCGGCAAGAAGAAGCCTGGAGCAACCCTTTTAATTAGACCTCTTGCGTAATTAAATTTTTTGCTATGCTCCTTACCCTTTTGGGAGGAAGAGCATTGAGTAAGTACGAA
>DAIDHO010000047.1 GCA_027459675.1 Parachlamydiales bacterium | reverse complement strand
TGGGATTATGAATTTATCTATCAAACCCTTGTCACTGACATTGCAATCCATTATTTTATGTTACGCTCCTTAGGAGATCTTCCTCCGATGAGGCCTACCCCCATATCACTGAGGGACACACTATAGATGATTACCGTGGATGGCAATGGTGAGAGAGGAGTGAGCGTTCCCGTCGGAGAGACAAGGGCGGCATAGGCAGGTTGATTAGAACTTCTGAGATCCTGCCCTCCGATAAGGCCCACCCCCGTATTGTTGAGGGCTACACTATAGATGACTCCAGGGGATGGCAATGGAGAGAGAGGAGTCACTGTTCCCGTGGGAGAGACAAGGGCGGCATAGGCAGCTTGAGAATTGTTCGGATTCCCCCCCCCCCCCAATAATTCCGTTGGCTTGTACAGGCGCATCTAAAGCGGCTGCTGCCATACTTAAAGCTAGAATAGATAGGCTACTATACTTCATGTTTTTTCCTCATTTGATTTTCTAATATCAAGAGTTATGCTATTGATACAATAGAGATCTTAAATAGAAATTAGTTTTTAAATTTAATAGTTTCTTTCTTAACGGCTTACTTTGTCTATACGATTTTAATAATCTTATTTTGAGTTCTCATTTTTCTCTCTTTACTCTCTCAGACCCATAATTGCTCTGCCTCATTTCATAAATAGATTTGTTGATAGCTATAAACCCTTCTTCTAGATAAAATGGTTGGATGATCCTCTTATTTAAAGCTGCACTCAGAAATAGTAAGCATCTGATCCTTCTTTTGATTAGTTTTTTAACGCTTATTTTCTTGACCATCGCTAACTTTTTGGAAGTTTCCGCTTTAGGGGTGCTTATTAATTCGGATACTCTTTCTCAGCTGATGTCGGGAAAGCCTGTCTCATCCTCTGCGCTAGAAATGGTAGGAAAAAATAGCGATAAAAATCCTCTCCAATGGGTGATTGGCAAGCTCCAAGCGATGCTCGGCAATGTTTCTAGCTTTAAAGTAATGATTTCTATTTTAGTCAGTGTCGCTCTTTTCAAAGCAATCTCTCTTTTCTGGAGCCGATACATGACTCAGCTCATGGCAATTCGAGTAAGCCGCGATCTAAGGCTGCAGTATTTTGAACATATCCAATCTCTACCCATGAGCTTTTATCAAAAACATAATATTGGAAGTTTATCATCTAGGGTCGTAGGAGATGCGGGACAAATTGCAATGTCAATTAATTCTGCGCTGACTAACTATCTCCATACCCCTTTTACAATTCTTTTAACCTTGATTGCCTGTTTTTTCAGCTCTTGGCAGCTTTCAATGGTCATTTTTTTTGGAATTCCGATGATCGTTCTTCCTATTATTACACTCGCAAAAAGAGTCAAGAGAGTCTCTCGTCAGCTGCAGACGAACCAAGAGCGATTTGCCTCCGTTCTCATTGATTTTCTGGCTGGAATTCAAACTGTCAAAATTTTTGCTATGGAATCGTTTTCATTCAGAAAATACAAAGAACAAAATGACCGTATGGCTGTTTTAGAAGGGAAAACAGCCAAATATGGGCTTTTAACACGTCCGATTTTACATCTGATCACCACCCTCTGCCTGGCTGGGGTTGTTTTATTTGGGCTTCTTTCTTTAAAGCTCACTGTTTCTCAACTGATTGTTTTCTGCGGCTTTCTCCAAATGTCGTATGAGACAATCAAGAAATTTGGAGACGAAAATTCCAATATTCAACGAGGAGTAGTGGCTGCTGAACGCATGTTTGAAGTGCTTAATTTGAAGCCTGAAATTGAAGACCATCCCAATGCTATACAGCTACGAGATTTCCGAGAAAAAATTGAATTTCATAACGTTTGGTTTAAATATCAAGAGGAGTGGGTCCTTAAAGACGTTAGTTTTACGATCAAGAAAGGGGAAACTATTGCAATTGTGGGCCCGACGGGCTCCGGTAAGTCAACAATTGTTCAATTGCTTCCACGTCTATACGAGGTGCAAAAAGGGAAGATCCTCGTTGATGGGAAACCTTTAAACGCTTATACGCAGAGTTCTCTCCGAGAACACCTTGGATTTGTATCTCAAAAACCGTTCCTTTTCTCCGATACAATTGCCGCCAATATTGCCTTTGGGCGGAATTTTTCACGCGAAGAAATCCAACAAGCATGTCGAAGAGCGCATGCTGAAGAATTTATCGTGCGTCTTCCCAACTCGTATGATTCGATGGTGGCCGAAGCAGGGCAAAATCTCTCGGGTGGTCAGCAACAACGCTTAGCCATTGCCCGAGCACTTGTTAAAAACGCTCCTATCCTTGTCCTTGATGAAGCAACCTCTTCTTTGGATGCTATCAGCGAAAATAAAATTCGGATGGCAATTGCCGATTTGCATGGGATTATCACCCAGATTATTATCGCTCACCGTTTAGGCACCATTGAGCATGCGGATCGGATCATTTATTTAGATCATGGAATAAAAATTGCCGAAGGATCTAAAGAAGAGCTTCTCGCAACCTGCCAGCCTTTCCGTCAAATGTGGGAAATTTTACACCATTCTGAGAAAAAACAAGTAGCAGCAGAGATTTTAGGCTGAAAGTCTATTTAAACATCTGCAGAGATCAGGTTGAGCTTGAAAAGAGCTTCCTTCAAGTCTTTATTGTCTGACTTGTCTAAGGAACCACTTTTTTTCAGCCAATCGATATAATCCGGAGGGACTTCTGTAAGGGGCCTCCCCTGGTATTTGCCAAACGGCATCTGGTTTAAGGGGGTGGGTTGATTCATGAGCTCGAGCACTTTTTCAATCGGTAGATCATCAATCATGACAGAGAAAATTTGATAGAGGATGATAACGTCATCGAGAGCTCGGTGGGCTTGGTTGGCAGCAAATCCATACACTTCTCTTAGAGATTGTAAAGCATGGCTTGGAAGGTCGGAACGGTATTTTCGAGCCCATTTGAGGGTATCCACGTAGCGCCACGAGGGTAAGGTCAGGCCCACCCTTGCCGCTTCTGCTTCCAGAAAAAGTTTATCGAATTTATCGTTATTATGCGCAATGAGGATGCAATCTGTTCCGCAAAACTCGATGAATTGAGGGCACACCACGTCAAACGTGGGAGCGTTTGCGACCATTTCATCCGTAATATTTGAAATCGCAGTCGATTCAGCAGGAATGAGACATTCTGGATTAACAAACTGGACAAACTTTTTATCGAGGGTAGGATCATAGGCTGCGATCTCAATAATATGATCTTTCCCAGGTCGCGTGCCTGTTGTTTCTGTGTCGTAATAAATAGGTCTTGAGGGCATGTTATTCATCATTTACAAGGGCAGGCTTTCTTGCAACTTTTATTTTTTTCCTCGTCGTCCTTTCCTTTTGAAGGATTAACAACTAGAGACCGTTGCGTAAAGTTGTCTTGCCTGTTTAATAGACCACAAAAATGTTTTTTTTCAAAAAGTTATCTCTTCCCA
>DAIDHO010000046.1 GCA_027459675.1 Parachlamydiales bacterium | reverse complement strand
TCGCGCCAGTTGCGTTTACGCATCTTTAGAACTCCTTCGTTTGTCTTGCAGGAGAGTAAAGGAGTTTCTTTATTTTAAGCCTTTTTCTTCAAGTTCTCTCTATAGAATTTTTCAACACAGCCCTGTTCTTCTACTGCCTTTTGTCAATCGAATTCAATGGAGAATAAAATTGTAATGAAATTCAAGTGATTTAGATTTTGAAACCAAAAATAAATCAGATATTAAATTCAAACTGCAATAAAAAAGGATTAAAATATGTCTTTTTTCTCGAAAGTTTTAGGAAATTTTTCAGTCAATGCTCAATTATATTCTCAATGGCCTAATGAACGCTCAGAACGATTCTTTCTGATTTGTACTAACACTCTCTTATATAAGATAAGACAAATACCCCTAGGGCCTGTCCGGCAACTTAACGCCTTGATTAACCTCTTAAACGTAGTGGGTGCTGTTAAACAAAAAGAGATTACTAGAATAGCTCTAAACATCTTGGCTGTATCGGCATTACTACATCCGGAAGGATTAAAGCTATCGATGGCGATGAGTTGTATTGCAGAGTTAGAAAATTTGTATTCATCAAATTGTAAAGCTCGTGCTCTTAGCCCTTTTGACGTTCGAGAAGAGGATATCACAAGAGAAAAAGCAATAGAAATGCTCAAGCTATCTGAGAGATATACGCAACAGAAACTTGAGGAGAAATATCAAGAAATTAAACAAACGCTTGAAGAAAGAAAAACTCAAGTAACGTTACAATTTGTTCCAACTTTCGAGAAAATGCTAAGTCAGTTAGAAAAGGCGTATAAAATCCTAAAAACTTCTGAGGACACATCTAAAGGGAAGCCTTTTTTCCTTTTTTGAGCCTTTACTTCTAGAATCTTAACGGTTTTGGGATTGATATTACTAATATTTTATAAAATTATATTTATTTAAATTAATTTATAAGTTAATACTAATAATAGAGCGAGGTAATAATATGAGTGATAGAGTGTCCTCCGGGGGCGGAGATATTGAGCATTCCGTTTGGGTCAAGAACTGGGGGCCTGTTCCTGATCCGAACAATCTACCCCCTGGTGTTAATACCATTAACATCTTTGAAGGAAAAATCGACTTTGTCAATGGAAAGTGGACCATTGATGGATTAAACTGGACTCCTGCCCAACTTAAAGCCTACGTGGATGCATGCCATGCTAAAGGAATCAAGGTCAAGGTCTCTTTAGGAGGTGCCGGAGGACAAGGCATTTATAATAATACGTGGGATCAATTAACCCCTTCCAATGTTCCAGATGTTGCAAAAGGTCTTGCTCAATTCTGCAAGGATAACAACCTGGATGGAATTGATTTTGACTACGAAGAGCAAAAAAGCTCTGCCCAGCGAGAACAGGTAGGTCAGCTCATCCGTTTCTTTAAACAAGCAGATCCTACTCTGCAAGCTAGCATTTGTACGTGCGCAGGTAACGATGGGTCGGGTAATTATGTCTGGTCTCAATACCTTTCAGAAATTCTAGATGCCTCGAAAAACCCCGACGGCTCGTGTCCGGTCGATCGAATTTACGTGATGTCCTACGATTATAACATGGGGACCAGCGCAGCAACCCTAGCTGCTGATGAAAAGTTTATGCTTGCCTGGAAAACATTAGGAGCCAAATACGGTATCGATCCTGCGCATATCAGTATTGGGGTGGATCCCACAGACCCCGGTATGACAGATGCAGATAGGGCTGCCTTTATCAAATTTGCCTATCTGAACGGTTTCAGTACAGGTATGTGGGATCAAATGAACTATAATGAAGGCAGTTATACGCAATGGGTCTTTGATCAATACCACGGCTAGGCCAGATTTTGAAGTCTTTGATAACGCCGTTTTTTGTGCTTCTTGAGTCAGATCACACTGCGGCGGCAATTTTCTTGTTAGAAAGAGACTCTCGCGAGATGTTAGCTCCTAGAGACGCAAGTTTTTCCACGAGATTTTCATATCCTCTATCTAAGAAGTGAGCACCCGAAATATGGCTGGTATCGGGAGCCATGAGGGCGGCAAGTACATAGGCAAAACCGGCTCGAAGATCGGGAATTGTAATGTCTTTTGCTACCAAAGGAGTGGGTCCTTTGACGACAATGCTATGCGCATGGTTATGAGACTTGAAGCGGCAAGGCACACTGCCTAAGCAGTGAGTAAACAGCTGAATATCAGCGCCCATTTCACGGAGGGTTTCTGTATAGCCGAAGCGATTCTCGTACACGGTTTCGTGAATGATGGAATGTCCTTGCGCTTGGGTAAGAAGGGCTACAAAAGGTTGCTGCCAGTCAGTTAAAAAGCCGGGGTGGACATCTGTCTCCAAAAGGATTCCCCCTTTAAGAGGTCCTTTATAGAAAAATTCAATGCCATTATTGCGCACATGGAAACCCGCTCCCACTTCTCTGAGTTTATTTAAAAAGGCAATCATGTTGCCATGCTGAGCTCCTTCAACAAAAACTCTTCCTTTCGTGCTGATAGCAGCCATCCCTAGAGAGGCGGCTTCAATCCTATCGCTAATCACGGTGTGCTCAACCTCAAAGAACTCCGTGGCTGGTTGGATCCGAATCGTACGATCGACATCCACGACGATAGCTACCCCCAGTTTTTGTAAAAAGAGAACGAGATCGATGACCTCCGGTTCCGTAGCGGCATTCTTAATAACAGTGGTTCCTGTTGCACGGCAAGCAGCCAAGATAGTGTTTTCAGTGGCACCTACAGAGGGGTAAGGAAGCTCAATGAGGGTACCGTGAAGCCCGTGGTGGGCTCTTGCAAAGTAAGCCCCCTCTTTTTTCATGTTGCGGAATTCAATGGTGGCTCCGAGCTTTTCAAAGGCAGCCATATGAAAATCGACAGGACGTGGACCTATCTTACACCCTCCTGCTGTCGGAACAATGATATCTTCATCCGTTCTTCCTAGGAGGGCTCCAATCATCAAAATGGGAATACGGTTAGAGCCAGAAAAACGTTGGGGAATGTAAGTCGTTTTTAAATGCTTGGTGATAATTTCAATGACTCCCTCTTTTTGATCCCAATGCACCATGCTTCCAATTTCTTGGCATAGGTCCACTGTGACTTCCACATCTACAATATTGGGAACGTTGAAAAGAACACACCGCTTATCAGAAAGAAGAGAAGCTACAAGAAGTTTAGTCACGGCGTTTTTTGCGCCCGCTGCTTTCACATGACCTTCGAGGGGATATCCCCCTTTAATCTTAAGTATATCCATGTTCTACACTCATAACGTGAGGATTATTATTATGCAAGGGCCTCGACTTACAGATCTCGAAAATGAGAAATAGCTTTTTTCACTAAATGAAGAGGCTAAAGAGGACTTGCGGTTTCATAGATTACTCGAAGTGACTGTTTTGAGAAAAGCATTTTGCATTTGCATATTTTGAGACCGTTGTATAACTCGCGCTGATCAGATAAAATAGTTTTTCTTTATTGAGGGGGGAAATATGGCACACAAAAC
>DAIDHO010000045.1 GCA_027459675.1 Parachlamydiales bacterium | reverse complement strand
TCGTTATGACAAGACTGCTCGGAATTTCTTGTCGGCCATTTATTTAGCCGCCTCTGTCATATGGCTTAATTGACGACACGCCCTAGTTTTTTTTACTCTTCCTTAATTTGCAGCCTCTTTTAAGAAAGAGAAGCTGCAAAAAAATTACCCTTGTGTTTTCTCCTGCTCACCTACAATTTGCAAAGTGTAAGGGCAGACAACTCCTTCTTTAAGCTTCAAAGTGAGAGCGTGAGATCCAATCGTTTTAATGGGCTTATTAAGGCCGATATTGCGTCGATCAACCTGGATCCCTTCTTTTGAAAAAAGATCCAGAATATCGGAATATCCGACAGACCCATACATATTTCCTTCTGGATCGACTTTGACTTTGATCATGAGAGTCATGCCTCCCAGTTTGGCTGCAAGCGCTTCGGCTTCTTTTCGATCAATCAATGCTTGTTTGGTACGCTCTTCTTGCAGGCGTGCTTGCATACGCAAGGTATGTTCATTGGCAGGCACAGCTTTTTCCTGAGGCAAAAGGTAATTACGAGCAAAACCAGGTTTTACAGAAATAACCTCGCCACTGCGGCCTACATCTTCAACATCTGAGATAAGTAAGTATTGTTGTTTCATAAGTTAGTCCTCTTACATCTCGGACACGAATGGCAGAAGTGCCATATAACGTGCTTGTTTAATCGCTTTGACAAGTTTTCGCTGATAACTAGCTGAAACACCTGTGATCCGACAAGGAATAATTTTACCTCGTTCGGTGATAAAACGGCTCAGCGTGTCGATATCTTTATAGTCGATATGCTTAACACCCGCTGCGGTGAACGGACAACTCCGCTTTTTTTTAGGAGCAAAAGGAGATTCCATCATTCCTCTCATTCAGGTAGGGGTTGAAATTCAATTTTTTCGGGAACTTTAGGCGCCCGCATTGTCATAAATCGAAGGATATCTTCTGTGAGACGGTATTCTCTCCACAGTTTTTCCATCGCCTCTACAGGGATAGAAAAGTAGAACAGAAAATAATGTCCTTCTCTTTTTTTATTGATCTCATAGGCGAGTTTTTTACGCCCTTGATCAAAAATTTTATGTAGTTCTCCACCTTTTTCTTGGATGCTGTTTGTCATCTTATCGATGAGCTTTTGAGTTGCATCGTCTGTTAAGGCGGTCGATAAAATATACATCCCTTCATAGAGATGATTACGATTTTTCGCCATTTCTAATGACTCCTTCGTTAACTCTTTTTGTGTTCGCCAATATCATCGCTTTTTGAATCCCTTGCAGGATCCAGCTGTCGAGAACATAGGCGACCTGATTAAAAACTTCTGGTAATTTTTCTTCATCTTGCTTGGAAAAAGGGGACAGGACATAATCTGCCAGTTCTTTCTCGCCCGGATGTCCGACCCCAATCCGGAGCCTAGGAAAATCCCGTGTTCCTAGATGCTCCTCGATACTCCTGAGACCATTGTGTCCCCCATGGCTACCTTCTTCCTTGAATCGGATCTCTCCTACAGGAAAGGCGATATCATCTACTACAACAGCAATACGGTTTGAAAGCAGTTTAAATGCTTTCATCGTATGCAAAACAGCCTCTCCACTGCTATTCATGTAGGTCAGTGGAAGAAGTACGTGAACGGAAGATTTTCCCACACGCCCTATTCCTATTTCAGCCAGGATGTGCTGCGCGGGGTGCAACTCTATAGAGTGCTGTTTTGCAAAGTGCCTCATTGCCCGAAATCCCACATTGTGTCGGGTTTTCTCATAGGCGGTGCCTGGGTTACCAAGTCCCACGATTAAATATCCTTTAGTTGCTGCGTTTGGAGACGACAACAACGACTTCATCCATTTTAGCAAGAGGTTTTACTCCTTCAGGAATTGCAATGTCGGATAGTTTTCTTGATTGCTTGATCCCTAGATCTTGCACATCAATTAAAAAGTAGGAAGGAATATGCTTTGGCAGACATTCTACACGAACATGTCGAATGACCTGTCGCAAAAAGCCCCCTAACTTTACTCCTACACAGTCAGCAACACCGATACACTGAATAGGCACTTTAACACTCACAGGTATATCTTCGAAAAGTTCTTCAAAATCGATATGAGAAACTTCATAGGTTGTGAGTTGATATTGAATATCTTTAATGATGGCACGTCTTTCTTTCCCATCGAGTTTCAAATGAAAGACCGTCGTTCCTAAATGGCCGGGCTTCATCTGTCTTAAAATTGTTCCCATCTCCTCTCTACTGATGGTCAACTGAAGATTCTGTTGACCTGCAGAGTAGAGAATAGCAGGAATCTTTCCCTCTCTTCGAATCTGCTTTGTATCGCTCTTTTTTGTGGAAGGGCGCATCTGAGCAGTCAGATGTAGCAGATTTGGGGTCGTCTGTTTCATAGCATTCTCCCATGCTTAGCTCGGTTTAATGTAAGTAGGACAATTCTAGATGGACAGGCCGATTGCACAAGCAAAAAGAAGAGCTACAGAACCCACCTTCGCCTTCTCTATCTTCATATGGTTGGATTTAGACCCAGAAGGAATAGGAATGGTATCTGTCAGAATCCTCTTGATGAACAATTCCATGAGATAGAGGTTAAGATATTGTGCAACCGTCTATCCGACACAAATATCTTTACCGTGGACATTCAAAATTAAACGCCTATCTCGCCATCAGGAAATGTCTTTCAATACGTGGCATATTAAAGCATATGCCTAAAGTTGGGGTGGAAGGATTCGAACCCTCGAATGGCGATACCAAAAACCGCTGCCTTACCACTTGGCGACACCCCAATATCCTTAAGGGCTACAAGATACTTGAGTGATTATTTTAAAGCAACAAAAGGAAGGATGTAAAAATAAAAATTAAATTTTAAATGCTTTTTTGACTAAAGCCCGGTGGACAAGGAGATATTCACACCCTGAGTAAAAGGTGTAAGCAGCTGCCATCCCTGCTGCCGTCCAACTCATGTGTTGAAAAGCTTCTAAAGAAAGGTATCCCGACGAATAAGGAATCATCAAAATTAAGATAAAAAGCGTTGTCACCCCCTGAACAATTGCTTTTATCTTTCCGCTTGTGCGAGCAGCCAAGGGAATGCCCTTTAAAGCAAAGAGCGACCTTAAGGTATTGACCAACGCATCTCTCCAGAAAAATATCAGTACAATCATCAGAGGCATTTGAAGATCCCCTTGTGTGAACGCAAAGAATACCGAAAGACGAAAAAAGCTATCGGCCATAGGATCCAAGACTTTTCCTAAATTAGTCACTTGATTCCTGCGTCGCGCTAAAAAACCATCGAAAACATCTGTCAATTCGCAAAGGGCTACAATCCCCAGGAGAAGATAAGGAAGAATGGATCCCGATATACCCCATTTATCGAAAAAAAGGTAGAGAATCACAAAAACGGGGCTCATAATAATACGGAAAAAGGTAAGGAATAGCGGCAATCTCATCTGTACTGATACGTATACAAAGTGTACCTAATAAATTGCAATACTCTCTCAAGAGTGTCAGCAGCTCCCGTGAGTCTGTCCATTTTTTTGTGTAAATGGTTTCGCTCATACGTCTAAGCCTAATCGATTACCATAGGCAATTGACAGA
>DAIDHO010000044.1 GCA_027459675.1 Parachlamydiales bacterium | reverse complement strand
AGCCCCTCCTGTGTTTGAAGAGAAAACTATATAGACATTAAAATATTTAGTAAAGACTTATGTGGTCAGGCACTAGTAACGTTTTAATGATTGATAACTTAATTCCCCACAGCAACCCCTTGTGGAGGAGCTATCAGTGCTTTACGGCTCAATTTAATCTGTCCACGGTCATTGATATCAAGCACCTTGACATCAACGTAATCCCCAACTTTACACACTTCATTGAGGTTATTAATACGACGGTGGTCGTATTCAGAGATATGAAGAAGTCCTTCTTTATCGAAGATTTTTACAAAAGCTCCGAAAGTAACAATCGAAACAATTTGGCCTCGATATTTTTTACCAATTTCAAGGTCCGAAATGAGATTAAGGATCATCTCTTTTGCTTTTTCAATCGATTCTGCGCTATTTGCAGATAAGCTTATCATCCCACTATCATCGATATCCACCTCTGCGCCGGATTCCTCGATAATAGCTCTGATTTGTTTTCCGCCAGGGCCGATGACCGTTCCAATCTTAGAAGGCTTGACCTGCATGGTTTCAATCCGAGGTGCATATTTAGAAAGATGTTCTTTGGGTTTTGGAAGGGCCTCTAGCATCTTATTCAGGATATGGATTCTTCCTTGCTTAGCTTGGGCAAGGGCCACTTGCATAATCTGTGTCGTAATCCCTTCAATTTTGATATCCATTTGGAAAGCGGTGATGCCTTCTTGGTCTCCGGCCACTTTAAAATCCATATCTCCGAGTGCATCCTCATCGCCTAAAATATCGGATAGAATCGCAAAATGGCTTCCTTCTAAAATAAGGCCCATCGCAATGCCAGACACAGGACGTTTAATGGGAACGCCTGCATCCATGAGGGCAAGGCATCCTCCACAGACCGAGGCCATAGAAGAGGAACCATTCGACTCGAGAATATTGGATTCAAGGCGGATGACATAAGGGAATTTATCTTGAGGAGGAAGAATCGCTGTCAGCGATCTTTCGGCAAGTTTTCCGTGACCGATCTCGCGACGACCTGGAGACCCCATGCGGCCTACTTCACCCACAGAAAAGGGAGGAAAGAAATACTGAAGATAAAAGCGGCTCGTATTTTCTCCTTCGAGGTTTTCATACCGCTGGCCCATTTGTTCGCTCCCTAATG
The DNA here is from genome assembly GCA_027459675.1 of Parachlamydiales bacterium. Taxonomy (GTDB): domain Bacteria; phylum Chlamydiota; class Chlamydiia; order Chlamydiales; family Rhabdochlamydiaceae; genus PALSA-1444. The sequence goes on along the minus strand of DAIDHO010000044.1, from coordinate 2,524 downwards.
TACAAACGGCAAGAGACTGGGTTTCGCCTCTTGTGAAGAGGGCACTTCCATGGGTTCGAGGAAGAAGACTTGTCTCAGAGGTAATATGCCGGACTTGATCGGAAGTGCGACCGTCTGCGCGGAGATTTTCTTTTAAAATCATCTCTCGCATGATATCGGCTGATACTCTCTTAAAGCCCATTTTAACAAGCACTTTGGAATGAGCTGCTTCTTGTCCTTCAGGGAAGAACTGTTGCATCACTTTTTCTTGAGCTTGTCCAAGTGCATCATTGCGGGCTGTTTTTTCTTTGATGCGGAAAGCATCCTTTAAGTCTTTTCCAATGAGGTCTCTGATTTGTTTGATGAGCTCAGGGGATGGATTGCGCAGTTCTCCTTGGACTTTAGGTTTCCCTATCAATTTTTGCCATTCGGCAAGTCCTTGGCAGAGGGTGCGAATAGCAGCGTGTCCTTCGATGATAGCTTCTAAAACCTGTTCTTCCGTTAAGAAGTCGCAGTACCCTTCGATCATTAAGATGGCATCTTCGGTTCCAGCTAGTACGAGATCGAGCTTTGATTTCTCCATCTCTTGAAGTGTAGGATTGACCACGAATATTCCATTAACCATACCGACCCGAACGCCTGCTACCGGTTTAACAAGAGGAATATCGGAGATGACAAGGGCTGCAGACGCGGCACAAATTGCCAACGGATCAGGGAGATGGACCCCGTCATAAGAGAGAACATATACAAGAAGCTGCATGTCGTTGACATAGCCTTCTTCAAACATGGGCCTTAAAGGCCTATCGATAAGGCGGGAGGTTAAGATTTCTTTTTCAGAAGGTTTGCCTTCCCTTTTAATAAATCCACCCAAAGTTTTCCCTGCAGAAGAGAATTTTTCCACATAGTCAACACGGAGGGGTAAAAAATCGGTCTCTTCGGAGGGGACCCCGCCCCGGCATGCAGTCGCAAGCAAAATCGTCTCACCGGAGCGAACAGTCACGGCTCCGTGGGCAAGCCGAGCCAGTTTGCCCGTTTCAAAAACGATATCGCGCCCGGCCACAGAAATAGTACGTGAATATTTATTCATGATTCCTCTTTTAAAGATTGTAATGGAAAAGATAGAGGTAGCGAGCTCTTTCTGACGGAAAACCCTTTCTTAGAAAGGGGCTTTCGTCAAAAAGAATTTCTCTACATCCTTCCTTTCGTGGAAAAAATGTAACAGAAGGGAAAAATATTAACTAGAAAAAAAGCCCTTGTATATCCAAGAGGGTATCTCTAAGAAGCTAAGGGAAACGATTGTACAGGGGGGGGGTGGACGAACTTATTTACGCAGGTTTAAGCGGCTAATTAAACTTTGGTATCGCTTAGTGTCTGTAGAGTTTAAATAGTCGAGAAGCTTTCGTCTTTGACCCACCAATTTCAGAAGAGAGAGTCTCGAGGCGTAGTCTTTTATAGCAGTCTTAAGATGGTCTGCAAGTTCAGTAATTCTTTCAGTTAGAATTGCAATTTGAACGTCAGCGGATCCTGTGTCTTTCTCGTGAAGTTGATATTTTTTAGTAATTTCTTCTTTCGTGCCTTTATCTAATGCCATTATAAAAATCTCCTACAGCTTTATGTATAACCCTATTATACGGCAAATCGTTTATTGAAGCAATCCCCCCTTTTCTTCTATGATAAATCGCATAAGAAGGAGTCTGACTGATTTAGAATGGAAAATGACGAGCTTTTATTTATGAAAGAGGCTTTGCTAGAGGCCTATAAGGGATTTGAAAAGGGGGAAGTTCCAGTGGGGGCGGTACTCGTTTATAAAAATCAAATTATTGCGCGTTTTTCCAATCAAGTGGAAAGTTTAGTTGATGCCACCGCTCACGCCGAAATGCTTTGTATCCGCCGCGGAGCCATAGTGATGGGAAATTGGCGATTGGCAGGATGTACTCTTTATACCACCTTAGAACCGTGTCCAATGTGCGCAGGCGCTCTCATCTCTTCAAGAGTCGATCGGGTGGTGTGGGGAGCACCCGACCTCAGGCAAGGAGCAGGGGGGAGTCTTATCTCTTTGTTGGGACCCTCCCATCCTATCCACACGATTCAAATTATTGCTGGGGTGTTAGCAGAAGAGTCTGCAAGTCTTATGAAAAATTTTTTTCAAAGGAGGCGAGAATGGAGCAAATTTTTAACCAGCTCATCGAGTTGCAACGTCGGAAAGTTAAAAAATGTGCCGAGTCCCTCATTCCAAATCTGACCGAGGATGATTTACTGCAACCCAACGATTTTCCTCTTCTGGAAAATAACCCTTATTTCAGATATAATGAAGGCGTTTTAGAAGGATTGATGACAGCTAAAACGGCGTATCTTGCCTATCAGCAGAAAGGGGAAGAAAGCGAGAAATGAAAAGATAATAGACATGCCATAATTGCGCATTAACAAGGGACTAATCCCTAAAACAGAGTAGTACAAACTCCCCAATGTTATACTAGCGGCGGCTTGAAAATTTGAATAATTTCTTGTCAGTAAATCTGGCTTGATTTATCACTTCTTGATTATC
>DAIDHO010000043.1 GCA_027459675.1 Parachlamydiales bacterium | reverse complement strand
TCACTGCTTTTGAAAGGTAAGAATAAAAGCATCCTACCCTTCAAGGTTTATTTACACAAAATTCTGGACACTCCCAAAAAACATTTTTGTGGTCTATTAAACAGGCAAGACAACTTTACACAACGGTCTTATCTTACCATGTCTCAACTAAGAATAATCGATCCCAGGTCAAATAAACGCCATTTCCAAAGTTTTTGCTCTATTTGCTGCACAGCAACAGAAACGATTTACATAAATCCTTGATATCTTAAAAATATTTCTCTTAACCATCTACCCTGGTATGCCATGTCATTTTTAACCCTTCATTTCATCCGATGGCTCTTTGTTTTCAGCTCCATCGTTGTCTTTGCCGATCCAAGCTATTACCACATCAGCCAGCTTCCAAACGGGCTCACTTATTACATTCATCACGATCCAAGTTTTAGGAAGCACATTTCCATGGATCTTGTTGTACGAGTCGGGTCTCTTAACGAGCAGGAGCATGAAAGAGGCTTTGCCCACCTCATTGAACATCTGGTTGCAAATCACATGACATTCAAAGGGGTTAAAATTGAAGATGATTATTGTCCATTATGGGATTTGTCTAATCCAGATGCTTACGAGCTGACATCGTATGAGTTTACCGAGTACCATCTCGATATTTCCGGGGCGATTTCTCACGGACTTGAGGAAGGGCTTAAAAGCTTTTCATCCACGTTAACCCCACTTTCCATCATCCCTGAGAGCCTCCAAGAACATCAACAAGATATTCTCGATGAAATCGCAGAAACTGAGCAATCTGCAGTAAGAAAATGGCAACGAAAGAGAATCGACTACGAATATCCGTCTTATCGAGATATGCATCCTCTTGGGAATACATCATGCATCCAAGAAGCTACAGTCGAAAAAATCTGTCGTTTTTTCCATCGGTATTACCAACCGAGCCGCTGTGCCCTCATCGTCATCGGTAATATCGACATCGGACTCACCGAAGAGCTCATCAAAAGGCACTTTGGAAATCTTGTCAGCGCTATAGATGTCGAGAAGAGCTTTCAGGTAGGTCAACCCATTTCTGGCAAATCTACAGTCTATTTCGATCCCGCATTGAAACAGACCATGCTCTCTGTCACTCAAATCATTCCCCGTTTATCCAAACAAGAAATCTTTTTATTCTCAATCTGGACTCATCTCTTGCAGCGCTACCTTCAAACGCGTTTGCCCTCTTCCGATTGCGCTGCTTCCAACCTTGAGACTCTCTCTTATCCTCCATTACTAAGACTCAATGTCCATTTAAATAACCCGCAAGATGGAATCTTACAACTCAAAGAGGTGCTCAGCTCCTTTGTTAACACCTTTATTCCCACTATCACATGCCAGGAGTTCAACACACTCAAAACGCAAATTCAGCAAGCTGCCCTTTCTAAGTGGATGACCATCGATGGTCTCAGGGATTTTTATAGAGATCTATATCATCAAGCAAAGCTCGGATTTTCACCCTTACCTCGATCAAAGCAGTTTTGAAGCCATGACCCTAGAGAGGTTTCTTCAAGCGGCACAGACCTTTCACACTTTTTCACAAGTCTCTTTAGCCACAAACCAACCTGCGATAAAGGCAATCTCCATTTCAGATCTCGATTTAAGGAGTGATTATGACAATTGACAGTATCGACGATGATGCCATTTATGGAGATGTTTTGTCTTTTGATCAAAGACAAGCGCTTGATTTTTTAGGCGTCGAGTGGCAAGGACGTAATGTTTACGAAATTTACCACGATATCCGAGATCGGACGGTTGAGCGTGTGACAAAGGGTTATGAGGAAGCTGTCCTAAATAATTCTCCACAACTGCCTCATATCAAATCTCTTCTAGACTATGTCTTCGAAAAACTGCCTGAGAACTTACAAGACTTCGAAGACGCTGAAGAAGTAGATATAATGGACGTGAACAATCACCTTTCGAAATACGATCCTGTCTCAGGAACTCAGAGTATTTTAATTGCAGCCGAAAGGAAGAAAAAGAAGAAGAAAAAAAAGTGGTGGATGATCGCTGTAGCGGTTGTCGTCGTTGTTGGAGCCGTTGTCGTCACTACGGCTCTTACAGCGAACCCTGCAGCAGGAGCTATCGCTGGAGGTGCAGCAGCTGGAGCTTTAAATAATACTGGACCCAACTCAGACCGCCGAAAAAATTCAGACGACAAAAAGCCTTCAGCTCCTCCACCTTCTAATCCGCCACCGCCTTCCCCAACCTATCATACTGGACCCACACCTCCAAGGGGGGAACAGGCGAAAAGCTTCACTTTAACTCCTGCAGAAATCAATGCTGGACGTCCTTCCACATTCGATCCCATGTCTTATGCTTGGACACCACCGAGTAGTAGAGTCTCGGATGCAACTCCTTACATTCATTCGCAGGAGTATCAATCTCTTGTCCACTCTCCATTGATTAAGCAGCCACCGACAGAGCACACCTTTTCCCAGCATCCTAGGATGAACCCAGACAATCGATTCTCAAATCAGGGTCCATCCAGCTCGTCATCAACAATAACTCCTTTTTATTCTGCATCTGGTCAGATACCTTCCAGTTTAAAGAGTCCTTACACACCAGGCGTAGAGAATTTTTCCAACGCTTTTCCTTTGATCTCTTCCCATCGATTCCGCCCTCCAACAGGTCCAGGGGCGCTGCTTCCCACTTTCAATCCTTTATCGAATAACACTCTCTCGTATCAAGAATTAGGGCAAAGGGCTTTAGCTGCCGGAAATTATCCACAGGCAGTTCAAGAGTTGAGTCGCGCGATCGAAACCAACCCAACCAACCCTTCTCCATATCTGGAGAGAGGGGTTGCTCATTTTGGGCTGGGTCAATATGACCGGTCTTTAGAAGATTACCGCAGCTATACCTCACAAACTCAAAAAACATATCCATTATCCGTTCCAGAATTTAGCTTAGGTTTTGCCAAGGGTCTACCCAAAGGAATCTACGACTCGGGATCGGGGCTTTTCTTATTCATGTCAGACTTGGTCAAGCATCCTGTGGATACCGGAAAACAGATGTGGGAATCTCTCACTCTTCTGAGTCAATTGGCTCGTTCTGAAGAATGGAGCGCTCTGAGTGAAGCTTTAGCGCCAGAAGTCCATCAGCTGGTCAAAGAGTGGAACACCCTATCATCGGATAAGAGAGGAGAGCTTGCAGGATATGCCTTTGGCAAGTATGGCGCAGATATTCTCATCCCTGGGGCAGTTGCTAAAGCGGTCTCTACAGGAGTGAAAGGGGCTCAAGAGCTGAGCATGGTGTATCGAGGTCTTAAAACAGCCGAGCAGACGCTACTGCTGGAATCAGTTGCTGAGCTTGGAAGCGGGGCAAGAGTTGGGGAGGTTTTTCAAGCGCATCAAAAAACAGTCGCTCTGGGGAAAGAGCTGGGGTTTAGCACGCGTGAGATGGTTCAGCTTAAACAAGCTGGGCAATTGGAAGGAACGGTTGCTCATGCTTTTGAGAATATCGTCAAAAATCCGGCGATGCACGAGTCTTTTGAATTCTTTAAAAAGGCGGAAACTTTCTTAGAGCCTTATAGTAAGCAGTTCATGCCCGAAACACAAGTTAGGGCACTTATCCACCAAACAGGTATTCAAACTTTCCCAAGACCAAGTGGTATTCCAGAAACTTTTAGGGTTAAAATCACAAAAAATGGAGCTGGCATACTTTATGTCCATCCTGAGCATACTCACACATCTGTTAGAGTAATGCCAGGAAAGCTTCATAGCCAAAATCTAAGCCAGCAAAAGCCCTATGTAATTTATAAAAAAGACGGTAACACACTTGATAAATTCGGAAATGCTGTCAATTCCTCCTCTCCTAAAGCCCATATTCCAATTGAGGAATTCGTATTTAAGGACTAACCTATGAAAATTTCAGAGAAAGTTAAAAAACAAATATTAGAAGGATTTATTAGTATTTTTACACGTATTTCTAACAGAGAATATCAAAAAAGAATATGGATTGAAGGAGAAGGGCCTGAAGTAGACGATTTCGATGATACAGTGTGCGATTTTTTTGGAGAATGTGATTCTATTCTAGAAAATTATAAAGACTTTGAACTCACAGATAAACAATATCGATTGCTGGTTAATTTTCGAGACGTATTTGATAAATTTGTAATTGAGTCAAGACAATATTCCTCTCCAGACTTTATAAACACTCCGGAGTGGGAAAAGATTACAGAAATGGCAAAAGAGGTTTTAAAAGCTTTTAATTGCAAAAAAGCACTCCAATAATCTCTGTTACTGTGTCAGGGAGATGTGAATAGACCTCTTGCGTAATTAAATTTTTTGCTATGCTTCTTACCCTTTTGGGAGGAAGAGCATTGAGTAAGTACGAAGAACTGAAACAATTGCCACCGGAGCAGTTTAGAAGGTT
>DAIDHO010000042.1 GCA_027459675.1 Parachlamydiales bacterium | reverse complement strand
ATTATGACCTCCTTCGGTTTTTTACGGCACTTCAGTTTACCGCAAATCCGTGTCTCAATCTATTGGTGGCAGTATACGATTAGCCAACACAAAGATCCACTAAAGCAAAAATTCTTTTCTGTCCTCAAGCCAGCAGACTTCTTGATTTTTGCAAGCTTAAAAAATATTATTTCGTATAAAGTACGCTAGACAAATAGGTAGAAGATTATGAGAGCACGTCTCGAGCAGTTTTTTAAGCAACGTATGGGTCTGGCGATTGCCATTCTCTTTTTCGCCGTATTGATGCTTGTTTTTGTTGTTCCGAAAATTTATTTCTCTCTCGATGAAGGTAACAAGAAAGCGTACTGGGGTACATTCTTGCTCAGCTTCGGGATCATCATGTATGTATTCTTTGGGAGAAAATCTGCAAAAGAGGCACCTCCTCAAGCAAAAGTTGTAGAATCATCCTCAGCTCCTCGTTCTTATCAGAAGCTTTTAGATGAGGTAGAACGCTGCTCTAAAGAACTGAAAAAGCATCGAAACTGGGCTTATTGTTGCCTTATCATGGGCTGGATCATTTTAATGATAGGAAGATGGAGTGATCACCCTCCCTATAATCATCCAATATTCGCAATTCCTGTTTTTGCCCTAGCGCTTTTGGGAGCTACAAGGTCTATAGAAGAGGAAAACGAGTTAGATGCAAGCATTGCCAAATGCACAGCCGAAGGAATAGAGATGGAGAAAAAACGGCCAGGGCTTAAATCAAGCTACTTTCATGATCTTGCAGCCAGTTATGAAGGAAGCGGCATGTGGGCATTCGCTTTTATACGAGTTTCCCCGCCTATGATGATTATCTTTTCTCTTCTCAATAACGGTCCTCTTTCTCTTATCGTCAACCATTTCTCTCTTCCTTGGTGGACTGCTAGTTGTTTTTCTGGTCTCATTCTTGGGTTCTCTTTTCTCTTTTTAGCAAGGATAGCTTGCCGTCCCTACTACTGGCTAATAGAGAAAACGAAGACTATCCCAGCGTGAAAACTCTTTATTGGGTAGCCTGTGCGCTCTCACTCCCATATTCAATTTCACCATGTGGGTGAACATCAGGTTCTTCAGGTGAGCAAGATGTTAAGAGAGATACAGCTAGAAAAGATGTCATAACCAATAGAAGACGCATTAAAACCTCGCTTTTTCTTTCTATTACTGACTTCTTCTTTTTTGTACTATACTAATTCTCCAGGAATGATAAAAAACTGATTCAGAAAGGCTCGGATTAGGATTGCTCTAAGAAATTTACGCCTAGGAAGGGGCATCAAGAGGACGAAAAATAATTAGAAATAAAAACCTTACTGATGTTAGGATGCCCGATAAATCAATCGTTTAGCCATTTGGGAAGTCTCTGAGAGGACTTTAGACCAAAAAGACGTCTTTATTGCTTCATGGGATTGATTTATTAAAATAGGAGGATCCCTTGCTGCGATATTCCAAGCTTTTTGTAAACTCTGTTCTCCTTCTCACAATGCCGTCTGTTGCTCTTTATCCTCAAAGTCATACCCCACAAATCACGTTTCAAGTACAAAAAGTCAACTTCGAAGAAAAGCAGACAGCAAAAGACTACATGCCATCCTATGATGAAATCCTTCGCCTGCTTGATGAGCTCGAGTCTGGTGAGCTGGAAAAGAAATGCACTTCTGAGCAGCAAATAGAGAACCTCACCCACTTCGTTGCCTTATTGGCAAAAGAAGGGGTTCTTCCGGATAACTCACCTGAGAGTCTATCTTTAGATGATGATATCGAAGAGCTTTTGAATGGAGAGGACAACCTTTACGAAGATGCCCTTTCTTTTGTAACCCCTGGTGAATATCGATACATGATTATTCCGGCCGTTTTACATGGAAACGGCGAAGTCGTTCTTTGCAAAAGCTGGGTACAGAAGCAATGGAAGCACGTCAAAAAATTCGCTAAGAAGCATAAAAAAGCGCTCATTATTGGAGCAGCTGTTGTTGTAGCGGCTGCCGTCGTGGTTGTCGCAGTAGCAGCCGCCTCTTCTGCAGCAGCTGCAGGAGCTGCTACGGGAGGAGCATCAGGAGGTGGAGGTGCAGCAGCGGGGGCTGCAGGAGCCACAGCCGCAGGTGTAGCTGCAGCGGCAGCGGCTTCTGACAATGAGTCCGATAAAAAGAATCAAAAAGGGGATTCTTCCTCAACTCCTTCAATCCCAACTGATATCCCACCTGGGATGGCAGCTACTCAAGAAGCACCAACTCTCAGGTCTGCTCTTAACGATCAAGCTTATTCCTTCAAAGAAAATATCGTGCAAAATCAGTTTTTCCAGCCTACAAACCCAAGCGTTCATAATCAGGGGTTATCATGGGAAGAAAATGCACGAGCTCTAGGCTCTCTTTTTGCTCACGACAGCTATAACAACCTTCAGAATCAGATTCCTTATCATCCAAGCCTTGCCAGAGAGGTTGAAGATATCAACTCGAAATATACTTTCCCGATTCCAGGTGGATATCAGGGGCCCTCGATTGCACATCCAGAAATTGATCGAAAATTCTCGACCGATTACACTTCTCTTTATTCAAATCCAGGCCAAGAAGTCGATTTTAACACTCTTTCCCATCAGGTACGAGGAGAAAGGGCACTGGCATTTGGTTATTACAATCAGGCAGTTCAGGATTTAGGGAAAGCAATCGAAACCAATCCAACAAACCCAGTTCCCTATCTGGAGAGAGGAATTGCACATTTTGGCTTAGGACAATACGATCGTTCTCTAGAGGATTATAAGCAGTTTACCGCGCAAGCCCAAGCACAAAAACCAGATGAGCTATCTATTTCCGAATTCAGCCTTGGTGTTGCAAAAGGACTACCAAAGGGAGTTTGTGAATCTGGAAAAGGCTTTTTTCTGTTTATGGCCGACTTTGTGAAGCATCCCATTCAGACATCAAGGCAAATCGTCAGCTCTATCACTACATTAGCCCACTTAGTTCATAACGATGAATGGGGAGTTATTGCTGAGGTATTATCTCCAGAAATGCATCAGCTAGTAACTCAGTGGGATGCCCTTTCATCAGAAAAAAAGGGAGAGTTAGCTGGATATGCTGTAGGAAAACATGGAGCAGATATCTTAGTTCCAGGAGCTCTTGCTAAAGTTGCAAGTAAGAGTGTAAAAAGCGCACAAGAGCTAGCCGCTGTATGTAAAAATCTCCAAATAGCTCAAGAAACCCTCATTCTCGAGACAGCAGCAGAAATTGGCAATAGCGCTAAGATTGCAGAAGTTATGCAGGCTGGCCAAAGGACGGCTCGCCTGGCTGATGAATTGGGGTTTACGGCACAGGAGATGGGAAAGCTTAAGCAAGCAGGAAAATTAGAAACAACCGTCTCTAATACCTTTGAAAACATCACTAAAAATCCAGCTATGCGCGAATCTTTTGAGCTATTCGATAGAGCTCAAGAATTCTTAAAACCTTATAAAGACTTCATGCCAGAAACTCAATGCAAAGACCTGATCTATAAAACAGGTGTTCCAACTTTCCCTAAACCAGCAAATATTCCAGAAAATTTTAGAGTCAGAATTTCGGATAAAGGGGCTGGCTTGATCTATATGCATCCTGAACATACTCATACATCTATCAGGGTTATGCCAGGAAAGCCTCATAGTCCTCTTCCATATCAACAAAAACCTTATGTGATTCATATGAAAGATGGGAAAGCTTTAGATAAGTTTGGAAATAAACTCAGCAGTAAAGAACTCCCAGAAGCCCATATACCTTATGATGAATTTGTTTATAGAGGTTGAGATGTTAACAAAAGAGAACAGAAAAGACATTTTAAATAGCTTGTTAGAAACCATCAAATCAATTTCTGATGTAGAATATCAAAGAAGAGCATGGATTCGCGGGGAGCCTCCAGGAACTGATTTCGATGAAACCGTTAATAATTACTCTTTAGATGCTGAAGGGATTTTAAAGCATTATAAAGATTTTGAGATCACAGAGATTGAATTTCAAATTTTAAAAAAGTTTGATGAACAATTTCGTGATTTCTACGGAAAAAATAATTGGCCTCAACAATTTATAGACACCCCAGAATGGACCAAGATTATTAAGTTGGCAAAAGAAGTTTTAAAAGTATTTAATTATCAAAAAAATGATTAAAAAACATTTTTTCGCAAATTTAAAAAATCACTTCAAATTTCTAAGAGAAGAAAAATACAAAAACTATCTCTTAGATTTAATATCCATTATTAAAAAACAAGCAGGAGAAGCAAAGCTAGAGGCAAACAACCCAAAAGAAGAGCGTGAAAATTATGCTCAAGGGGCATTAATGGGGTATTATTCAATTATTACCCTTCTGAAGCATGAAGCATTTGCCTTTTGCATAGATCAAAAAGAGTTGGGTTTAGCGGAAATAAAGCCCGACATAGATTTGCTCTGTTCTCATAGCAATTCTAATAGAAACCCTGATATAGATTACGTGGAAGACAATTGGGCGATCGATGTTATGACCGAAGAGAGGGTCAAAGGATATCTTAGCGATTCAATAAAGTTATTGAAAGACCAAGCTATGGAAGCAAAAAAAGAAGCAGATAATCCGAAAGAGGGTTTTGAGGGTTACAACAAGGGGGAATTGATGGTGTATTGTTCGTTATTCTCCCTTTTAAAGCGTCAAGCTTCCGTTTTCAACATAGATGAAAAAGAGCTCGGGCTAGTTGATATAGAACCCGAACGGGATCTCATCTAATGCGCATTTTGGATGATAAATCTGATAAAAAGTTAGACACCGTTACTCTCTTCTTAACTCAGGAGGAGGCTCTACAGCTCCGAAGTGATTTAGATCAGTTACTAGCTAAGCCTAAACTCCACCATACACATCTATCGAGCGAAAATTACCAGAAAGGAGTCTGTCCATTTTTTTGTGTAAATGGTTTCGCTCATACGTCTAAGCCTAATCGATTACCATAGGCAATTGACAGA
>DAIDHO010000041.1 GCA_027459675.1 Parachlamydiales bacterium | reverse complement strand
AACAGTTGATATGTTCAAAGGGATGGTCACGATTGCATGTGTTCTAGTATGGATAATGTTTTGAAGACACCCCCTAGCTTAAATGTGTGTCATCAAAAACGAATCCACTCCTACAAGGTCTTTAAAAAACTGGCCAAAAGAGGAAAAACCACCAAAGGGTGGTTTTATGGTTTTAAGCTTCACATCATCGTGAATGAAAAGGGAGAGTTGCTTGGGTTCCAACTAACAGCAGGAAACGTCTCAGATATTACAGTTCTGCCCTCTATGACAGAGAAACTATTTGGCCGGTTGTTCGGGGATAAAGGATATATCTCCCAAGAGCTGTTCGAGAAGTTGTTTGCTCAAGGGATACAGTTGATAACCAAGCTACGAGCTAAAATGAAAAATAGGCTTATGCAAGTGGTCGATAAAATCTTGCTCAGAAAAAGAGGGATGATCGACTCGATCATAGGGAAGCTAAAAGCAGGCTGCCAGATAGAACACTCCCGCCACCGAAACCCGCTCAATTTTGTTGTAAATCTTTTAGGAGGACTTGTCACTTACAGCCTATCGCCAAACAAGCCTTCCGCCTATATAGAAAAGAGCGCGATTAGGTTGCTTAATATGCGATCAGTTTAAAACCGAGTTCGCTTTAAATTAAGAAAATCAATAAGAGCAATGACAGAAGCTGCAATACCACATACTTTGAAAAAAATTCTGTTGCTCTTCAAGCTTAAAAAAAGAAATTTTTTAGAACCTAAGGCGAAGCAAACAAGAACAACACTTTTACTTGCTAATGAGTATATCGTACCCTTTTTATTAAATTCTGCAAATAAAGAATTTGTTAAATAATAAATACATGACATTGCAGAAGTAAAAATGAAAAAAATTTTTGTCGGAGGGGTCAACTTAAGAATATTCTTTGCGATAACAGAGGTAGAAGCTGCAGCTATAAATATTAGAGGTGCGTTAGCATAAGAAATTTTTAAGGCTTCAAAAGCTGTTTTATCAAAAATACATAAATATTTTTGTATGAAATTTTCTAATAACAAAATAGAGGATAAAGCGTGAGAGAAGAAAATGCTGATTAAGGATAAAGCGCTAATTTTCACAAATGAACGGGTAGACATTGAGGGATTGACAAGCGAGTAAACGCCATAGAGCACTCCCCACGTAACGACCTCGCTGTGCCTTAAATTTTTTTCAGCCTTTGATTCAACAGAAATTTGTTTTAAAATAAGAGGAATTGCATACATTCCTACAGTAAATTTTCCTGCATCGCTAGGGCTTATTTTCAAATCTCCCTCCTTCAAAAATTTGAAAAAAAAATTATCTAAATAGATGACTCCAGTGGATAACATTGCGCTGCTTGTAATCATTATAATATTTTTGTAAATCTCTTGTGCAGAGGAATACACAAGATTTGATAGTGACATACAAATCCTTCAATTTAAAAAACAGGTTTTATTTTATCTATTCATCTTAATTTAATCAAGAATTTTTGGAATAACAGCAATTCGATTTAATGGGAAAAGGGCCCTTATCTTTTTTCAAATTTAGAATCGCGGGGGATAAAAAATCTGATTGTTATTTAAATTTCGCATGTTTATACTGGATTTCTCTATTGGAAGAGTGGCAGAGTGGCCTATTGCGGCTGTCTTGAAAACAGTTGTCGGGCAACCGACCGTGGGTTCGAATCCTACCTCTTCCGTCATTCTTCAAAGCACCCTTAGGGGGCCGGTTTGAGTATGTATAAAAACATTATCTTTGATGTGGGAGGAGTCCTCTTAGAATGGAATCCTGCAAAGTTCCTGAAAGAACTTCAGGTTCCTAGCTCTTTTATAGAGGTGTTCGATTCTCTCCTATGGGCTATGCACGATGGAGGGCTGGTCTCAAGGGAGGAGTTGATTCAAAAGCTACCAGATCATTTGGACCGAGAAACTTTTGCACAGTGTGTCCAAAAGGTCTCCCGTTCATTAAAACCTATCCCTGAGATGGTAGATCTTTTTCATGCGCTCCAAAGGCAAGGGTACCACATCTATATTCTCTCAAATATGCCAAAGGAGATGCATCAAGAGCTGAGAGATTTACACGATTTTTTTTCTCATCCAATGGGCCAGATTTTTTCGTATCAAGTTAAAGCTATAAAGCCGCAGCCTCAAATCTATGAGGCGCTTTTAAAAGCTTATAATCTAGTCCCTGAAGAGTCGGTTTTTATTGATGACCGTCTGGATAACGTGGTGGCAGCAGCACGACTTCATATCAAGGCGATTCAGTGCCAATCGCCTCAGCAAGTTCTAACGGATCTCGAACAGCTAGGCGTCTTTTCAAAGGTATATGAAACCTAGCTTTCAAGAGGTTATTAGTCTTTCAATTCAGCGTCTGGGGATTCATGGGGAAGGAGTGGGTTCATGGGAAGGTTTTACTCTTTTTGTAGAGGGTGCTTTGCCTGGAGAGAGGGTCAGGGTGCAAGTCTATGACGTTCGTAGAAATTATGGGCGCGCTCGTGTTTTAGAATATATTGAAACTTCTCCTCACCGCATTTACCCTCCATGCCCGGTTTTCGGCCGGTGTGGAGGATGTCAGCTGATGCACCTGGACTATACTCGCCAGCTTGAAACGAAATCGGAACGGGTGAAAGATGCCTTGCAGCGTATCGGCAAAATAGAGGTGGATGTTTTGCCCTGTGTTCCTTCGCCTTCTCCTTTTTCGTATCGGAATAAAATTCAACTGCCCTACAGCGACTCTCGCTTAGGATTGTATGCCTTTAATTCGCATGATCTGGTGGAAATTGATCGGTGTTATATCCATTGTCCTCTAGGAGAGAGAGCTTTTCAAAAGATTCGAAAGATTTTACAAAAATCCTCTTGCAAAACGTTGCGCTATGTTTTGATTAAAACGGCCATTGCAACCCATCAAGTTCTTGTGATTTTAGTAACAGAAGGGGCATCTAAGATTGATTCCATCGCTGAAGAGATTAAAGATTCGATGCCTGAAATCCGAGGGGTTGTGCAAAATATCAAGGAGGGCAGGAGCAACGTGGTGCTCGGAAAAACTTATCGGACCTTGAGGGGGGAGGGGGGTATTCGAGATTCTATATGTGGATTGACCTTCAAAGTCTCTCCGGCTTCCTTTTTTCAGGTCAATCCTTCTCAAGCGGAACAGCTCTATCGAACAGCGATCCATTGGTGTGGTTTGAAGGGGACAGAAGTGGTATTAGATGCTTACTGTGGGGTGGGCACGCTCTCTCTTATGCTGGCTCAAAAAGCTCTCCGGGTTTTAGGAGTAGAGGCTGTAAAAGAGGCGGTGGAAGATGCAAAAGAAAACGCCAGCTTAAATGGGATTGTCAACGTTGACTTTACCTGGGCGCTTGCAGAAGATTTTATTCAAACAATTCCCACAATTGATGTAGCGATTATCAATCCCCCACGTAAAGGGTGCGAGATCAATTTTTTGAATCAATTGGTGGGGCTTAAACCGCAGTGTTTAATCTATATTTCCTGCGATCCTGCGACTCTTGCCAGAGATTTAGCGATGCTTCAAGCGGGAGGTTATCGAGTCGATAAGGTACAACCTTTTGATATGTTTCCTCAAACGATGCATGTGGAAACCTTAGTAAAGTTAGAGATCTTGTAAGCCCGTTTTGATCAATATAGGAGAATTGAAAATAGATCAAAAATTCTCATAAAAGCTAAGAACCTTTAGCTTAAGCAAGGGGTCTAATAAGAGAATGAACAAGAGCCCGGAGATTCTCCTCGAAAGGGGGCATTTCAAGCATGAGCGGAGCTTTTTCGGGATACTTTAAGAGCGATAGGACAAGCATGGGGAGCTGAAGGCTATCGGTAAAAGAGAGGCCCAGCCCATATTTTTCGACAAATGGAATATTAAACTGTTCCCATGAGAGATAGCGTGCTGTGGATCGCTCCGTATTGTCAAGAATGACTTTTTTTTCTAGGTAGATCGCTTCATTGACAGTGCAAGAGCCTGTTTTTGTGATGATAAGGTCGGAGACGGCCATCAGATCAATGAGGTTGGAGATATATCCTCGGATATGGATGACAAGGCCGGAAGGTAGAATAAAAACATTGTGATCCAAAGGCCGTGCTCCTTGCAAATAGAGAAGTTCAGAGATTTTAGAGGCCATCTTTTTGTTGTTTCCGTTGCAGACGTTGAGCTGAAGGTGTAGCCCATGCGGTCTGGGATCTAAATTGATGAGCGATTTGACATGATTGAAAATGAGGTTTCCTCCGACAGCCCCCATGATGAGGGTCACAGTTTGATGAGATTCAAAGAGATGAAAGGAGGAACGGATCTGTTGCTTTTCTTGAGAAGAGTATTTACGGCAACAGGAGGGTTTTACGGGGAATCCTGTGACTACGATTTGATCTTCCCTTAGCTGTTTGCTGTTTAAGGTTTTTTCACGGATCATAGGGTCGTCATAAGAGAGAGCGATTTTAAAGTTAAGGGGGGTGGCGTTTTCAGGGAATCCACTTAGGAAGGTAGAACCATCGAGATCTGTGGGGATAATCAAAAATGGGATATCAAAGGCTTGCGCTGCACAGGCGGCTCTGTAATTGATCCAAGGGGTAGGCGAAATAATCAAGTCAGGGAGCTGGGAAAGCTGGGATAAATAGCGGTCGAATGCTTTACGAATCCGGGGGCTGCACATCACTTTTTTCCCTGCGCTTACCATCCACTTCAACAGCAGTTTCTGATGGTGTTTAAGAAAGAGATTATACAAATCCTCACCTGTAAAGCGGCCTTGGGTGAGGAGGTTAAGGGTGTCAATGTGGCGCAAGATATCTTCAAAGACGTAGTTAATTTCGACATCGTAGGATTCTCCTAGGATCTGCTGAAGCGCTTCGCCGGCAGATTTATGCCCTCCTCCTCCTCTACTGACTAGCACGAGAATTTTCTTTTTACGGGCATAAGAAAAAGGTTGAATCGCCATTGTACCTTGTTTAAACTACTCTTAATTCTTTGCTATAAACGATTGTTTAATTATTGGGTAGCTATGCGGTATTTAATTCTCTTTTTTCTCTGGATTGCCTCTCCATTTTTAGGATCTACTGACAAGGTCATCACTCCTGAGCTTTTACAGCTCTTGAATCATTTTCACCTTGAGCACGATGGGACGTTTCCTTCGATATACCTATGAAACCTTTGTGCTACTTGCCCAAGGCGGTTTTAAAGGGCCTTTTCTTATTATAATGGAACAACCTTATTGTTCCTATTTTGAAGGGGCTGCTCGCCAGGGCCGTTTCACAATTTTTTTAGTTGACATTCATGCTACCAGATAGCAGATGCTAACCTCCCTACTAGGAGGCTG
>DAIDHO010000040.1 GCA_027459675.1 Parachlamydiales bacterium | reverse complement strand
CCCTACGCCTTCTCCTCCGATTCGTGCGAAAAAATTCTTAAGAATTGAGTCTACTCCTCTGCGAAAAATTTTTTAAAAGGAATTGCTATTTACAGAGCACTAGAGCCTTATTTTATTTGTTCCAATTTATTTTGAGTTTCCCGTTTCTAAGAACCTCTTCTCTGAGAACCCATCTCTTTCCAGCTTTACTTAGGATTTGCTGAGTGTTATGAGAAGAAGCAAGAATTTCAAAGATCAACATGTTATGGGCCTTTTTATCGATTCCCTCGCTTGAAGATCTAGATTTATATAAATTTTTTTGCTACATTAATTATTGCTATGGGAAAAAAGTATCGCGAGTATATTGCTGGTAAAATCCATGCATTGAATGTGTTCTCGCAAGTTAAATCAGGTTAAAATGGCTCAAAAGTTTAAAAAGTCACCCTCCGTGTTGGAATTGCCTTCTTCTATAGAAGCAAGGAATGATTTGAGAGTAGAGGACGTTACCTACGAAATAAAACTATCCCTAGCAAAAAGCATCTTAAAAAAGATCCATCAAAAATTACCTCATAGAGTAGATAGTTCCATCTTTAAAGAATTAGAGCGTATCGCTGCAATTTTAGAGACTGAATTTATTAATCAACGTTCACCCGAATTTCTGGCAAAAATTGCCTATTCTATCTTTTTTATAAGAAAAAAAATCGATCGAGAGATAGCCCTACGGCCGATGAAGGATCATTATGATGTTCATGTGTTTCCTTCTTCATTACACTTTATTTTCGGATCTAAACCGGTCCTTGGTATCTTGTCCCATGTTTGCTTGAAAGATAAGTATGAAGCGTTTGATGAAGAACATGTTCTTTTAGCTATACGTAAATTCATTTCAGAGGCTCAACTGGTAAAGAATTCTGTCTATGGTTTTCAACCTCCTAAGAGCATGATTAAGACCCTTTATTTCGAAATCGAAAAGAAAAGTGGGCTTCCATTTAGTATTGAAGAAATTAAACGTCTTAAAAGTGCTCTGAAACAAGAGATCCAATTTTGTATTGAACAGCTAACCTCTTGCATTTT
This sequence comes from Parachlamydiales bacterium, assembly GCA_027459675.1. Classification (GTDB taxonomy): domain Bacteria; phylum Chlamydiota; class Chlamydiia; order Chlamydiales; family Rhabdochlamydiaceae; genus PALSA-1444. Next base: position 4,312 of record DAIDHO010000040.1, on the reverse strand, counting down.
CATGGCGCGAAATGAGGAAGAGATTTTGAGAAATATCTTAACTCTGAGTCAAGAAATCGATCACCCTTCTGACTTACCCCAAGTTATGATCCTTTTCGATGAGCAAACACCAAAAGAGGCTATTTTTACGGTCATTCTTATTCGTGTTAACCGAGGGTTAAAGGCTCTTAGCGAACTTTTCTTAAATATCCAAATGGGTGATTTTACTTTTTCATCTGAAAGGTGCCAAATTGTTCGGTACCTTGCGCAAAATTACCCTATAGAGGCGAATGTCTTTAAGATTCATTTGCCAAAAGATGCCTCTCTCTTAAGAGCCGATTTGTCTTTGAATTTTTATTTAACACGTGAAAAGGTCAGCAGCTTTATCGTCAAAGCGATAGGAGAATTCAGAGATTTTAACGGAGGAATCATTCTAAAACAGAGAGAAGGATTAGCCTCTTTTATGGAGGCTTTTCCCGATATCTCTTATCAAAATCCTGATTTACTGGAAAATTTCTTCTACTCCTTAAGCCCTATTGAGTCCCAAGCAACCCTACCCTTAGTTTCCTTAAAGACGCTCTTTGAATCCTTCCTTGAAGCATTACGCCCTGATATTACAAAGCCATCGGATTATTTTTTTAACTTCCGACAAGTTGAAGATCAATTATTTTTAATCATACGCATTCCGGATCCAAATTTTAAGGAATCTCTAGAGCAACTTTTCAGTTCTCTAAACCTAGCTCAAGGCCAGGCAGTAACTTCAACTCTTTGCCTGCATAACACCACCTTCTTCAGTTATATCATTGCAATAGCGGCAAAGGAGGTTCAAGACCGTCTTGTACAATCCATTGCTGCAACTTTAAAAGAATGGAAGCAAAAATTAGAACAGCAGCAAGTTTTAAGACTTAGCTTAGAAAACCCTGTCGTTTCCTTGGATCCTCGCGTGGGAGGAGATCAAATCTCTTCTATTTTTTTAAAGCTGGTTTTTGAAGGCCTCATGCGAGAAGATAAATATGGAAAAATCGAATATGGTATTGCTGAAAGGGTCGATATTTCCCCTGATTTTAAAAACTACACATTCTATTTAAAAACGACCCGTTGGTCAGATGGGTCTTTACTTTCAGCCTTTGATTTTGAATATGCTTGGAAAAAAGTTTTGTCCCCTACCTTTAAAACGCCGTTTGCTTACCTTTTTTATCCTATAAAAGGAGCAAAACTAGCCAAGGAAGGCGTCGTGCCTGTTGATACGATCGGTATAAAAGCTCTTGATGATCTCACCTTAAAAGTTGAATTAAGATTTCCTTCTCCCTATTTCCTTGAGCTCGTAGCACATACAATTTATTCACCTGTCCATCGAGTGAAAGACCAACTCCATCCTAATTGGAGCCAGGAGGAGAATGAAGCATATATCTGTAATGGAGCGTTTCAACTCATGAAAAATCAGCCTCGACAGGGCTATGAATTTGTGAAAAACCCTCTCTATTGGGACGCTCCAAATATTCAACTGGATCGGGTGATCGTCCTACAGACCAATCGGTATCAAGCGTATAAGTTATTTCACAAAAACAATAGTCACTGGGTGGGGGTTCCTTTATCGACGCTGGCTTCAAGCGTGATACCAAGTGTTGAAGATGAATTGATAACATTTTCGAGTAAAGAAAACGTTTATTGGTGTGCTTTCAACTGTCAAAAACCTCCTTTTAATAATAAAAAACTCCGACAAGCATTTGCCTTAGCGATCAATAGAGAAGAACTTGCTTCGGATTTTGGTGTAGAGCTCGCTACCAGCCCACTGCCGTCCTATCATAGTTTGGTCTCAGAATCTCTTTGTTCCCGCTTTGATCTTGAGAAAGCTATTATTCTCTATAAGCAAGCCTTGGAAGATATGGAACTCTCTCCACGAGATTTTCCTCTTGTTACTTTCATATACCTAGCAAACCATCATTTGAACAAAGTTTGGGGAAGAATCAAAGAATATTGGGAGAAAGCCTTTAACATCCAGTGTAGAGCGATTCCCGTAGAGTGGAACGTTTTATTTCCCAAGCTAACAAGAGGGGATTTTCAACTGGGTGGTATCACTTGGAAACCGTGGGTGAATGACCCTATTTATACTCTTAATACATTCTTAGAAACCAAAGATCCAATAAATTTTGCGAAATGGACAAGCGCACACTACCGGGAAATTCTTTATCATGCCGAAAGAGAAATCGATCAACAAAAAAAAAGACAGCATTATTTGCAAGCTGAAGAAATTCTCTTAGAAGAAATGCCGGTTATCCCTCTCTTTTCGAATATCCATCATAGTATTAAGAAAAAACGGTTGATCATCACTATTTTCTCACAAATTATGAATTTCAAATGGGCTCGTTTTGAATCATCTTCTGATTAGGCTCAAGGGGCAGCCTTTTTTCCCACTTGCCCTGGCGGAAGCGGAAGAAATAGAAAAGACCAAAAATCATGTTGTCCATTCCCATAATGAACCATAGCTTATCTGCCGATGCCCCTCCTAATTGCATAGCAAAATAGACCGGAAGAAGAGACGTTAAATAGGAGAGTAAATAGGCATAGAACTGAATTTTTAAGTCTCTAGAAGCCACAATGAGACCACACCATCCCATCTGGAATGTTATCGTAACCATATAGAACCATATACCATAATTGATCGTTTGAAATGTTTTACTGAAGAGATCGCGCGATGAGGCGTTAAAAACATAGATAAGCGACTGAGGATATAACAAAAGAGGAACGGCCAGAACTATGCCGATCATTGCTATATAAATCATCAGAGAACGACATAATTTCTTAATTTCATTATTTTCTCCTGCGCCAAGTAAAATGGGAGCGATTGTCAAAATAGCCCGATAAATGCCTATAGCGGCAAAAACTAGAAAATTGATGACAGTTCCACCAATAGTTATGACATCTAGGTAAGATCCCCCTTTTTTGATCATGATATAGGAGATCATCACCCATCCTACTCTTATCCAAAAATATCCAAAAGCTCGTACGATCCCAGGTCGAATATAGAACCACAGCATCGCGGGCGAAAATCGCCACAAGTTTGTTCCATAAAGGGCTCGATTTTTTTTTGCCAGAAATAGGCAAAAAAATGTCAGACACAACAATGCCAAGCTCCCACATTTTGCTAAAGCAGCTCCTTTTACTCCTAAAGAAGGAATAAACCCTTCTATTCCAAAAACCAAAATCCAGCAAAGACCGAGATCGATGGCGTAACTAGCCATCGTTAGAGACGTGACAAGCATGGTCTTTCCTCTTCCCAAATAGAAAGAAGAAAAAGCTGTACTTAAGGGAAATAGAAAATTTCCAAGAGCCAAAATATTAAAATATTCCATTCCCAAATGCTCAATGGACGTTTCTTTAAAGTAAAGATTTGAACTACAAAAACTTAAAGGAAGAGTAATAACAAGAGACATTAGTGAAAACCAGATTAGTTGCCACACACAAGGACCAATACGCTTCAGCTCACTGCTTCCTTGATAAAGTCCCACAAAGATTTGAGCCATCGAAGCAATAGCCATGCACGGATTGTTGAACATAGAAGAAAGATAGGTCGCATTAAGAGAACTAGAGACAGCATCAATAGAATGATGAGAGAGAAAAACGCTCATGCCCAAAGTAGTCAATGCTTCACAGAACAAGAATAAGAATAACGGATGGGCGACTCGAGCAAACGTCGAAAGGTCGCCCTTGATCAATCTAGTCGATACTCTCACCAAATAAATCTTCTCAGGCCGCTGTATTTGGAATACACATGTTACACCGAGAAGTTTCACAATGCATCATCGCTGGAATCAGCTTATTAAGATCTTCAGCAATAATTTCAGTGGGTTCTCCTTGAACTTGTCCATTTTTGTAATACCAACCCTTTAAATCAAACTCTAAGCTAAAATGTTGATGCTTTATAGAACCATCTTCTTTGATAAAGGTTATAAAGAACGATTGCTCCTTATCTCCATTACGCAGAAGATAAGTCAAAGGTTTTCCCCCTTTTAAAAGAGCTTCAGCCTGTTCGGCCTTCACATTTCCATGCCAAGCAGGATGTTTTTGAATTTGATTCTGATTTGTTTGTATCCAGTTATGGATCTCTATCGGACCAACGGATGACGCTGTAATTCTAGACATAATAACCTACTTTGTTAGTAACCATACAAAAAATTATACAACATTAGAGGAATTTTAGGGAATGCTTAATGGAAAATATTTTTCGAGCGTGGCAAAGTGGACTGAGAGACACTTTATACTGCACCCTATTAAAGAAAAAGCTTGGTTTAGGAGATAATGAACCGAAAACCAAGGAGTTTTATGAAACAAA
>DAIDHO010000039.1 GCA_027459675.1 Parachlamydiales bacterium | reverse complement strand
CCAGCGTATCATACTTGTCCTCCTTACTCGATCAAAAAAAGAATTTACAAGAAAAATGTTTTGAAGACACCCCCTAGTAGAGTGTTATGAAGAAGAGTTGCGTAAATCAGCAGCAAAAATTATGATGCATCAATACATACAGGATATTTTATATGAATATTTTAGGGCAGATCCCAGCGGAAAGTCCAATAGTTCTTCTCTTTGCTATAGGAATGGGAGTTGCGCTTTTTCTAATTTATGGTCTGGCTGTTGCGAACAAGTCTTTTGAAGAGGATAAGAGCGCTGCTGTCCCAAATTCGAGAGAGGGCTATAAGCGCCTTGAGGAAAAAGCTCGCGAATCTTGGTCACAGGTCTCTAGAAACCACAGACTCTACTTAGGAGCCCTCATCATCGATTTTGGAGCTCAAAAATTTGGACAAATTAACGGTCATCCAATTTTTGGAAGCCCTATTGTGATTTCTTTCACGTATCTTGTTGTCTTTACCAGCTCTTTCAAGCATCTTATGAATGGGAGAATGCTTGATCGGCAAGTCATTGCATGCTCTCTTAGGGGGATGCAGATGGAGAGAGAACATCCGGAATGGAGAGTCGATTTTTTTCGCCAATTTGTGAAGGAATATTATCACGGATTTGGCATGTTCTCTTTGGCTTTTTTTCGTGTGATCATCCTTTCCTGGGTGTTATTTTCTGTCATTGATTTTGGAATTATCTCGCGATTCGAAGATAAGTGGTCCACTTTAGGGATTGCTTCAATATCAACAGCAGTTTTTGTACTTGCTGCTCTTTTCTTGTGGAGGGTTGGATGCCGGCCGTACTACTTGCTGCGAACAAAAACTAAAGAGGTGTTTGCTTGAGGAGAAAAAATGAGTAGTCGTCAGGATTATCAGACTTTGATAAGTGAGTATAAACAGAGAGCTCAGTTTGTCAAAAAGTTAGGACTATCTGGTGGGATGATGCAATTCTCTGCCATTATGGTCGTCAATAGTTTGAAACCTTTACAAATCCCATATTACAAATTAATTGCTCCTCTAGTCTTATTGTGGGCTATTTATTCATTTACTAAAGATTTTATAACGTTTCTCAGAATTGAGAAGGGTGTTGCTCAAATAATCGTGGATGGCATTGCACTGAAAAAAAGAAATGCAAGTTTTGGAAGCTATTTTCACGAGGTTTTAGATAATTTTAACCTTTTGAAAATTCTATCGATAAGATCCTTGGTGAACTTAGTGTCTTTTGGATGCTTTGGGTTCTTTTTGTCTCGATTTATTGCCGATTTCAATCCTGACCTTGCAGTCAGCCATCCAGTACTTGCTTTAATTGCAGCGATACTTACGACTGCTGCTTGCAAGCTCTATTACAGAGCTCTTAAGCCTCTTGTAGAAACGAAGGAACAAGTTTTTGCTGCTAAACCTTAGAGGATAAGAATGGAAAACCATCAGATAGAATTTCTAGAACACAAAATGTCTCGTATCGCCAAGATGGCTGTTCTATTCCAGTGTATAGCAGCTACTTTCGCCCTTTCAATCCTCTATTTCCAACCTGATGGATTTAGGAACATTGGCCAGACCTTTTCTTCAGTCGCTCTTGTTGCGTCTTTCATTATATCTAAAACTTATATCTATACGGGCAAGAAACTAGAGATGCTTAAGACGTTTTCCGAAGATGAAATAGCCATAAGAAAGCAAGAATATTTTAGGAAATTTTTTTATGCTTATGGGCTTTGGCCTCTGTTCTATGGCATTTTCTCTGGGGTTTAGGTCTGATTTATCTTATTATTATTCTTTCTCTTTTGTCCTTCCCAGTCTTTGCTAAAGAATATAGTCAATGGTTCATGGGGCCGATTATTACCCCTAACGCCACAACTGTACCACCAGGCCATCCAGGACTAGAGCTAGACATAATTGCATCTAAAACTTATGGCTTTTACGATTCTAACTGGAAATTGAAACATACACCGACAATCTGGGGTGTTCGGCCCTTATTTGATTTTCAGATGAGCTTTAATGATTTTGTAGGAGTAGAGCTTATTGGATCAGTAATCACCAACTTTAGCAAAGGGGAATCTTCAACACATTTAGCGGATACCATATTTCGCTGTGGTTTTCAGATTTCTACGGATAAAGAGGATTCTTGGATTCCTGACTTCCGAATCTTGTTTCAAGAAAATTTCCCCACTGGCAAATATCAGAGATTAAATCCCAAGAAGAATGGGACTGACTTGACAGGACAGGGGTCTTTTCAATCAGGGCTCCAGCTTGTTGCACAAAAGCTATTTAGATCAAAAGAAAAGCACCCTTTTAGATTAAGGAGCAGTGCAGGCTATTTTATTCCTGCTCCAGTAACAGTCCAGGGGATCAATTATTATGGAGGTAACCCTCAAACAAGAGGGAAAGTCTATCCAGGCCAGTATTTTAGTGTTTTTTTCTATGGAGAATATGCTCTTTCTAGAAGATGGGCGCTTGCATGTGAATTTAATTATCAGCAAGGAACGAAAGGAAGGTTTCTAAGAAGACATGGAGAAAAAATTAAAGTACCATCCTTTACACAAGTTGGCGTGCTGCCTGAGATTCAGCATACATACTCGGAAAATTTTGGGATAATTCTTGGAGGATGGTTTACAGTGGCAGGCAAGAATTCAACGGCGTTTAGCGAAGTTTTTGCTTCAGCTCTCTTCCTATTTTAGGTCAGGCTTTTCTGCTGTTACTTCGTAATAGTCTACTAGATTGTCCTGATATGCTTTGTACCAATTTTTGTTCCATGTGTCTTTAAATTCGCTTTGCTGGGAAATCCATTTATCAAACCCTTGCCAAACATTTTTTCCGATACTTTCTATTTTAATGTTCTTAAAACCAGCATCTTCTAACATTTTTCTGATATCTGAAACAGGGATGAGGTGATCAATGCCATCATTTACTGTTTTAATTAACGGGCTTGCTTTTTTCTGTGCTTCTTTATCTGTGGCGAAAAATGTTGCTACAGCAAACTTGCCTTTTGGTTTTAGAACTCTATACGATTCCTTGATAAACGACTCCACCGAAGCAAAATGTTGAGCTGCCTCGATAGAAAAGACTTTTTCAAAAGACTGATCTTGAAATGGAATCTTCTCTGCTTTTCCTATTTGAAAATCTAGTTTTTTAGATTTTTTAATGGTTTTTTGGTTCAGTGTCTTTGCTCTTTCGATCTGAGTTTTTGAAATGTCTATAGCTTTAATTTCTGTAGGGGAAAATTCACTCAAAATTAGGGAACTTCCCAGTCCTAATCCACAGGCGACTTCAAGTACTTTATCTTTTTTTGAAATTCCAATCTTTTTCGCGAGATGTCTGTATAGATTTTTTTCGCTTTCAGTTCTTTCGGATTCAGAAATTGGTTGATCTTTTTTTATCTTTTCCCAATATCCGAAATTAATAAATCCACCAGAGAATAGAGACCATTTACTTAGATCATAGTCATCATACATTTTTTCCATTGTCATGGCTTTCATGCATATGGATTCTGTGGTCTCTTCGACCTGTTCAGCATGTAAAGGAGAGAGTACACTAGTCATAACAACTGCCGCAGTTGAAAGTTTAAGTAAATTTTTTAATTTTGTCGGCAACATTATACCTCGTGTTTTTCTCCTGATCTCTGAATTATAAATGCCGCCAGAAACAGGATGGTCATTAAAAATAAAATTGTCCACTCACTCGGACCGAAGATCAAAATGGCGCCCAGGCCAGCAAGCGCCGCCAATGATATGATAACTTCGATAATACCGCAAGCAGTTCCTCTATAATTTGATGAAACTGAAGACAGGATCGCATCATAGACAAAAGGTAAGTAAAAACCGCCTAAGATTGAGAAAAGCATAATAATAACGGGAAGAACAGTATCAGGTAATAATATAAACTTGGTGGCTATCAAAGAATAGGCGCAGAATATGAAACCCATTCCATAACAAATACTTACCATGGATAAATGAGGGGTCTTTTTATAAAAAACGCTTACGATTGCACCAATTAAAACACCGATACCAAGCAACGTAAAGAATGGCGCGTTTTTGACAGATTCCTCGAAATATGAATCAGATAGAAAGAAAATCATTTGTCCTGGCAAAAGGGCTAGACTAGTAAGAAAGGCTTTTGCCTTTCGCTTTTTATTGAAGAATTTCCTACCCTCTTCGTGATGGGATGACTTATCTCTTCTGTCTTCAAAATAAAAAATTGTCAAAAATAAGTTTATGATTAACCAAGAAACAGATGGAATCAGAACATAGGAAGGGTCGAGGGATACAATAAACGAAAAGAAACACCATGGAAGAAACAGGGCAATGAAGGTTATTCCTATCATTCTTACTTTCGATTCTCTAGGAAAATTATCTACTAACGCAGCTTTTGCAATAGCAGAAGGGCTGAAAGTCAAACCTGTGAATAGGATTGCAAGCCAATCACTACAGCCTGTCCACATAAGGTAAAACATAGCCAAGATCCCGCATGCTTGCGTAACAATCAATGTCTTCTTCCTGCAAAATTTATCTGAAGCTGATCCGAGGAAGTAGCTTCCGAAAGCTTGAGATACGACCCAGATGAAAAAGTTTATCTTAGATTCAGTTAATGGGTTGTGGTGATAGATCTCTATGGAGATCACTTGGAACAAGAAGGTGGCTATAACAGCTGGGATTAAATGGACAATTAGATCCTTCAGACTTCCTTTTTTTATGTGGTTTTCCCAAAATTTAATCATTTAAGTTCATTTCTCCAGATCTGGTAGAAGCTGCCATTTCTTTATGATTCTTCCAAGGAAAAAGGCAGAAACGAGTAATATAACACCTGAAAATATCCCGACCAGGGAGGCAAAATGCGTACTGATTTTCATGGATGAAGAGACACTGGCCCAAATCGTAAAGGCTCCAACGAACAAAAAGGGAAACAGCCGAGAAAAGAGGCTTGCTCTGTATCGAGCAGTTTTTGCAGCGTTAACAGCTCGGAAATAATGGAAGTTGACGATGGATCTGTATTTTTCTTCGATCAACCTTCCTTCTTCTGCATAGCAAGTGCGCTTAAGATCGATATCTGAGCTGAGAAAGATCACATTCATAGCAAGAACAAGTAAGGTTCCAATTCCAGCGACTACAATCCCAAGAAGGTAATTGGATGCTGTCCCTTTGCTGTCCATAAGCATTAGCCCAAGAGCGGCTAACACAAAAACACCAGCGTACTTCATGTATGAAAACTCTCGATCAATATGCATCTTCTCGTAGTTCATATGCATATCCATCATAAATTTGTAATGATGCTCCACCATTTGCGCAGGCATGTCCTCTCTTGGGAAATCTAATTTCATCCGACGGCTCCTTTTAACAAAGGTTTTATTTTAATCTCAAGATAGCAGAACTCCATAGTGGACTTCAATATAAAGTTTGATTGACAACTCACTCTTTGAACGGGTGTAATTAAAAGTTGGGAGTGTCCAGAATTTTGTGTAAATAAACCTTGAAGGGTAGGATGCTTTTATTCTTACCTTTCAAAAGCAGTGACGCGCGCCCAGAGCGATAGCGAAGGGCGGCGCGGTTTAAAAATTTATACAAAATGGAGATACAATGACAAATTTTCAAGATTTTGATCTTAAAGCAGAATTAGCAAAATGTAAGACAGCAGAAGATCTTACTGGGAAAAACGGCCTTCTTCAACGGCTGATAGGAGGAATGCTGGAACA
>DAIDHO010000038.1 GCA_027459675.1 Parachlamydiales bacterium | reverse complement strand
TCTTCGTACTTACTCAATGCTCTTCCTCCCAAAAGGGTAAGGAGCATAGCAAAAAATTTAATTACGCAAGAGGTCTATTCCTTTTCCAGTGAGCTAGGCAATACTGATGGGGTCCTTGGAACCGATAGGCCGGATACCGGTCTGTAATCGTTGGTTGGTGGCTATTTTTGCCCAAAAGCTCTTCTGCACGTCTTCTAATGCAGGAGGTTGTGATGGCAAGAATGGATTTTCTTTCTGAGGCCAGGTTGGTTGACCCGCACCGAGGACAAGTGTTTGGGAATATTTTCACTTTCTTTGTGATTTGTTCATCTGTGAAAGGGAGTCGAAAAGCTCCTACGCGGCCTTTCTTAGCGCCTCCTTGTTTTCCTTTTCCTGCTGTGTTTCCTTTTATGTCGGTACTCGGGGGTTTGGAGCTATTGGAGGAGTTTTTATTGATTTGTAGGAGGAGCTCTTCGATTTTATCCTTGAGCTTTTGGTTTTCTTCTCGAAGCTGCTGAATTTCTTCCAAAAGGTCCCAGATAAGCTTAAGAGCTTGGTCTAAGGTGAATGGGAGCATTAAATCCACTTAACCCCCCACTTTTTGAAAGTAATTTCACTGATTCTAAAAGTTTTGCGTCTAGACCCCCTGATCAACTACGATATTACGATCCTGAAACTTTTTAAGAGCAGGGCCTGAAGCATAAATTTGAACTTCGTATCCATCTTCAACTAACTTTTCACCAATAAGTTGCAAAATGGTCCGCAGGACCTCCATGGCATGCAATCAAACAAATGAGAGTGGCGGATAACTTCATATGAAGTTGCCCCCTTTTGAATCACCTAATGGTTGAGTCGCCTAAAAGGCTGTCGATATAAAGACCTAATTTCAAGACAAATTAAAAATTATTATAACTTTAGGAAAAATTAAATACTAGAAGGAAATGTCAGATTTAAAAAGAGCGCCCCCAAAAGGCCTGAGGGTGGGGTCTGAAGGTGCGGCATATCCTCTTGGAGTTAAAAGTTTAAGCTGGGATCGATTGCGAGCAACTGCTCCCGAAACATCTCCTCTATTTTTTTCAGTCTCTCTTTTGTGTCTGCTTCAAACCTTAGCACGATTGAAGGGGTTGTGTTAGAAGCACGAACTAGACCAAAACCGTCCTCAAAATCGACGCGTATCCCATCAAGGGTGTTAATTTTACCCTCTTTAAATTTCGCCTGTTTTTTAAATTTCTCAACAAACAAAAATTTCTTATTATCGGGTATCTGTATGTCGATCTCTGGGGTGCTTATACTTTTTGGGATAGATTCAAAAATTTCTTCAAAAGTTCTATTTTGTTCAGAGAAAATTTCAAGAAGGCGCGCTGCTGCATAGAGCGCATCATCAAATCCCGAGAAGCGATCTTTGAAATAAAAATGTCCGCTCAGCTCTCCTGCAAGTTTCGCTGCCGTTTCTTCCATTTTCTCAATGATTAAAGAGTGACCTGTTTTCCACATGAGAGGAATACCATTATGGTCTTGGATCCATTTATTCAAGTGGCGGGTGCTTTTAACATCGTATATGATCGTTGCACCGGGATTTTGTTTTAATACCTGTAATGCAAAAAACATGAGCAGGCGATCCGACTCGATGATAGTACCTTTGTTGGTAACAACTCCCAGCCGATCACCGTCGCTATCAAATGCAACTCCTACATCGGCGCCGGACCCCTTCACTTTTTTGATCAGATCCTGGAGGTTTTCCGGCAGAGCAGGATTGGGAAAATGATTAGGAAAATGGCCATCTACTTCGGAAAAAAGTTCAATCACCTCAGCGCCTAATTTTCTAGCAACTGCGGGAAATACTTTTCCGACGATACCATTGCCTGCGTCTGCAACAACGCGTATTTTACGTTTTAATTGGATGTCACTTGAAAGTTTAGAAAGATAGATAGGAATAATGTTCTGGGTTTGAGTTGTTCCTTTCCCCTGGGCAAAGGATTTCGAGGTGATTTTCTTAAGTATTGATTGAAGATGCTCTCCAGAAAGTGCACTCCCCTTTAAAACAATCTTGAGCCCATTTTCATCTGCGGGATTATGGCTTCCTGTGACCATGATACCAGAAGAGGTCTCTAAAACTTCAGTTGCAAAATACAGAAGAGGCGATGGAACGTCTTCAATATCGATGACATCACAGCCCGTTTCATTCAGACCCTGAATCAAAGCGTGGGACAAAAGAGGACTGGATAATCTTCCATCACGGGCAACAATAATCTTCTTGATAACACTTTCCTGAGCTAAGCTTCCCAAGCCCAGTCCAATAGCATAGATGACATCAGGTGTCAGTTCATTTGTTACTTTTCCGCGAATATCATTCGCGCGAAAGACGGCGGAGGGTATTTTTTGCGGCAGTTTAAACTCTGCCATAGTCATCCTCAAATCTAACGATATCTGTTTCCAATGTCTTTCCAAAGGCCGCTTCTAAAATAACAGCTTCTGTTACCCCAATAATTCGATGTTTTTTCTTCTTGGGGATGATGAAAAGATCGCCTTCTTTTCCTTTATGCTTTTTGGTTCCAATTTGAGCGATAATCGAGCCTTTTAGGACATACCACACTTCCTCTCGGAATTGATGGCTTTGAAGGCTAAGGCGCGCTTTTGGATGGACATAGAGTTTTTTAACCCAGTACTTCTGCATCTTTTTTAAGATGACATAGCCTCCCCAGGGTCTTTTGATGATCTTCATATTCCCAACCTTTTTAAGAGGCTTTTAAGATCCATTTTGGCAACCCCAACCACACGATCTCCTCCTCCGTAATAAAGGAAAATTTCATCATTGTGTAAAACGGCACCACATGGAAAAACAACGTTTGAAACAATGCCAATTTTTTCATAGTCCATTTCAGGTTCTAGCAAAGTGGCATCCGTTGTAGCAATAACCTTCGTGGGATCATTCAAAGCCAACAGAGCCGCTTCAACTTTGTAAATGTCACCTGGTACTGAAACGCGGTGATAAAACATCACCCATCCATGGGGTGTTTCTATAGGAGGCGCTGCGATGCCAAATTTACGATTATCCCAATGATTTGCCCTCGGTTTAATCATGCAACTTTTTTTAACAAGCCATTTATTCTCATGAAAATCCAAGTTGTCTTCTAGGTTAATACAAATACAATCATCAGCGCGGTGAAAAAGGACGAATTGCCCATTAATTTTCTTAGAAAGAATACAGCTGTCTTTGTCATCTACTCCGGGCGGCGTAATGACCTTGGGCTCTGACCAATCCCACCTTTGACTTAGAAAGTCGTCCACCTTGATAGTTGAAAAAGCAACTCGTGGGGTATAACCATCATACGCAGTATAAAACAGGTAAAATAAATCGCCGAGCTTAGTGATCCGGGGATCCTCACAGCCTGAATTGCCTGCGTGCGATTTACTTTCAAAGCCTGCTCTTGGAACATAGATAGGATTTCGTGGTCGCTCGTCTATATGCAAACCATCACGACTAGAGGCATAACCAAATACAGAGGTGTTGTCCCTTGACATCGCCCGGTAAATGATATGAAATTTTCCACTTTCATAGACCGCTGCAGGGTTAAACGTTGCCACCGATTCCCAGTCAAATTCGGGTCTTGGCGAGATAATAGGGTTTTTTTCATATCTTTTAAACCCTTGACTGATGTAAGCACTATCCAAGCAATAATGACCCTTGTCTTCTCGGGTTAACTCCTCCAAAAGCGTGTCTAAATCGCCGATTGCCATACAAGACGTCGAATCGGCAGCACCGTAATACAAATAAATATTCTTATTTTCAATCAATGCCCCAGATGGGAAAGTAATATTGGGGACATCTCCATGGATTTCGTATTCTTTCTCTGGAATGAGAAACGGCTCTGTTGTTCGGCCAATCACTTTGGAAGGCTCTTTTAAATCCAATAAGACAGCTTCGATTCCAAAAACCTTATCGGAACAGAAGTAGTTTTGAATGTATGAATAAATGAGCAACCACCCTTTGTTAGTTTTAATAGGAGGCGCTCCTACTTCAACCTGATCATGGGCATCTCTCAGCATCGGAATAACGTGATCGTCCAGATTCTTATACCAGTGATTCCAGTAACTCTCCGACCAGATATCTTCTTCTTTATCAAAAATCGCCAAAGCAATTTTAGACGGCGGCAGATCGGTATTTGCTGTGAGTATTGCAACCATTTTTCCATGGATCTTTTCAGGAAAAAGAGCCATTGCTTTTGCATTAAAAGTCGTGACGGGATGTTTTGCATCTATTTTTTTGAAATCTTTTGTAATGACTAGACCCACTCGAATGCCGGATGACGAAAAGGGGTACTTGGAAAGAGCAGTGTAAAAAATATAATATTTCCCATCGAGAAAAGTAACACGCGGATCTTCACATCCAAACCGCTCCCAAGTTTCTTTCGGCTCAATAAACATTCTCTCTTTTTCAAAATCAACTCCATCCGTGCTCTCCGCAAGACCAATCGTTGAAACCGACATATGAGCCCCTTGATGGTCTTTGAGTCTTGATTGCGCCCGATAAAGAAGCATGAATTTGTCATTGCTTTTTGCCACACAAGGGTTAAAAGTGGCTTGCGCTTTCCAATCGATATCTTTGTTAGGAACAAGAATCGGGTTTTTACGAATACGTTCAAACATTTTCATATTTACCTTTAAATAAATGAATCAGCCTTTTAAACCAGGTCATCTTAGGAGCAGCCTTTTTCAGGGGAAGGTTCAAAGGTGGAATCTTGTTTAAAAGCTCATTTACATCGGTTGTGGCAACACATACAACCGTATCCGCTCCTCCATAATAGACGAAAAGTTTCTCACCGATTAAAACAGCACCACAGGCATAAATGACTCCCGGCTTAAACCCTATATTTTCATGCCTTGCATCAGGCTCAAGCAGAGGAAAGGTGCATCTCCGAACAATTTTTGTGGGCTCATTTGCATCCAAAATCATCCCGCCCAGTTTATATCGATTGGGATCTTTTTTATCCATGGCGTGATACAAAACAAGCCAACCTTCTTTTGTTTTAATAGGGGGCGGACCTACGCCACGGACCCAATTATCCCAATATGCTTCTCTTCCCTCAGGGGAATAATGACTTTTGACAACTTTACCATCGGCTTCAAAATCGTCAAAATAATCAATTAAAATATCAGGAGTAATACTATGCAGCACAGCAAACTTGCCCTTAATTTTTTCAGAAAAAATCACCCAATTTTTATGCATCTCATTCGGCGGAGAAAGGAGTCGTGGCGGGCTCCAATTCCAACGCTTGTGCAGAAAATCATCAACGCTAATAGACGTAATAGCTACGCCGGGTGCCAAAGAATCCCACCCATTGAATGCTGTATAAGTCATGTAAATCGTATTGCTGATCTGGGTCAGCCTAGGATCTTCGCATCCACTCCAGCTTCCCCCTGAGAGATATGCATAGCTCAATCTTTTCTTTTTACACCCCTTTTTACATAATTGGAGCCCTGGGCAAATATAGACAGGTTCGTCCGATCGTTCATCAAAATGGATGCCATCTTTACTGGAAGCATATCCAAAAACAGACTGGCCCGAGTGACCTATTGCGCGATAAATAAGATGCACTCTTCCATGGAAGTAGAGTGCTGCGGGATTAAAAACATATTTAGACTCCCAGGGATGATCTCTCCGTAGTTTTAAGATGGGATTTTCTGAGGATCTTTCTAACATAATTGGTTGCGTTTTTTCGTTGTTTTCTCAAAATCATCTTTTTTTAGCAACCTAGTACTCTTTAATAAGTCTATTTATAAAAAAATAAAGCAAAAAATTATCTTTTGTTGGACTTGTTTTTTATGACTCTTATTTTTCTTAGAAACTGTCGTTGAAAACATCACAAACAACTCAGTCTCTTTGACATGATTCGTGACATGGCCAGGTAAATCA
>DAIDHO010000037.1 GCA_027459675.1 Parachlamydiales bacterium | reverse complement strand
CTGCTCTTCTGTAAACCGTTTCTTCATGATTCGTGCTCCTTATTTAAGGTTAAATTTTTACACGAATCTTAACTTTACTATGGACTACTTTTTGGGGAGCTGGTCAAATATAACTGCTTGAAAAATCTTTGATAGGGTACTATGTTGAGAATATTTAAAAGATTCATCTTCCCTTGCAACAATTTTGTAAGCATTTTTTACACCTTGGACAATGCCTTTATCTTTTCTAGATGGAGCTATGATGACTTTTACAAAGCATATAGCTGCGCTCTTCATCAAACCCAGTGTCATAATCCCATCTAGTGCAATATTTGTTAACGACAAAGAGCCCTTATAAGACTCCTTTGTTGCTAGATATCGAATTCCTACAACAGTATAAGTGACTGGAAGTGCGAGCGTTTTAAGAGTAACTTTACCTATTTGAAACAATGAAGCAACCGCGAAGATTGGAACTCTTGCTAAATTGGAAACCCTTCCGATCGTGTGTCTCCAAATACGTCCACCAACTCCACCCCAGCCATTTGCTATATTTGATGATGATAAATTACTACTAACCTTTGAACTCATACTCTCTTCATCCTTTTTTATTATTTTTTAAATTATTAAATCATTTACATACTTTATTATATATTATTTAACAACTATTGTCAAAATAATTATACTACATTTTAATTAATAAATTAACTGTTTCAATATAAACCGCTTACAAAATTCAATACCCCTCTAAATCGATAAAGAGAAAATAGATTTTCCAAGGGGAAGGATCTATAATAAAATATTTAAAACTTATAAAGAGCTTTACATCATCTACATAAGTCTCTGACTTTATTTATACGGAATTTTCTTGTGTCCTTGCCTCCCTTGCTCAAGGGATCTTAGTCTGTTAAGAAAAATAAGGGTTATCAAAAGGAGCCCCCGGTTTTGTGGCCTTGCCTCTTGATTCTGGTTGTATCTACAATACCCTGAGGTAGATGCGCAAACTCTTGGGGTTTAAGACGTAATGATTCAGACTTTTTTAGCTTCTCTCAGGCCCTTTGGCATAGGTATTGACGTCTTTCTTCAAAGATGCGATAAATAGGCACCATGGCCGAAAAAACAGAAAAGGCAACCCCTAAAAAATTGCGCGATGCCCGGAAAAAGGGGCAGGTTGCTAAGTCGCAAGATTTTCCCTCAGCGTTTACCTTTGTCGTCTCTATTAGCGCCACTCTTTTTTCTGCAAAATACTTATTTCAGCAATTGGCCGGATTTATGTTAACTGTCTTTAAAAGCATTGGAACAACCCATGATTTATCTTCTCGGATTGAAGAAATGCTGGGTCAATCCCTCACAGTCATTTTGGTAAGCAGTATTCCGATTGCCATTGTCACTAGCCTGGTCGGAGTCCTTGTTTCTTTTCTTGTCGTAGGACCTGTTTTTTCAAGTGAAGTTTTAAAAATTGATTTAAAGAGGCTCAATCCTGTCACTAACCTTAAAAATATGTTTAAGCTCAAAACATGGATTGAGCTTATCAAGTCCATTTTAAAGATTACGATAGCGATCGTCATCATCTACTCGGTTGTTTACAATAGTCTTTCCGAAGTTATCGCCACCGCGGGGATCCCTATCGTCGGTTCTGCAGAGGTATTTTCCGACTTTCTTATTAAGGTCATCATTCGGGTCGGAATTTTTTTTATTATTATTGCGATTTTTGACCTAGCCTTCCAGAAATATAACTTCGGTAAAGAAATGAAAATGGAAAAATTCGAAGTAAGGCAAGAGTTCCGGGATACGGAAGGAGATCCTCATCTGAAAAGTCGTCGTAAGCAGGTAGCTCAAGAAATTGCCTACCAAGAAGGTCCTATGTCAGCTCGTAGAGCAAGGGCTATCATTACAAACCCTATCCACTTGGCAGTGGCCATTGAGTATGACGAAGAAAAAGAACCTGCTCCTAAGATCTTGACGATGGGGCAGGGTATCGTGGCAGATAAGATCATTCAGTATGGTCAAGAGGGAGGGGCGCCTATCATGCGAAACGTCATTTTAGCACAAACCCTTTTCCAGAAAGGGAAAATCGGCGACTATATTCCAGAAGAGACATATGAAGCGATGGCAGAAATCCTGCAATGGATAAAACGGCTTAAGGAAGAGGAGGGAGGAGAACTCTTTCAGTAAGATATGATGCAAACCTCCTTAAGATTAATTTAGAGGACGAATGAAATTTTTACAGAATTTAGCACGGATGCTGGGCGGCGAAAGGGTGCTACGCGTTGTAACCCAATCCAGCGATGTTATCTTAGCGTTTTTCGTTATTACGATCATCATGATGATTATCATCCCGGTCAGTCCGGGTTTTTTAGATAACTTAATCGCAATCAATATCACTATTTCTATTGCTTTGATGATGGTAGCCCTGTATATACCCAAAGCCGTTAATTTATCGATGTTTCCTTCTCTTCTTCTCATTACCACCTTGTTCCGGCTAGGGATTGAAATCTCCGCGACCAAACAAATCTTACTCAATGCCTATGCAGGTCACATTATCCAAACATTTGGAAATTTCGTTGTAGGAGGAAATTTTGTCGTCGGAGCTGTGGTCTTCTTAATTATCACGATTGTACAATTCATCGTAGTCACTAAAGGTGCGGAGAGGGTTGCTGAAGTAGCAGCACGTTTTACATTAGATGCGATGCCCGGTAAACAGATGAGCATTGATGCCGATATGCGAAGCGGCATTATCGATTCCAACCAAGCTCGTGAGCTACGGCTAGCGCTTGCTAAAGAAAGCCAGCTTTACGGAGCGATGGACGGAGCGATGAAATTTGTCAAAGGGGACGTGATCGCCGGTATTGTCATTGCTGTCATCAACATTATTGGGGGTTTGATCATTGGAGTTTCGATGCACGGCATGTCTGCTTTGCAAGCAGCTCAAACTTATACCCTTCTTTCCATCGGCTCAGGTCTTGTTTCGCAAATCCCCTCCCTCCTTATTTCAATGACCGCCGGTATTGTGACCACGCGGGTTTCAAGCGATAAAAAAGAGTCTCCTCTTGGTCAAGAGATCAGTCTTCAACTGCTGGGACAGCCTAAAGCGATTATCATCGCATCGGTTGTACTTTTCCTCATGTCGCTCATTCCAGGCTTTCCAGGTACCATCTTTGTTGTTTTAGCGCTGATCTTAGGCTCCATTGGAACAACGCGTTGGTATAAACAAAAAAAATCAGCTGCTAAAATTGCAGCGGGTAGTGTGAGCGGGGTGGGTACAGCAGAAGTGGAAGGACACACGATGGTCCGTGGCCGTACTGATGAATATGCTCTCACGCTTCCTGTCATTTTAGAAATTGGAAAAAGTCTTTCTATTCTCATGAAAAAAGACCGAGGTGGCTCCACTTTTGCAGAAGACATGATCCCTAAAATGCGACACGCTCTATATCAAGATCTTGGAGTTCGTTTCCCAGGAGTCCATGTCCGGGTTGATGCCCCTAATTTAGAGCCTGATGAATACGCCATCTACCTCAATGAAGTTCCTATCGTTCGAGGAAAAATTCCAGAAGGATTCCTTCTCGTGAATGAAGCACCCGATATTCTTCGCAAATATAACCTTCCCTTTACTCAAACTAAGACTCTCTTTGGCCAACCTTCAATATGGGTCGATACCAGATACCAAGAAGTTCTGCAAAAAGCTGGAATTAAATTCTGGAAACCACAAGAAGTCATGATCCTGCATCTTTCTTATTTTTACCGTATGCATGCTAGCGACTTTATAGGGATCCAAGAGGTGCGAGCCATATTGGAATTCGTCGAAAAAGCTTATCCCGATCTTGTCAAAGAGGTCACTCGCCTTGTTCCTCTCCAAAAACTGACAGAAATTTTTCGACGCCTTGTCCAAGAGCAAATATCGATCAAAGACTTGCGAACTATCTTAGAAGCTCTCAGTGAATGGGCTCAATCTGAAAAAGATACCGTTCTTTTAACTGAATACGTCCGCTCTTCTCTCAAGCGGTATATTAGTTACAAATATTCCCTAGGACAATCGGTTCTCTCTGTTTACCTTCTCGATCCTGAAATCGAAGATATGGTCCGAGGAGCCATCAAACAAACTTCCGCGGGCTCTTACCTAGCCCTTGACCCCGACTCGGTGCAAATGATCATGCAATCGATGCGAACAACCATCAGTCCTACTCCTGCAGGCGGCCAACCTCCTGTGCTCTTGACAGCGATCGATGTCCGCCGCTTTGTGCGCAAGCTCATCGAAGGAGAGTTTCCTGATCTGCCCGTCGTCTCATATCAGGAGGTCGTGCCAGAGATGCGAATTCAGCCTTTAGGGCGCATTCAGCTTTCTTAGAGGATGCTTCTAATTGCTTCTTCTGCTATGACACCAGAATATGGCAGAAGGAGATTCCATTCCCACTGTTCAGGGTGTTAGCGGGCAGGCTGCAGCCAAACAGGCTGCAATTAAGCAAGCGAATGCTCAAAAACTTTTGCAATACTCCGTCGTCCAAGAATCAGCCACTGAAGAATTCCAAGAATGGGGAGATTTAAACGCTTGGAATCCCATGGCCCTCTCTAGAAATTTTCAGACGCTCGATAGACGCCTCCGAGAAAAGTCCAAGCCAGAAGAGTCTTCAAAAACAGAGAAAGAAGAGGAAGAGGAGGAAGTCAAAGCTGTTGAAAAGCTGCAAGAGATTGCAGAAAATACCGAAAAGAAAAATCCTGAGCTTCAAGCTCGAACACTTCTTTCAATCCGAGCGCGGATTTCACGCAAAGATTCGCCGGAAGAGATTTTAAGAAAGCTCAAAGAGGTTTATCTCGACGTTGCTCTTGTCGATGAAGCTATTGATTTCTTGATGGAAGCCTGCGATGCCGATATGAGGTATACCCTCGAACAAGCAAAAACAGAACTCTACCGCACCAGCGAGCGGGAAGTAAGAGCAGGACGTAACATTGGGATCCAGTCAAGAGCTTTTGCAGAACAAGGTTTAGGATCCGCGATGGCGCTTCGAGATCTCTATCGCAGCATTACAGGAAATCCCCGAGATGCACTCTCTTTATTCCAAGAGCTTTCGACAAATTATCCTCTCGATAAAATGCGTACGATCATCGACTTCATTCTTCATTCACTCGGTGCTGATGTTAAAGCAAAAGGACCCTCCATCTCCCGTGAAGAACTGCACCGCATGATGACAGAAACGCGCAACATGCAGGCCATTTTGGGAATCTATCGATATTTTCTCTCTCGCATGAATCTGATTGCTAGCTCTTTTGACCGGCAAGGGCTTGTGCTCCCTCCTCGTATTACTTTTGATCTTTTAGCACGCATTTTTGTGAAATTTCTAATGGAAAGATATCCTAGTGCAGATAAAGCGCTTCTGCTTGTCCATCAACTGGGCATTGCAGGTGAGCCTGCTGCACAGATGATTATTTATCTTCAATATCGCGATGCTATTCGGCAAGTGGCTCCCCGCCTTTTCCGAGATGAAAGACATCGACAAGATCTCTTAGTATGCTTCATGGATATCCTCGAAGATCTTGAAGAAAAATACGAAGAAGAGGAACTCAAACGGAAAAAGAAAAAGAAGGAGAAGTAATGGATCGCTTTGCAATGCTCCTTGCCGATCTTTCGGAACTAATTGCCGTTCCACTTCATCCGGATCACCACCGAAATTGCTTGCTGAATATTAATAATGTGATGCCTGTTCAAATTCAAGAAGAGGAAAACAAGGAGCGCCTTCTCATCGCCGCTTTTTTAGGAGAGCTTCCTCCTGGGAAATTCAGGGAAATTTTGCTGAAAGAAGCCCTTAAAGAAAATAACCTCTATCCTCGAGTTGGAACCTTTTGCTACAGTCCTCGCAACAATCAGCTTGCTTTCTTTACGTACGCCAGTCTCCCCCCGCTAACAGGGAGCCTTCTCGCAGATGTATTAGAAACATTTCTCAATCGGGCTTTTTCTTGGAAAAAAGCCCTTGAGACAGGACAGATCCCTTCTCGGGGCACTCATCTTTCTTAGGAAAGATAAAGCACGTTGATCCAATCCGTATACTTTTCATCCACAACTTTTGTCAAATGCATACAAATACAGTCCTCGTCGGAATGAGGTTTTACGTTTCCTTCGGATGGGTGAGCCAACCAAAAAGCTTGTCATCAAACACTACTCCCGATGTCCTACAAATACAGTACTTGTCGGAATGACGTTTTACGTTTTCTTCAGTCAGATGGGTGAGCGAACCAAAAAACTTTTCATCAGACACTGCGTCCAATTTCATACAAATACAGTCCTCGCCGGAATGACGTTGTACGTTTTCTTTAGAATGGGTGGTGTCAGAACCTAAATTTAATTTATTAAAATCTTTGTATAAATTTGAAAGGGTCATAATTGTGTTATAATGATTTCTTATTACAATATGCTTGGGTGAATGGAATAAGTGGGGCACTTTATCTATTGTTTGAACTATCCTATCACAGATCCTTGGAGCAATTAATTTCATTCGATTGATCCAGCATTGTAACTTGTGTCTTATAAAGTCGTAAGTGATAGAGTGAAAGAACCGACATGTGGCCCCAAGATGATTAAGATTTCTTATATCCTCATCCTTTAAGATTAGATCATTCCCTATAAATGATTCAATTATTTGGAAGTGCATCTCATTGGGTAGATCCCAAAAATTTGTATTATTTGTTATTGTCATAATTTCTCCTATTATTGTTAATAAATTATAAAATATATTATACACATATATAATAATATTTTCAATAAAAATATAAATTAACTTATTTTATTGATAATGAATCAGTTGGAACCTTGACTTTGTTAAATAATTGATTTTACAAAAACTAGTGCCTGACCACATAAGTCTTTACTAAATATTTTAATGTCTATATAGTTTTCTCTTCAAACACAGGAGGGGC
>DAIDHO010000036.1 GCA_027459675.1 Parachlamydiales bacterium | reverse complement strand
AACTTTGTCTTTGGATATAGTCATAAGACTAGTTTTACTCCTATGTCTTAAGAGCAAACTAGGTGGTCCTGTTTAAACGGGGTGCACTCCAGAAGTATAATTTTTCAAATTCATAATTTCATCTTCTAATTACATCAGTTACACTTTCTTCCTTCATAAAAAAACGGATGATATTTCCTAATCAGGGATGTTCTCCCACCAGATTTTTTCAGCTTCAACCTTAATAACTGAGAATTCGTTTATTTTTTGATTTGGAGGGAAATTTACCCAATCTATCGATAGTAAAACAGAATTTTTAGTAATCTCGAAGTTAACAATTCCTCCTTCATCATATATTTTTTTCACAATTTCTAAATATGGCTTATTATTTATTATTATAGATTTAATTTTTTCTATATGCAATTTTCCTCGAATCCTAGCATCTTTTGCAAGGGCGATATCATCCTTTATATCCTCTTCGTCCACTTCCGCACTTTCCATAGAAATAGTCATCTTGTTACCAATGTGATCAATATCAATAATTGATCCATCATGAAAAAAATCAACATATTTATTAATATCGCCCATTTTAATATTCTCCTATATTTTTATTCCCACCAAACCCATTCAGGTGGGTATAGATGCGAGGGTTCACTGCCTTTCGGTACGGGATTTCCATTGGAGTCTAAATAGTAATCTCCTTTTCCTGTTGAATTAGGGTTGGGCCTGTGATAATGTTCATGCCCCTTATGTCCTGTTTTTCCCGGTTGTGCTTCATCATATTCGATAATTTCACCTGTTTGCTTATCTCTAAACTTGTGGCGCCCCTGTCCCTTTGCTTCAGGATGGCTTATATCCTCTAAGTTTGGATCGTTGTGAGGATCATCAGAAAGAGTTTCATCTACTCCGCCTTTTTTCTTTCTTTGCATAGTAGATGAATACCCAGCATCTGTTGTACTGACTTGATTTTCTATTGAGTACTTTTCGTGATCACGAGCATTTATTGTTTGTACAGCCTTATATCCTCCATAAGCAACCGCTCCTGCTACAGCTCCAGCAATTGCATAACCAGCATAAGCAGATAAAGATGGAATAACTAACTCTGCACCCCAAATAAGTAGAGTAATTGCAAAAGCAAATTGGCCATCTGGATCCCTATAGAGAAAAGGATTGTTGAAGACATATTGATAAAGATTGGTACTGTCGATGAATCCAGCAGGATCTATAGTCAGCCATCTTCCAAATAGAGGATCGTAATACCGTTTTCCAAAATAGACGAGCCCTAGCTCTGGGTCAAAACGCTTTGACACAAAATGCCATGGGTTAAATAGATCAGCTTGTGAGCTTGTTTGTAATTGCTCGCCAAAAGCTGTAAAATCTGCTCTATTTGTAATTGTTCCTGTTTCTAGATCAACTAAGCGTCGTATATTTCCTTGGACATCGAGAATAGGAGCAAAAGTTTGACCTTCTAGTTCAATCCCTATTGTCGCTGGATTGTCTTTCTGTCTGGCAATCCCTAATACTCTTAAGTTTTTTGGCTCATCGTGAGAATTAAAAGCCCCTATTTCGTTTTGTCCATGATAGAGATAGTGCTCTCGATTGGTTTCTTTCCAGCCATTAGTTGCTCTTGTAAAGACAATTTTACTTAATCGTCTTCCGAGAGGGTCATAGATAAAGTTAATCTTTTGTTTCTCAGATGATGCCTCAATAAGCCGATTAAGAGGATCATAAGTCAAGCGGAAAGTCTCAGAAGAGGCTATATGCAGAACCTGATTACCATTAAGATCGTAAGAACAGCGAGTATTCTCTATGGAGATGAGCTCATTTAGGTCATTAATTTCATGCCTTTTCCCATTCTTTTGTGTTCTATTGTAAACCGAGTCATGAGCATAAGTTAAAGATTGTTTTGCACTATTTTCAGAAGAGAGTTGAGATAGTCCATCATAAGAATATCGAGTTTCTGCCCTATCTGTAATATTACTAACTAGGTTGCCAGCTGGATCATATGTACATTGCTGAGAAAAGTAGGGACTAGAGATTAACGCCTTGTGTCCTCTTGAGTCAAATTCATAGATAACACTACCTAAGTTTCCAATCAGACTTTCTGTGATCAGATTTCCATCTTCGTCATAGTCTTCATAAGCGTGTTCATAGAGTGTCTCTCCTCTAGAGGAAGTCCGAATGACTCTTCGCAATAAGAGAGGATCATAAATATAAAAAATTTCTCCTTGGTTTCCCATCCTTAGAGAAGTCAGACGATTAAAATCGTCATACTCTTTTTTAACTTCAAGATGATGAGGAAACACTTCTCTAAGCACATTTCCAAAAGAATCAACTTCACGTGAGACCGCAATATTTTGTTTTTGATCTACTGCGTATCTTAGATAGCCTAATAAGTCATAATCAAAGGCATGGCAGATTTTGCCATCAGAAGAGTCTAAACGACTCATGAACCCTAGCGGATGATAATTGTAGGTGAGCGTGACACCGTCTGGAAGAGTCTTCGTCGCAATTTTTCCTGATGGCAAATAGGTGAAAGTCGTTGTCCTTGCATCTTTAGTCCCAAAGGCTCGTGTTAAGCTAGCCATTCGATGATCTGAGGTATAGGTATATTTAACTGTCTGGGTATTTTGAAAATGGTCATTTTCGTAGACATGATCTCTTCGATATAGAAGATTGCCGTAGGGATCATAAGTCATCTCTTGGCAAGCAATCGTTGTTTTTCTAGTATCTAAAGTCTCTTTCTTTGCAGTTCGGGAAAGTGCATCTTTAGTTTCAACGGTTGCAATGTGACGAGGATCAGTTGTGACGATCTGTAATACTTTTTGACCAAGTGTATTCGTATAATTTTCATCATATACTGTTTTAGTCACATAGCCCTCGGCATCTCTTTTCTCAACGCGTCTCTGAAAAGAGTCATAAACAAAAGTATCAATTGCCTCTCTTCCATTGATATTTCTTGTAATGGTTTCTCTGTTTCCATCTTCGTCATAAGAATAATTGATTTTATAGAGGGCATTACCAGCAGTATCAGTTTTCAATTCCTCTAGAATATGCCCCTCTAAATCTCTCTTATAATGGATTAAAAGGGTATTGTTTCCATTGTGCTTACAGGTTGTAGCCAACCACCCTAGAGCATCGTAGCTAAAATCGGTAACTTGTCCGCAAAATTCCTCTCGGACTTTCCTTCCAGCCCCATCATAAGAGAATCTTCTGATATTTTCTTCTTTATCTGTCTCTGTGAGAAGGTTAAAGCCGTTATAGGTAAAAGCCTCTTGGGCAATTGTCTTACCATCTGCCGAAACATATGTTTTTAAGAGAATTCTACCAAGAACATCACGTTTATAATATGTCGTAAGACCATCTAAATCTGTATAGCTGCTTAATTGCCCGTTTTTTGCATAATGGAAGATCTCCTTTCCTCCATGAGGATGAATGATTTCCGTATGAGATCCATAGGCATTATAACGATAGATGGTTGTATTCCCATTCGCATCTGTTTTCGTAAGCTGCCTTCCAAAAGGATCATAGGTTGAAAGAGTTGATACAGAAGTTGCCCGTCCATCGATAGAAGTAATGGAAGGAAAGTCTGTTTTTATGATCTCACTTACCAGTGGGTCGTAAGTGTAGTGAGTTGCATTTTGGAAAGGATCCCTCTTTTGGACTTTTCGATCATGGAAATCATATTCTGCAAAGGTCTCGTGGATAACGCCATCATCCCCTTTTTCAATCTGAGCCTTAAGCCTGCCTTTGGTGTCATAGCTTAGTGTCGTATGTAATCTATGAGAAAAGTTGTACGAAGTTTCGAGGCGCCCTCTCGAATCATGGGTATAAGTGGCTTCTTGTCCTAAGCGATTGGTTTCGGTAAGAACATCTCCACGCTCGTTGTAAGTTTTGCAGATCGTGTAGGCATGCTTGCCTTCTGCACCATAGACTTCTTCTTGAGAAACATTCCCATACTGATCGTAAACTAAGTGGCTCTTTTTTAAAGGTTTTTCGGTTCCGTTTTCCCAGTAAGTCTCTTCAATCCATTCAGGCATGTGAAGAAAAGGTGCTGACCCACGTAAAGTATATGTCTTTAGAGTTCGCTGGGTCACGTGAGATAAGCTATTTCTATCCTCGCTGGCCCCGTCATCAGAGATAGTTTGCACGAGGTTATTGCAGTCATCATAGATGGAAAATTCTCGCAGGATAATGTGGTCGCCATCTTTTGTCAGCTTGGAAGTAACAAGATCGGTATTGGGAAGATAAGAGAAACAGAGAACTTTTCCATCTTCGGTTTCTTCCCTTAAAAGGAGATTTCTTCCGTCTTCAGAAAAAATTCTTTTGGTTGTAAAGCTCTCTTGATTTCCTTCTCCCGTTAAATCACCAGTGAAAACCTCTAAAATCGGGTTTCCAAAACG
This sequence comes from Parachlamydiales bacterium, assembly GCA_027459675.1. Classification (GTDB taxonomy): domain Bacteria; phylum Chlamydiota; class Chlamydiia; order Chlamydiales; family Rhabdochlamydiaceae; genus PALSA-1444. Next base: position 2,506 of record DAIDHO010000036.1, on the reverse strand, counting down.
GTCATATTCGAACGATTTTCGATAGAGAATATTTTTCTGGTTATCCCTCATTTCCAGAGCTTTTAGCCAATTCTTATCATCCCAAGAAAAGACCTTTTCTTTCTTAAGTACCCCATCTTGTCCAAAATATTGAATTAAAGTTGTTAGGAGGTTCTTAGAGAAATGGTAGACGATGGATGTTCCATTGCTGTTTTTGACTGTTGTTGTTCCTTCTCTATGGCCTGCGATAGGCGGACGATAGGAAAGCTCATAAACAGGCTGAAAGCTATCATTTTGACCTACTGGTAACTGGAGCTTATGAACCCTGTAATGCTGGCTCCCTTCTCCGAAACCTGTATGAAAGGTTGTGAAGATATCATCTTTTCCAGAGTAAGAACTTAGGAGAAATTTTCCACAATAGCCCAAAGATTCATGTCGATAAGCTGGGCTACTAACAGAAGAGAGAATAGGAGGGCATGTATAGTTACCCTCTAGCTTAAACTTGCCACCATCGCGTTTTTCTTTGAGTTTGACGTGGATGGGTCTCTTTTGGTAGCTATAGTCGACTGCTATTCCTGAAGAAGAAGTAAAGTGGCAGCTTCCCTCCCAAGGGGATCCATTGATTTTAATAGAGGCATAAACAAATCTCTCCTTTGGATCCAAGCTTTCTACATAGTCTGGTTGCCATCTATCGTTGTAGTGATACTTAAGCACTTTGCCATTTGAAAGAATCTCTTTTTCAAGGAGATAAAGCAAAGCCGTTTGGGTTGTCCATCCTTTTTTATAATAGAATCGGATCGCCCCGTCTGTTGCGTAAACAGTAATTTTGTTTCCCTTGTCCTCATAGGAGATGCGCGTATTTCTAGGATCATATTTTCCGCTTGGCGTATCTCCAGATGCATTGCTTAATCCATAGGGGGAAGAAGCGAGAGTAGTCACAGAATAATTAGGACCAGATAAGCGAAAGTCAAGGGACATTCCGCTAGGGTCTGTGAGTAGAACTTCTCTAGTACGAGGGGTAAACTGGAGTTTCAAGTGTGGGTAGAATTGCCACCCCTTATAGTGATGGGCGACATGTTGATAAAGGCGATATTTATCCCATTCTTCTTGGTTGTGCTTCTCTTTAATAAAAGAACAGGGCATTTGAGGTGGAATATAGGTCCGGCTTAGAGCGATACTTTGAGCACCATTAACGATCAAATCGGTTTGCCTTAATACGGGCTGTCCACTCAGTGGACTGATCAGGCCACCCACGAGATAGCTCGGCTCACTGCTAAGAGTTGCAACCTGTTCAGGAGTAGAAAGGAAAAATTCCTCTTTTGTTTCTTCGTCTGAAAAAGCAGGCGTTGTTAAAAGGCAGCAAGCCAAAGCGATCAAATAGCGTATCATCCAAACCTTCCTTATCTCGTAAAGAGATTCCTTACAATCTGAAGGTTTGGATGATACTCAAAATACCCTTTCTTAAAGAAGAAAAATTTAGATACTCATCTGGTGAGCAGTCTTTTCACTCATCTTGTTCATCATCTTCAAGATCCCAACTTCTGTAGGAAATTCTCAAGTTGTTCTTTCCATCTTTGTAATAGAACACCTCGCCGTCCCCATTGAAAAGTAGAGGTAATGCATCAATTTCCTCACCTTCATCACTTGTTTTTCTATTTTTTTGGTTGCCGAATAAAATAGCACCAGAGTCATCGACAATTTTATCAAGATCTGTATCTTCATCATATGAAATCTGAGTAACCGGGAAATAAACCCATCTTTTCAAGATGGAGAGGTTGTTATAAAGCAGCTTGCGCTCTAAGCCATTCGTCTGGCAGTAGCTCATCGAGCTTATGCGCATTATGTCCCATAATGCGGCGGCAGACGTCTTCCAGATAGATGCGAGGATTGATTTTGAGAGCGCGGCACGTTTGCACGAGCGAGAGTAGCGTTGCTGCTGCCTCTCCACTCTCCTCACTTCCAAAAAAGAGCCAGTTCTTACGGCCGATAGCAAGAGGACGGATCGCCCGTTCGGCGGGATTGTTATCGAGACGGGCCGAGGCATGCTGGGTATAATTTTTAAGATAAGGGATTAGAGAGCAAAAATACCCAAGAGCCTCTTTGAACTTCGATTTAGGTAGAATGATCCCTTCAGTCAATCTTTTCTTTACGCGGTCGATGAGAGCGTCGATGATGGGAACAGCTTGGGCTTGACGGAGCTGAACTCTCTCCAGGGGATGTAGCGCCCAAGCAGTTTCTTCGATAGCAAACAGCTGTTGGATCTGTTCAAGTACCCAAGTACGAAGAGCGGGATCTCCCATTTCCGCTTCAAAAAACTTACGCCTGATATGTGCCCAACAGGGACACCAGACGTTGCCATGTTTTCGGATGTAGGTCTCATAGGCTCCATACTTGTCGGAGTGGATAATGCCAGGATAGGAACCGAGGATCTGCTCTGCATGTGCGTGTTTGCGGTGCGACGGAGCTTTTATATTATGGAGCGGACAACACGTGGGCTCTTGGAGTTGAAGAAGCCACTGTGTGGAAA
>DAIDHO010000035.1 GCA_027459675.1 Parachlamydiales bacterium | reverse complement strand
TCTTCGTACTTACTCAATGCTCTTCCTCCCAAAAGGGTAAGGAGCATAGCAAAAAATTTAATTACGCAAGAGGTCTACTGTATTTCTTAACAGAGCATCTGGTAAGTGAGAAGAGAAGGACATTTCTGAAGCTCCCTTTCAAGCTCACCTTCAAGTGTCACCCCCCATTTCTGATCGACATGGATTTGTCCATGCGATTTAACAGGAGATGAAAAATCAATAATAAGCGGAGTTTTTCCAGGGTAGCGGCGAAATAGGTTTTTAAGCTCCAAGATATGACTGAGACGCACTTTATGAATATCCAATTTTAAAATAAGAGGCACTGGGTTTTCCTTCTTTTCTCGCTTATCTGATTTCTTTCCCTGTTTCTTATCTCTTAGAGCAAATGTTTTTTGCTGAACTCTTAACTGATCGAGCATACGGTCACACTCTTTGATCATCTGGTCGCTGGCGCGGGTAAGTTCCTCGAGCCATCGACACTGAAGCTTAAGATCCCCTTCTCGTCGATCGACCTGTAGAATAGCATACAGCAACCGATTTTCGGCAAGCATGTGTCCTTTTTTTTCAAAAAGATCGGGCCACACAGGAACTTCAAACTTTAAATGTCCATCGCTGATATTTAAAATCGCAAATTTCTTCTGCGTTTTTGCAGAAATTTTGATGTTCACTTCATCCAAAATAAAAACCGCTCGGAAAAGGGTATCCGATTCTAGTTGCTCTACATGATGGAAAGGCACACATGAAAGTTTTTGCACCACTTCTTTGTACTCATCCAGCGGATGTCCCGTCACATAAAATCCCAGCAACTCTCTTTCTCTTTTTAAAAGGTGGGCCCTTGAAATAACGGTTGTCTCAATCAAGGGGGGCAAGATAACGAGTTCTTCTTCTGTACTTCCGAATAAGTCGATAAACCCTTTAGAAATCTCTTTTTGCTTTTGAACGGCTGCCTCATACATGAGATCGAGCGCTTGGATCATGGCCTCGCGAGCAGAACCTGTAAAATCAAAGCACCCTGCTTCGATCAGCAGCTCGATGGTCTTTTTGCCGACCCTCTTGGTATCAATACGTTGACAAAAGTCGAAAAGAGAACGGAAAGGACCCGCTCTTTTTCTTTCTTCGATGATAGCTTCCACAACTCCTTCTCCTACCCCTTTAATTCCGCTCATTGCAAAACGAATCCCTTTCGGGGTCGCCACAAACTCAGGGCCTGATTCATTGAGATCAGGAGGTAGAATAGGAAGCTGCATCGCCACACATTCTCCAATGAGTTTAGCCACTTTCGTTACATCATCTCGATCGCATGTGAGGAGCGCAGCCATCCACTCTCCTGGATAGTTAGCCTTAAGATAGGCTGTGACATACGCTAGATATCCATACGCCGCGGCATGCGATTTATTAAATCCATACGAGGCAAATTTTTCAATTTTATCGAAAATTCTCATTGCAAGTTCAGGGTCAATTCCTTTCTGTTGCGCGCCTTTTTTAAATTTATCTCGCTGACGGGCCATCTCTTCCCGATCTTTTTTTCCCATGGCTCTGCGGAGCACATCGCCTTCTCCTAGCGTGTAATTGGCAAGAAGACTTGCAATCTGCATCACTTGCTCTTGATACACCATGATCCCATAGGTTTCTGATAAGACATCTTTCATAAAAGGGTGATCGATCTCAATAGGCTCTTTTCCGTGCTTCCGCTGAATGAAAGACGGGATCATTTCCATGGGACCTGGACGATAAAGAGCCACCACCGCTATGACCTCTTCGAATTTATCAATATGCAATTGACGTGCAAGTTCCTGCATTCCTGTCGAGGCATCCATCTGAAAGATGCCGCTTAGTTTGCCTTGATTCATCAACTTAAAAGCCTCCGCGTTTTCTAGATCGAGGTTAATCCAATCAATCTTTTTTCCGTGGCGCTCTGCAATTGCATCCACCGTTTTCTGAATCGAAGTGAGTGTCTTCAAGCCCAAAAAGTCGATTTTGAGCATTCCGACAGCTTCTACAGGCTTCATGGAAAATTGCGTGACTAAAATGGGGCTATCTTTGGGGTTACAGACAGGAATCCGGTCTGTTAAAGGATCTCCCGAAATAATCAATCCTGCTGCATGAATGCCTGTATTACGAACCGATCCTTCTAACTTTCGAGCAATGTCGAGAAGCTCTTTAACCTCAGGTTCTGTCTCATATGCCGCTCTAAGGTCTGCATCTGTGGAAAGAGCCTTATCAAGAGTCATTCCAAGATCTTCCGGAACAAGCTTTGCAATGGCATTCACTTTAGGAAGTGGCATGCTTAGAACCCGCCCTACGTCTTTAATCGCCATTTTGGCTTTCATCGTTCCAAAGGTGATAATTTGGGCCACTTTGTCCCTTCCATATTTTTCTACAGTATACTGAATCACCTCATCTCGGCGCTCCATACAGATATCGACGTCCACATCAGGATAAGAAATCCTTTCGGGGTTAATAAATCTCTCAAAGAACAGGTTAAAGCGGAGAGGTTCAATATCGGTAATGCCGATCAAGAATAAAATAATTGATCCAGCCCCAGACCCTCTTCCCGGACCCATGGGAATTCCACGCCCCTTGGCCCAGGCGATAAAGTCATGTACAATCAGGATATAATCTCCCATCTCTTTAGAGATGATAATATCCAACTCATATGACAGCCGCTTGTTGACCACCTCTAAAGGATCTTGTCCCGGATATTTCTCCTGCACTTTTGCAAGACGCTCCGGCGTGTATCGCGCTGCAACTCCTTCTTCACACAACTTTCTTAAATAATCCTCTTTGGTCATGCCTGCAGGAGGATTAAAGACAGGATAATACCGAGATTTAAAGTCGAGCTCTAAATTGATTTTATCTGCAATTTTTCCAGATACTTCCAGCGCCTCAGGAAGATCGGCAAACACCGCTCGCAGCTGATCTGGTGTCTTAAAATAATGTTCATGAGAAAAATAGACCTGCCGTTTAGGGTTTAATACTCGTTGCTTAGGGTTGCCTTGAGAATCTCTTTCCCACACTTCCACCGGCTCTCCCGATTGGATATTCATCAAAATCTCATGCGCTTTCCAATCGTCTCTTTCTAGATAGTTCACAGAGTGCGTTGCCACATACTCTATATTCCGCTCTTTCCCAATCTCTACCAGTCGCTTGAGAACCACTTCCTGATTTCGGACGTAATCACGGTAATTTTGAAGCAACCACCCCTCTTTTTCCATCCCATCCCGTTTGATATCTTCTTCTGACATCGGATGTCTTTCGATCTGCAAATAGAAATCTTCTCCGAAATGGGCTTGAAACCAGCTGAGTTCTCGTTCAAGCTCTGCCTCTTTACCCTGTAGAATTAAAAAAGGGAGCCACCCTTGAAGCGGTCCTGAAAGGCAAATCAGCCCTTCTTTATGCTGAGCGAGCACCTCTTTGTCAATACGAGGAGTATAATAAAATCCTTCTAGGTGAGCTGCAGAGCTTAATTTGCATAGATTGCGATACCCCTCCCGATTTTTTGCATACAGTAGAAGTGGAAAGCCTGCAGGTAATCCTGGAATACGTCTTTTTTCCGTGCGATGTCCAGGCGCTAAATAGAGCTCGCATCCTAAAATGGGCTTTATTTTTGCTTCTTTACACCCTTTATAAAACTCGATGGCTCCATACATATTCCCCTCGTCGGTGAGGGCAAGCGCAGAGAATTTTAAATTCTTTGCTTTTTCGATAAGGTCTTCAATGGAAGCTGTGGAATTCAGAATGGAATACTGGGAATGAATATGAAGGGGAACAAACGCCATATTCTAACCATCATACCATGTGCCCCAATTATTAGACCTATTGGGTAACTAAGAAGAAGCTTCTTCGCCACTTCCAGAAAGAGTATACCTAGGATTAGACTTGATGGCCCAGAAAGGCGCTAGGAGGATGACACAAATGAGACCGCAGATGATAAGCGTGGCAAAAAAGCCATTCCATCCTAACCCTTCCATAATTTTCGTCAGAGGATAGCCAGCATTGGCCATTCCCAAGTAGGCAATAAATCCAATAAAACCTGTGGCACCACCTGCCGCTTTCTTGTGAGAAAGTTCGACTGCCACCATTCCAATCAGCATTTGCGGACCGAAAATCATAAAGCCAATGATGAAGATGAGTAGGTAATCCACCAAAACTGTCGTTGGAGGAAGAAGCCAAAGGGCCATAATGGCTCCTACGACTGAGATAGAAAATAGAACGTTAATCGGCCCTCGCTTCCCTAGAAAAATTTTATCCGAAGCCCACCCTGCGACCAAACTTCCAATCAGCCCTCCCACTTCAAACCACGTAACCGATGCATTGGCTGCCACGAGATGATAACCCCGTGTTTCCATTAAAAAAAGAGGCGTCCACTCACTAAAGGCCCCTCGAATCAAGTAAACAAAGAAATAGGCAACTCCGAGAATCCACAAATAAACATTATTAAGAATGTATTTAAAAAGAAGCTCTTTCAGGGTGATCTCTTTTTCTTGATTCGGTTGGCGAGGATCGGTGTCCTTTTTAAATTGTTCAATGGAGGGAAGACCCATCGTCGAGGGGGTATCGCGCAAAAGCAAAAAGATCACAAGCCCGATTGCGATACTGAGTACACCTGCGGTATACATTCCGTAACGCCACCCAAAGACTTGAGCTACCACTCCTACTAAAAGAGGAATGAGAGCTGCACCCAGATTATGGGATGAGTTTTGCATGCCCCACCACGTACCCCGCTCTTTGTGAGAATACCAGTGTGTTAAGAGTTTTGCACAAGGGGGCCATCCCCACCCTTGAAACCAACCGTTAAATCCCCAAATCACAGCAAGCACAGGAAGAGAAGAGGAACTACCAAAAATGATATTCAGAATACCCGTGATGACAAGACCGACAGACATAAAAATACGAGGGTTCGATCGGTCCGAAAGAATACCACTCAAAAATTTACTAAATCCATAAGAAATAGCAAAGACACTGGCTAAAATCCCCAAATCACTCTTTAAAAAGCCTAAATCTTCAATTAAAAGAGGTTTAACAGCTCCGTAGCTATTACGGGAGAAATAGTAAAAGACATAACCAATGTACATCCCAATAAAGATGCGCCAGCGCCAGTATTTATAGGAGACCTGTACCTCTTCGTCTTGAGAAGATGGTGTCACAGGAGCTGGTTGCCTTAATTTTTGAATCCAATTCACAAAAAGACTCATACATTTGAGGAAATAAGGGTAGCGCCTCTTTTCTCTAAAGTCAACCTATTTACAATATATTACAGAAATTATTTGAAATAAGGGTTTAGGTGATTTCTTCTTTCCAAGTAGGAATCAGTGTTAAAATGAAATTCATTGGAGTCACAATATGCTGCTGAATGTCTTCTACCTCCATATTATTTGGCAAGGTCATAAATAGCCAGCTCTTCGCAGCCATAGCTTGAAAATTTGAATTAATTACTGGGGTACTATCGAAGGAATAGATTTTTTTTGACCCCTTCGCCAAAGTAAAAAGCTCTTTTATAATGACCGACCAGGCAATCAAATGGACTATCCCAGCAAGTACCATTAAATACGCTCGTTGAGTATATGCATAATAGGACCAAACAAGGCTTAAGGCCCAGATTCCGATCGCTCTCTTTTGTGCAGATAAGCACAATTTTTCAAATTTTTTAAAAAAATTTTTAATTATTTCTAAATTTAAAGTGGATTTATTTGATTGGAAGGAATGAAACTGAAAAAAAAATTTTTTTAAAAAGCAGGAAAGGTGATTGAATGCATCAATATGCTCTTTTAAAATCACTAAAGAATTGAGGGATTGTTTTCCTTTCATGTGTTTTTTATGTGCATTCAAATAAGATCGCGCTATCCAACTCTCTTTTTTAAGATCCTCATAGGATTTACTTACACTTTGTAAAAAATCATCCACCTCATCCACCTCATCCACCTTTAACTCATTCAAAGTTTTAAATTGTTGAGAGAAAGCTTTAGAAATTTTTAGAAATTCAGAGCTCAAAATTTGTAAGGCGCACGCAGCGCAGACATTTGCAAGCGCTAAAATTTTGTGGGACCGAAGATAAAGAATGGATAGGCCTAAAGGAATGATACTTCCTTTCCCAATATAAGATGCTCCTAACTCCCATCCCTGAGATAAAATCCTTACAGTGCATGCCCTTTTTTTCCAACAGAGGAATGCTTTACAAGTGCTGTATTTTGATTCTTCTGAATTGTAAATGAAACGCATAGCTTCTTTGTTAAGAAGATTCCCGAATTCTATGACTAAAGCATCTAGAGATTGCGAATGAACGGAATTAATTGCGTATTTAACAGCAGATGATATGTGTGACTTTGTGAGAAGTGATTTATTTTTGAAGGTAGTGTGCACATTTTTTAAAACGGTCGTTTTATCTTTTTCTAATAGTAGAGAAAAAAACTTACCCTCTGGTATCGAATTGTTAGAATTGTGGACAGGAAAAAAGGAAGACATATAAAGAAGATTAGAAATTCCTTAATAAGATGGGAGTAAAAAGACTTTTACACTTTTCGCTCTTTGTTGGGGATACGTTTTTGTAAAAGTTAAACACTTCCTTTAAATCTGAATGGTCTATATCTAACTCATCTTTTCCTTGTAATAAAAATTCCGATACATGAGAGGTTTTAGAAAAAAACTCCATATAAGATTTAAGATACAAAAAAGAAAAGGACGGGTTGCTAGCCATTTGTTGCCTTTTCTCTTCGTCGATGGGTAAGTCTTCAAGCACTGACCTATTATATATTATTTTTTCTTTAGCATTTTGATTTTCGATTGAAACGCTTTCCTCCATCACTTCTTTCATAGTTCCATTGGATATCAGCTCTTGTACTTTTAGTCCGATTTTTTCCCCCAATTCTTCTTTTCCGAAAATACAGGATAATAAATTCTGCAATCCTCCTTCCCTAAAAGGATCCAACAATACCTCAAATTCTTCCTTGATCTTTTTTATGTCATTTGTATTTATTTTAAAATATTTTTTAGACCCATTGCATTCCATAGGAAAAGGTATTATAAACTCATCTTCTGATGGGTAATTTTCTTTTTTATTCACTAACGTTTCCAAGAAAGCAGGATTTTGAGACAAAAATTGACACATCATTGCATAAGATTCTGGTGAATCCATTCCCGTCTCGCATGATAAGTCAGGAAATTCTGGTGAATCCATTGCCGTCTCGCATGATAAGTCAGGAATAGGTATAGAGGATCTTTGAGAAGAAACGGGGGACGTTATCTCAGAAGGTCTCTCTTCATTTTGAATCCCCATTTCTTGCAGAGTATCGTTAAGAATAGCCTCCAAATCTAATTCCTCTTCTTTCTCTTCTTTTGAAGAAAATGAAGTAGAGGTTATTGGATTAATTGAGTTGATTGTAGACATAAAATTATCCTTTAATTTTAAGAAAATCGCTTTAATTTTTACGGATTACAAAATTAATGTCATTAAAATTTATTGCTCCGTTTCAAGCTTCATGAAAGAGAGTTTTTCCGTCCCTCCTAACCTACTGCCTGACCACATAAGTCTTTAACAATATATTCTCGCCAGTTTAACTCTTGCTTGTTCTGTTGAAAATGCCCAATGG
>DAIDHO010000034.1 GCA_027459675.1 Parachlamydiales bacterium | reverse complement strand
TGGGCATTTTCAACAGAACAAGCAAGAGTTAAACTGGCGAGAATATATTGTTAAAAACTTATGTGGTCAGGCACTAGAAAACACTTATGTTGTGCCACTGCCCGATGGTTTTCACTTTGAAAAGGATAATTTGTTCTATCAAGAGGAGCCAGAAGAGGGAAAAGAGTCAAAGCCTGCTATTTTCATCTGCTCACGGCTAGACATCGTTGCCCTAACTTGCGACATAGATGGCAATAATCACGGAAGACTACTGGAATTTGTTGATGCCACCGGCATACGCAAGCAGTGGGCTATGCCAATGGAACTTCTTGCAGGTGATGGCATGCAATGCAGGGCAACCCTTCTTTCCATGGGATTGCGTATCGGAACTGCAAAAGGCGCCAGGGCTCTCCTCAACAATTATGTTCTCCAGTCGTCTCCAAAATTACAAGTGACCTGTGTGGGGAATACTGGATGGCATGACAAGTGTTTTGTTCTTCCCGATGTTGTAATGGGCCCCTCACAAAAAGAACGCCTCATTCTACAAACCGCATCACCCATCATCAATACGTACACTACCAAGGGAAGCCTAGAAGAATGGAGGCAATACGTAGCCGCTCCAGCCAGAGGAAACTCCAGACTCATTCTGGCTTTAAGCGCTGCTTTTGCCGCTCCGCTTCTTTACTGGATGAATAGTGAAAGTGGCGGACTGCACTTTTGTGGTCCCAGTTCTTGTGGAAAAACAACAGCCTTAAGGGCTGCCTGTTCCGTTTGGGGAGGCAAAGAATATATGCAGCTATGGAGAACCACAGCCAACGGGCTCGAAGTTACAGCCTCTTTGCATAATGACACCCTTCTTTGCCTTGATGAACTGGGACAAATCCATCCAGAAGAAGCTGGTGAGGCGGCTTATTTATTGTGCCAAGGGCTGGCTAAGGGCCGAGCTGATCGATCTGGTCAATCCAATAGAAAAAGGCACACCTGGCGTTTGCTTTTTCTATCGACCGGTGAATTGAGTTTGTCTCAACACATGCTAACGGTCGGAAAAAGAATAAAAGCAGGTCAGGAAGTCCGTTTAATAGAGCTTCCTGCTGACACAGGAGTGTATGGCATGTTTGAAACAATTCATGGCTTTGAAAATGGAAAGGCCTTTGCTGAATCTCTCGATGAACATGCAAAAATGTATTACGGTACAGCTGGTAGAGCTTTTCTTTCTTATTTTTTGGATGACATGGAATTTGTCCTCCACAAAATCAAGGAATTGCGCTCAGAAATCATCAATAGACCTGAATGTAAGGGTATGGATGGACAGGTAGGTAGAGCACTCAATCGCTTTATATTGATTGCTTGCGCAGGAGAAATAGCGACTTCCTTTGGCATTACAGCGTGGAAACCCAATGAAGCCATAGATGCTGTCCTTAAATGTTTTAATGATTGGGTAGAAAAACGTGGAGGAGTAGGTCCTCTCGAAGAAAAAACCATCCTCTCGCAGGTGAAGTGTTTTTTTGAACAGCATGGAGAAAGCCGATTTGCTCCGTGGGAGCCTTGTCCTGAGCATAAAACTCTCAATAGAGCCGGATTTAAGAAATTGGAATTGGGTAAATGGGAATTTTATGTCTTTCCAGAAACCTTTAAGAAAGACATCTGCAATGGATTAGATCCAACACAAGTGGCAAAGATTTGTGCCAAATATGGCCTTCTCCAATGCGAACCAGGTAGTGGTAGTACCCGTTCAGAGCGTTTACCAGGCATTCAAGGCACCACCAGATGCTATCGTTTCACTTCCAAAGTACTGGGAGACGAAATATGAAACCAACTCGGCTTAAAACTTACGTGACATCGGTGACAAAGGAAACAAAGATATTGTCTCGGCTGTCACGCCTGTCACCCACTTTTAAATCAAGGAAACCATCATGAGTCTGATAGAATTAGCACAGGAGCTTTCACTCTCTCCAAAAAAAACCGCCTCCACAAATGGCGGAGAATACCATTCCCTCTGCCCTAAATGCGGTGGAAAGGACCGCTTCATCATCTGGGAAAAAATGGGTCGCTACTTGTGCCGAAAATGCAATGCAAAAGGCGATGAAATCCAGTTCTGCCGAGATTTCCTGGGTCTAGACTTTAAATCGGCCTGCTCAAAATTAGGCGTGGTCAAAGAGAGAAGGTCTTCATCTACCTATTTTTTTGCCCGTCCAAAATTTGTTGCATCCTCGGCAATTTCTCCTTCAGAGCTTTGGATAGAAAAAGCTACAGCATTCGCTGCTGATTGTCATAAGAACCTGCTCAACTCTTCCTATGCAATTGGATTGCTACAAGCTAGAGGATTCTCATTGGGGATGATGAAGGAGTTCTCTTTAGGATGGAAGCCTAGTGATACATTTTCAGATTACCCTCAATGGGGACTGCCTATTTCTTACAATGAAGCAGGCAAAGAGAGGAAGCTATGGCTCCCTAAAGGGTTGGTAATTCCCACATTCTCAAATAGTCATGCCATTAAGCTCAAAATTCGTCGAAACGCTTGGCAAGAAGGAGATAAATATCCCAAATACGTGGAAGTATCAGGAAGCATGAAAGCCGCCTCTGTCTATGGCAACATAAATCTAAAAGTCATTGTACTTGTCGAGGCGGAGTTCGATGCAATGCTGATCCAACAGTTCGCCTCAGACCTATGCTACTCCATGGCGATAGGGGGTGTTGGAAAGAGACCTGATGCAGCTACAGATAAGCTCCTTAACAAGGCAGATCTTGTTTTGTTTGCACTAGATTTTGATGATGCTGGTAAAAAAGCATTTCAATTTTGGCAGGAAACTTACCCTCACCTGAAACCTTGGCCTGCACCTAGGGGAAAAAGCCCAGAAAGTTCAGCCAAGGAAGGGACTGACTTACGTAAGTGGGTCGAAGGCGGTGTTCAAAGAGACGCGATGTCGCAAAATGTAGATCCGTTTTCAGAAATTTAATATAATAATATTTTGATAATAGGCCAATAAAATGGACGAAAATGGATAAAAATAGACTAAATAAACTAACGGAGCGGCAGAAAAGGGCGTTGCCCTTTTTCGTCGCCTCTTCTTCAGAGGCTGAAGCATGCCGGCAGGCTAAAATCGCGACACAAACCTATTACGAGTGGCTGAAAGATCCTATTTTTAGATCTGAACTGCATCGTTTAAGGGACATTGTTATTGAAGATGCTGTCGAGACTTTAAAAGCCTATACGACCAAGGCCGTTAAAACACTTGTAGGCCTTTTAGATACACCTAATCCCGCCCTACAAAGAAACATTGCCAATGACATCCTCAATCACGTTTCAAAATTTAAAGAGCTCTATGAAATTGAGGAAAGACTCGATGCGTTAGAATCCAAAAATTAAATTGGAGAAAAATAATGAAAATCACTTCTCGAATCAAAAGGCTAGAAAAGAAGCTGCTTGGAAATCAAGAACTTTGGGCTGTGTTTACAATCGGGTATTATGAAGATTCCCATGAAAAAGACTTAGCTGAAAAACGCCTGCTATCCGAATATCTTTCTAAGGGGAATCCTCGACCTTCTCATTGTATATTTACCAACGATATGCCAGGGCCTACTAAACAGGCTCAACACGAAGGATTTTTATATAGTTTTTCCCGTTAAGGTGTTGGCAAGTCTTTTGTTCCCTATTCAATGCCAAGGGCAATTGCACGAAGAGTGTGTTGACATATCGCGCCCATAGAGGAAAACCTCATATTGACAATTGGCAAAGATCCTTAATCGTAATATATTGGTCCCATCTAAACAAGGAGATCTTATGGCTACGACATTAAGTACGCAAATCACAAGCACCCAAAAAAGTATTGAGGAACTCGAAGCCCTGTTTTCATGTCCTCTTTCTCTCGATACATTGGAAGATCCTGCGATGACTAAATGCGGGCACACTTTCGAAAGAACAAAAATTGAGCTTTGGCTGCAGAGCAAGAACACTTGCCCACTTTGCCGCAAGAACATCACCATCGGAGGTCTTGCCACAAATCGCATGGTTAAACAAGCCATAGATATTTTAAAACAAAGAGGCCGGACCACGGATGGAAGCGTTGCTGTTGCTAATGAAAACGAGCGTGCAATCGTATCAGAGGCAGTGGAACAACTTCGCTCTCAAACATGTGCAAAAAAATCTGCCGATAGTGTTGAAAAAACATTAAATTATTTAAGCTCTTAGTGTTAAACTATAAGGCTATATGACTGCTATAACAGTAGATCAATGGAATGTGAATGGAAAACAAATTATACTCTTTCGTCAAACTGATGAAACAGGTGCGAAATTAAAATATAAAATAGAAGGTGAGCAGTCAAGCCCTGTAGTAATCCCTCCACACTTATATTCTACTGTTGACCGAATTTATAATATTGTTCCCCAGTTCCGTGGTTTCATTGAGGCCAATCTCCATCGCAGCATTGAGCCGTCTTCCTTTGTCCCCATTGTTGAGTCTGGTGCCTGGACAAGACAACTGGAGCAATATATTGAAGTAGCACACTTAAAAGTCGCCTTATTTGGACATGGGGATTCTACCACCAAAACCCTTCATGAAGCGCATTGGGGAATCTTTAATGCACAAGACAATTCGACAAGAACAGTCGTGGTTCAAAAAATAGAAGGAGACCTTCAAGAATGTCTTGTCAACGTCCTTTTCAATCGATACAGCGTTTCCTTTTATGAAGATCATCGGATTGAAGTCTCTCTCGATCCATACGGTCAAGTGCTGTCATTAGCTTTGACAATCTTGAGCCGACCTAGTTTTTATAGTACTTTCGACAAAAGCGTTCCTCTTGATGAAAACAACTGGGCTATCACCTTGATTAGCACAAAACAAAATTTTTCAGGTGAGTGTATTCGTGCTGGGCATGCCATGATTGCATGTGAAGGGGTAAATGAAAGCCGCCAATTCCTGAAATATGCCCATGTTACAAAAAATCCCGAAGGGGGGAGCACAAACACATCCTTCAGTGGGGCCAGAGTAGAAGCTTTAGAAAAAGAAAGGGTTAATCGTAATAAGGCGCTCAACGGTCCTACCTGGAGAAGACCCAGATCCGCTGTTGAAAACATACTGGTTCTCGCACAAAAAGCACAGCAAGATCGTCAGATAATACCCTTTGCCATTGGGAAAAATATTTATAAAATAGCTTTTCCTGTTGCAAGCATTTGTCTTGTGACTACGGCAATTTTTGCTGCACGCTATGACTATCGAACGTTCTTAGCTTTCCACTCAGCTTTTTATATTAAAGACTCTCTAATTTCCTATATGTTGCATCGTATTATATCAATGTCGCAAATAGCTCGTTCTTTTTTTTGGTCATTCGGATTTAATGTTCGTTATGATGGGAGTGCGAATTCTGGGCTTGGGAGACCTTTAAGAAAAGCCGCCATTTCTCTTATGACTGCGTCTTTGGTTGGAGCTAGCGCGTATGTTTCTAAAAAACTTTCAGATCGTTCTGATTGTTTAAGCTGGGCGGTTGAGCAGCTATCAAAAACAGGGGTACATTTTCGGCTGCCTTTGTTTATCATAACTCCCAACGGGGCTATTGAATATTTGAATTTGAATGTAAAGGTTGTCGTTTTAAAGGATTCGTGACCTTGAATAAGAAACGTTTGCTCAAAATATAGGTGGGACGCTATGGCGACCATACAAGATCTCAAAGCTTTTCTAACAGTTCCACAATCGGAGTTTAAATTTTCAGAATTGGATAAATTGCTTCAGGACAAAGAAAAACTTCGTGTGGGGATCACTTTTTGGGGTGAACGAGTCTTTAGTTTCGAAGGAGAAAAGGGCTCTGTATCTTTACACGCAGTGGCCTCTAGAGTGGTTTCAATCATTCGTGCTCGTTGTTTGCCACCAAATGCCTGGCCGTACGATCATGCCCCTGATCACGTTGCGGCAAGATTCGTTGTCGATCGGTTATACAACTCCTATCGTCAGTTTGATAGAATGATTGCTCGTGTAAATTATTTCACTTGGATTCTATCTAAAATACGAGATTTAAGGTTGATTCGTCTTGAAATTCGTTCGGATATTGAGTTTCTTCACGACTGTGGCTTCAGAGTTGGATATAAAATTCCTCATTGGTCTTGGTTCTGGGGTCATGACTACCTTGTCAAATGGCCTGTTGATCCTCCCCTGTTAGAACCGTCATCCTGAGATGAGCTAGCTATTAACTAGGATTTTCAGCTGATTTTGCATCTTTTAATCAAACATAACCGTCAATCAAACCTCGGATTAAACTGTTTAAACCATCTCTCAGATTGATCATCGCTGACTCCAGCCTTCCCAGCATCCACATGCAGCTTCACAGCAATCGCCAAGTAGCGCATAGCATCGGCTCCATGACTGAATTTGGCGGTCTTTGTAGGTGATTGGGCAAGGGTGTCCGAATTGACCAGAAAAATTTCCTTATGGAAATGGGCCTCTCATTTCATTCGGAGCGTTGACTCTATGCTTCCTTACAAGCTAAATTTTCTTCAAGAGGGATAATTTTCCCTGTTTCACCTGTGAGAGATTGAGCAAGTCCCTGCATAGCATCTCGCTGAATCTCTTCACTTCCTTTTACATACCTGAACACCATAGTGGGTGTTTTCCAGCCAAAGATATGTTGCAGGTCTTTTACCGGAATTTTACGCCGTGATGCCATAGTGGCGGCTGTATGTCTGAGTGTATGGAACGATACTGTATCTCGTTTCCCTCTATCTTTATTTAGCTCTAATTTTTTAACGGCTGTAGAGAATGCATTGGGAGGTTCCTTAAATGGAGTGCCGTCTTTTTTAGTGAAAACATGTTGTCCTGTAGCTCCGATGCCTTTAGTTTTCAGAAGAGCAATAGCTTGTGATGGAAGAAAAATTTCTCTAGAGTCTTTATTTTTGGTTTGAGGGAATAGGGCGGTGCCTCGCTCCAAATCTATATATTCCCAGGTAAGAAGAGCTGCTTCAGAAAATCTACAACCTGTAAAAGCACAAAAAAAAGTCAGTTCATAGGCTTTGCTGTCGTTTACTTCTAAAAAGCGGAGAATATCGTTTAGCTCTTTTGGTGTAAGCACCCTAAGTCTTATATTATTAATGCGTTCAATTTGAAGGCCCATGGCTGGGTTTTCGCCTGCTTTGACAAGTTTACGTTTGGCAGCATGTTTCCAGATGCGGAAAAAGGTTCCGAGCGTATACTGTTGAGAGCGTGGAGATAATCCTTCGGTTTTAAGCCGATCTAACATCCGCTCCATATCCTCATGAGTAATTGATTTCAGGGAGCGATCGCCAAGTAGAGGTTTGATACGAAGTTTGTAATGATCTATTTCTTTTCTCCACGAAGAGGCGTGGATACGAGACTTAAGGGCGTGTAAATAATCTTGCTCCCAGAATTGGCTAACGGTGATGCTTTCAGCCATGAGAAGATCTTGAGCTCTTTTTTGTTCTGCCCGCCTTTCTCGTAGGGTGCGCGCGCCAGTACCAGTACTGTGGTTCCTCTTAAGCTCTGCTAAAACCGCCGCAGCTCGTTTTTCAGTCCAATTGACGCGTTTCTTTTGTCCATAGATTGGTGGAGTCGCACATCTGCAGAAGCACGTGAGGGCAAATATTTTAAAACGGTTGAAGCGAGAAAACATACTTTTGCTGATCTTGTCGATCGTTATGTGCGCGATGTTCTCCCTAAAAAGCCTAAAAGCCAAAAGAAGCAAGCCGCCCAACTTGCATGGTGGAAAGCACAATTAGGACACCATACACTTGCAGTATACTGCCACCAATAGATTGAGACACGGATTTGCGGTAAACTGAAGTGCCGTAAAAAACCGAAGGAGGTCATAA
>DAIDHO010000033.1 GCA_027459675.1 Parachlamydiales bacterium | reverse complement strand
AATTGAAGAAGAATACAAGGGGAAAGCCGCATGAACAAAAAAATACCCCTTCAAAAGCAAATTAAAAACTCCTACTTCTCAAGCTTGACAAATGGGGAGCATTACATGAATACAATGCCCGGTATTATTCAATTTATCAGTGTCATTCCAGATCCAAGACAACACTCTTGTAACTTTAAGCATCCTCTCATCTAAGAGAGAAAAGAGAAAGAGATATAGTTGCTTTTGATGGTAAAACATATTTTGAATGATCGGGTTTTTCCTGGGTTTGAAATGGAAGATGTCTATTGTTAAACACCCTCTTAAGCTGATAGGATGTGAAAATAAGTGAGAGTATTGCATCATTTTTTATAAAATGAGTCAACAAACCTGAAATAAAGGTGGAACATATGAATCGAATGGTTATTTTAGCAGCATCTCTCAGTACAGCACTGTTAGGCGCGGAAAATGCCTATGAACACGTACACGACGCATGTACGCTGAAAATTATAACGCCTGATCTAGCGGAGAGAAAAACGGCTAAAATTCGATTATCCAATGGCCTGGAAGCGTATTTGATTTCAGATCCTGGGGCTCCTCAATCATGTGCTTCCTTGGCAGTCGACGCGGGCTCTTGGCAAGATCCTGAGCAATATCCAGGAATGGCTCACTTTCTGGAACATATGCTCTTCATGGGAACAAAAGCATATCCAAACGAATCCGAATATACGACCTTTATCTCCTCTCATGGGGGCAAGCCCAATGCTTACACCGCGCCGGCTTGCACTGTGTATAGCTTTTCAATTAACAACGATTTCTTCAAAGAGGGCTTAGATCGTTTTTCCCACTTCTTTATCGACCCTCTTTTCCAACAAACGAGCGTGGCCCGTGAGCTAAAAAATGTCGATCAAGAGCATGGAAAAAACTTGGAGAATGACGGATGGCGTGCATATATGATTCTAAAAGAAACGGGCAATCCCGCCCACCCCAATGCCAAGTTCTCGACAGGCAATGCAGACACCCTCTCGGGTATTCCTCAGTCAGCCCTTAAAGATTGGTATGAGACTCACTATAGCGCCAACCGGATGCATCTCGTCATGATCTCTCCTCTTCCTATCAATGCCCTCATTGACCTTGCCTCTGAAAAGTTTGCACCGATTGTGAATTGGAATCTGCCTGCCGCCCAGTATCCTTTTGAGCTTTTCTCCCCTCAGCAAAGAGGGCATTGGCTCTATATCAAGCCTGTTAAAGATCTTAAAGAATTATCACTTGTCTGGCAGCTTCCTCGAGATATTGCGATAGATCAAGAGACCCATGCAACCTCTCTTGTGGCTTATGTTCTTGCAAATGGCACAAACAATGGGCTTTGCGAAGAACTGAAACGGGAAAAATGGATTGAAGAACTTTCTGTTTCGTCGACTCATCTCAGCTCTGAATGCCAACTCTTTAATATCGACTTTTCACTCACCGAACAAGGGTTGAAACATCTCGATACAATTGTCGAAAGAACTTTCCAAGCGCTTGCTCGTTTAAAAGAGTCGGGTATTCCTCGCTATATTTATGAGGAACATCAAAAACTTGCGACCCTTCAGTATGAATACCAATCACGCCATGACGCCTTTAATATGGCGCAAGAAATCGCAAGTGAAATGACCCGAGAAAACCTTGAAACATACCCTCAAAAACTCGTCCTTGCTTCTCGTTACGATCCCGCCCAAATTCAAGCTCTTTTAAACGCCCTAACTCCCCCCTCATGCATTTATGAAGTCTCAGCTGATCCGAAATTGACAGGGGTCAATCCTACCTTGAAAGAAAAATGGATGAATGCAGCCTATGCTTTTAAAGAAATTGATGCTGAAAAATTCACCACTTGGGAAACAGTCCTTCCTCACCCTCGCATCGATATCCCCGCTCCCAATCCTTACTTCCCTGACTCTTTGGCTTTAGTTACTACTCTCGATTCAAAAAATCTCTTACCGACTCCTCTGGTGAAAGATGAATTAGGTGAGATTTATTTCCTGCAAGACCACAAATATCAAGTGCCAGAAACAGCGGTGATTTTAGCTCTTAAAACTCCCGAAATGGAGGGATCTGCTTTTAGCCGTGTGCTTTTTGATCTTTATATCCGCTCTCTTTCAGAAAAATTGTCTTCTACTCTCTTTTTTGCAAACCAAGCGGGACTTCATCTTTCTTTATCTCAAAGCGATGATAAGTTGTTTGTCATTTCTTCAGGATATAGCGAAAAAACTCCCCTTTTCCTAAAAACCCTCTTTGAAGCTCTCCATGAAGTCTCACCAACAGCTGCAGAATTTGAGATTTATAAACAATCCCTTCTTTCAAACTACGATAACGCTTCCAAAGAGCTTCCTCTCAAACAAAGCTTCTATTTATTGAATAGTATTCTTCTCAATAACAGCCCGACACCCCAGGCTCGCTACGAGGCTCTTGAAGAGATGACTTATGAGCAATTCCTTGCCTTTGCAAACGCCCTTTTCCAAAAGGTGTATGTCGAAGGAACCATTTACGGAAACCTCAACTCCTCCGAAGCTCTTCAGATTTGGAATAATTATAAAGAGGCAGTACGTCCCTCTGCTTTTCCTAAAACAGACCATTATAAAAAAGCGGTTCTTATTCCTTCTGATCAAGAAGGGCCTTTCATGATTGTCCAATCAACCGAACGACAAGGGAACGGGACTCTTTTACTCATCCATGAAGGCCCTTTCTCTATGGAGAACCGTGCTATTCAGCAAATCTTGTCTGCGGCGCTTCAAGATGATTTCTTTGATACTTTACGCACTAAACAGCATACCGGCTATATTGCCGCCTCCTGGGACATTGAAATCGAAGAGCAGCTTTTTCAACTTTTCGGCGTTCAATCTATCACTCATGAACCCCCCGAACTTCTCGCGCGCTTTGATCTTTTCTTAGAAAAATTCACACGTGATCTCCCCCAAAAAATTTCGCTGGAGCGATTTAACACCCTCAAACAAACACTCATTAAAGAACTTGAGATGCCTCCTGAAAACCTTCAATCCAAGGCAACGCAACTCCATCAACTTGCTTTCGATAAAAAAGGTGATTTTGACTGGCTGCAAAAAAGAAGTGCAACAGTACAGTCTCTTTCTTATGAAACCTTTGTCAAACAGGCCCAACTAGCTCTTTCTCGTCAGAACCATCGACGGATCGCTATTCTCATGGAGGGGCTCTTACCTTCCCAGAACCAGCTAAGGTATGCACCCATTTCACAAGAAAAGATCAGAAGCAGTGGTTCTTATATCTCGGCAAAGTAGACTTCTTCCGAAACCTCATTTACTTGCAAAATTGTCCTTTTTCAAGCAAAGCAGATTTCGAAAGAAGTCAAGGGATATTCATGTTATGATAGACAGCATCTACATCATCAAGACCTTCCAGCCATTCAATCAATTCTAAATTCGCTTTTTGATCCTCAGGTGAGCACTCAATCCAGTTTTTGGGAATATGCTGCAGCTCTGCAAGCTCAATCTTAACCCCTTGCTTTTCGATGGCTTCTTTCACTTGAAATAATGCCTCGGGTGGAGTCGTGATCATATAAAATTCATCTGCTCCTTCGAAATCATCGGCTCCCGCTTCTGACGCCAGCATAAAAAGATCGTCTTCCTTGATCGCCTGTTTAGGGACTTGAATCACCCCTTTATGATCAAAATTAAAAGCAACAGAACCAGGATTTGCTTGCGTTCCTCCTCGTTTATTAAGCGCAATCCGGATATCGGAAGCAGTGCGATTTTTATTGTCTGTCATGATTTCCAAAATGAGACCCACGCCACCGTAACCATAGATTTCATAGGTGATCTGAGAATAAGCCTCTTGGTCGCTGCTGCTCGCTTTTTTAATATTGCGCTCGATATTATCATTTGGCATATTCACTTCACGCGCTTTTTGAATAGCCAGCCTCAAGCGGGTATTGGTTTTAGGGTCAGGTCCCCCGAGTTTTACGGCTGTGATAATTTCTTTTGTCGCGCGAGAAAAAGCTTTTCCTTTAATTGCATCTGCTTTCCCTTTTCGATGTTTAATGTTCGCCCATTTACTATGACCTGCCATAAAAACTTCCTATAAATTCTTTTGCATCAAAATTTTGCCTACATAAGATCCATTTTCTTTAATAAAACGGGGATGGATTCCGAATTTTTTAAAACCGAGTCTCCCATACAGATTTATAGCGGGGTTTCCTTCATACACTTCAAGATGAAGAAATTCCATCTTAAACTTATCACGCGCTTCTTTCTCAAAATGTTCGATCAAGGCTTTTCCAATCCCTTTATTTCTAAAATTTTCATCCACGATAATGGCAAATAAAGCGTGATGCGATAATCTTTGATAAGGCTGTAGATAGAGAACAGCCATTCCCGCTACTTTTCCTTCATATTCAGCCGTAAAAGAAGCCTCATAACGGATATGCCCGAGCCATATCTTGACAGAATCCTCGATCTCCCGCTCATTAGACATTGGAAACCATCGTAAAACATCAGGTTTTACAATCCAACTGGCAAGCAAGGGACCATCACTTGGATCAGAAATACGAATTTGAATGGGAGAGCTCATAGAGTGGCCTCCATGTAAAGACGGGCCAGTTTCTTTTCACCTTCTTTGACATACCCTTCTTGTCTAAAGATCTCTTCAAATCCTTGTTTTTTCAAAAGCGATAAAATAGGATTAGCTTCAAACACCTCAATCCCAATCATATCCAGTTGGAAATAGTTTTTTCCAAGGTGTTTCAAATTTCGGATAAGCGTTTCTCCAATACCCCTTTTTTGCCATTTGGGATCGACCACCAACTTAAAAATTGCCTGATGCGCTACTTTCTTATAGGGCATCAAAAAAAGCGTTCCAATCGCACAAGGAACATGCTGCATCGTCACCGTCAAACTAGATTTCCACCGACAAAATCCAATCCAACATTGCAGAGCATCTTCGATTTCTTTTTCAGTGGAAAAAGGAAACCATTTGAGCACATCAGGATGGTGGATCCACTCTCGCAAATAGATGATATCGGTGACATAGGTGTATCGTATATCAAGGCCTTCCATTAACCATACTCCTTCAAATAAGCAATGACAAAGGCGTCAATATCTCCATCCATCACTGCTTGGATGTTGCCCACTTCTACATCGGTACGTGTATCTTTAACAAGAGTATAGGGTTGGAACACATAGCTGCGGATCTGACTCCCCCAAGCAATCTCTTTTTTCTCCCCTCCCATTTTTTCAATCTTGGCTTTTCTTTGAGCGAGTTCTTGCTCATAGAGTTTTGCTTTGAGCATTTTAAGACAGGCGTCGCGGTTTTGGATTTGACTCCGCTCTCTTTGGCACGACACAATGATGTTGGTAGGAATATGCGTCATCCGAACTGCGGAATCGGTCTTATTGACATGCTGTCCTCCCGCCCCTGAAGCACGGTAGGTATCCACCCGGATATCCTCCATTCGCACATCGATCTCAATATCATCGCCTACCTCAGGAATGACATCGACAGAAGCAAAACTCGTATGTCTTTTTGCGTTCGCATCAAAAGGAGAAATCCGCACAAGTCGGTGGACTCCTTTCTCTGCTTTGCAGTATCCATATGCATAAGAACCGCAGATCTTAAAGGTGATACTTTTAATTCCCGCGACCTCTCCATCCACACAGTCGAGGGTCTCGATATCCCACCCTCGCCTGGAGACCCATCTCTGATACATCCTCGAAAGCATAAGCGCCCAATCACATGCCTCGGTCCCCCCTGCTCCAGCATTAATACTTAAATAGCAATTTTTTCCATCCATCTCTCCAGAGAGCATACGACGGATTTCAAGCTCTGACAGTTTTTTTTCGACGAGGTCGAGCTCTTTCAGTAAATCCTCGACAAGATTGGGGTCGCCCGCTTCTTCTGCTTCAGGATAAAGCGCTTCGACATTAGAAAAGCGCTGCTGAATATCGTCATAAGGAAGGGTCCATTCCTTTAAAAGATTTGTTTCCGCAATCACTTTTTGAGCCTCTGCTGGATCTTCCCAAAAGGAATGGGCTTCCATTAGAGCGTGGAGCTCATCCATTCTTTTTTGTTTGCGTTCGAGGTCAAAGATACCTCCACATGTGTAAAAGCCGATTATGAATACTCACCATTCGATTTTGAATTATTTCATTCATGGAAAAGTCCTTAGAAAAACTTAGTATGCCTAAAAGTTGGGCACTATTCAATGAAAAGGATGCTGTTAATTTTTTTTTGATATTCACAGATCCTCTCCCTCTCATTAAAAATTTTTTACTTTTGGAGGCCCTGCTCCACTTTTAAGGAAAATAAGAATCCTAAAAATGAGCCCAGCCTCAGCACATTTTTGCTTTGTTTTATAGATTTTGTTAAAGATTTTGGACGATTGGTATTAAATCGATTTTAGGTCATAATTGCACTTCCTTTGCCGATGTGGCGAAATTGGTAGACGCGATAGACTCAAAATCTGTTTCTAGCAATAGAGTGCTGGTTCGAGTCCAGTCATCGGCAAAAAAGGGAGCGGAAGCTCCCTAAATTTTTGCAGATCAAGCCATTTCAGCATGCGGCATGGCATGGCGTACAAGCACAGGATCAGTCGAATGCAGTGGGTCTCTAACTTTGATTTATTTTTATTTGATTTTGATGGACTGTTGGTCAATACAGAAGAGCTCCATTTTAAAGCTTACCAACAGCTTTGTAGAGAAAAAGGGTATACGCTGCCATGGACGATGGGGCAGTTTTTCGAGATCGCGCACGTAGGGTCGGAAGGAATTCGTAGAGAACTTCGTCTTCTTTTCCCCCAGCTTTTTGAAACATCGTGGGAAAAGCTCTATGAAGAAAAGAAAAAACTCTACGAGACCTTCCTAGAAGAAGAAGGTTTATCCCTCCTCTTACCAGGCGTAGAGCCTCTCCTTGAAAAACTAGTTGAGCTGGGTAAAAAGCGGTGTGTTGTAACAAATTCACCGTCACGTCACACAGAAGCTATTAAATCTCGGATTCCTATCTTACAAACCATTCCTCGATGGTTTACACGTGAGTCGTATGTGAATCCAAAACCTGCTCCAGACGGTTATCTTACTGCGCTGCGAGAGCTCAAAGCTCCAGAGGATCGAGTGATTGGGTTTGAAGACTCTATGAGGGGATACCAGGCGCTCAAAGGAGCCGGAGTTGAAACTGCCGTTTTGATCTGTTCTCCTTCACATCCCCAGTTAAAGCTACCTGTAGAGCAAGGGAGAATTTATGCTCCTTCTTTTGAGAAATTAGAACTGTAATGGACTTTCATTAGAAAAAGTCCTTGCGGGGGAGCTGCCATGCTCATGTACCTCCTATCTCTTTTTTCAAAGAGAGCAGGAATTTCTTGAGGTTGGATCTTTTTTCTGCCCACCTGAATAAGCGTCCCAGTGATATTACGCACCATTTTGTACAAAAATCCGTCTCCTTCGAATTCTAAACGAAAACCCCCTGGCTCTCGGATCAACTGTAGACGTGTTAAGGTTCTGATGGGATTTTTTGCGGCACTGCCCTTAGATGCCTCATTGGCAAACGAAGTGAAATCATGTGTTCCTATGAAATAGGGACATGCTTGCTGGAGGAATTCGATATCAAGTGGATAAGGGTGATGGTAGGCGTAGAACCGTTTAAAAGGGTCGAGGGCCCATTCTAGATGCACATGATAGTGGTATTCTTTCGAAATGGCATCATACCGAGCGTGAAAGGTCAGGGGAACATTTTCAACGGAAAGGATGCGGATATCTTTAGGCAAGATACCGTTCAGAGCCCGAAAAAGAAGCTGAAGATCCGCAGGCGGAGCTTTAAAGTGGGCTACTTGTCCTCGAGCATGGACACCTGCATCGGTTCTTCCAGAGGCAATAACCGAAACTTCTTGACGCAGCACTATTTTTAACGCCCTTTCAATGAGCGCTTGAATGGAAGTCGTAGTGGGTTGCACTTGCCACCCTCCATAACAGCTACCATCATAGGCGATGACTAATTTATATTTTAAATAAGGATCCACGAAAAAATTATAACGTTCTGGGAAGAAAAATAATAGTAGTTGCTATGCTGAAACAGGGCAATCGCATGGCTGTGTTGAAAAATTCTAAAGAGAGAACTTGAAGAAAAAGGCCTAAAATAAAGAAACTCCTTTACTCTCCTGC
>DAIDHO010000032.1 GCA_027459675.1 Parachlamydiales bacterium | reverse complement strand
GAGACGTATTGCGACACGTTATGAGAAAACAGTTGATATGTTCAAAGGGATGGTCACGATTGCATGTGTTCTAGTATGGATAATGTTTTGAAGACACCCCCTAGTATTGGATTCCCCAAGGTATCTACAAGCAAATGATTTGCGACACCCTTTCCCTTGTAACCGTACGCCACTTCTTCTCCGCCTCCCCGCCCCTGTGAAAAAACCGTCAACTTTAAGAAGGTCAAAACCGGTCAGCTTCAATGAGTCGGCTTTTTCTATGAGCAAGCTCAATACTTTCTCAATTAAACCTGTTTCTTGCCAAGAGCCCAACCATTCATGAGCTGTTGATCGAGCAGCCCATTTTGGTCCTATTGGAACATCTATTCATCTGGCTCCTTTAATTAGTATCCACAGAATTGTGTTCATTACCTTTTTGGGTGAGAGATCTTTCCTACCAAACTTGTTACTTGGTGGCTTAGGGAACAAAGGCCTGATCATCCTCCATTGTTCACGGTTAAGTCCTTGGAATCCTTGCATGTTTTACCTCATTTTTATGAGGAAAACACCATGACATAAGTAAAAATTTTAAGCTACTTTGCGGATAGGTTCATGTAGGATCAGCGTATCCCATAAATCCATGAGTTTATTTTTAATATTGGAGTGCAATCGGTTGATGAGCTGAAAGCCTTTTTCATCGAGTGTTTTAAATAGCTCCTGGATGCAGATATGGAAGATACTTAAGATGGTAGAGTCAATAAAAGCAAGCCCTAATGGCTCTTTCTCCAGGCTTTTCTGTAGAGCAAACAAATGAGTTATTAGGGAAACTATCAATACAATAAAGGAGCCACACAAATGTTTTAACGAAGAGTTTTTCAGGGTAAATTCTCATAAAAGCTAAGATACCTTTAGTTACTCAAGAGGCCTAATGAAAAAAATCGAGTGGAAGATTGACCAGAGGACATCTTACATGATAGGATAGCTCCTTTAAAGGATAGAGATCTAGCATGTTATCTCAAGAGATTCGAAGAGCTTTTCTAAAATATTTTAAAGAACAGAAACATGCTATCATTCCCTCCTCGTCGGTTGTACCTCATGGAGATCCCACCTTGCTTTTTACCAATGCAGGAATGAACCAATTTAAAGATGTCTTTTTAGGTAAAAGTCAAAGAGATTATTTAAGAGCTGCCACCTCTCAGAAATGCATCCGGGTAGGTGGCAAACATAACGACCTAGATAATGTAGGCCATACAAGCCGCCATTTGACATTCTTTGAGATGCTCGGCAATTTTTCCTTTGGGGATTACTTTAAAGAACAAGCCATCCGTTTTGCGTGGGATATTTCTACGCAAGTCTTCCAATTTGAAGCAGACAGAATTTGGATTACCATTTTTAGAGAGGATGATGAAACATTCGAGCTTTGGAAAAAAATTGTCCCAGAAAGCCGTATTATCCGGATGGATGAGAAGGACAATTTCTGGGTAATGGGAGACACAGGTCCTTGCGGCCCTTGCTCAGAGCTCTATTTTGATCGAGGGCCTCAATTTGGGGATGCTGCTACCCTTTTACATGATACAAAAGGAGAGCGGTATTTAGAGTTTTGGAACCTGGTTTTCATGCAATTCAATCGAGACGCGCATGGAAAAATGTCTCCTCTCCCCAAGCAATCGATCGATACGGGAAGCGGCCTTGAGCGCGTAGTGTCATTAAAAATGGATGTTGAAAATGTTTTTGGAACGGATATTCTTCGAAGCATCATTGCTCAAATCGAGCATGTTTCTGGTCAATCGTATGACAAGAGCAATTTAACGCTTGCTCCTGCTTTCCATGTGATTGCCGATCATATCCGGTCGCTGGCATTTGCCATTGCAGATGGGGCCCAGCCCAGTAATATCGAGATTGGTTATGTGCTTCGAAAACTCCTTCGAAGAGCGGTCCGTTATGGGCGACTTTTAGGGATGCAAGACCCCTTCTTAGCCGAGGTATATCCTCGAGTCATTCAGATCATGGGAGAAGATTATCCCGAGCTCAAATCAGCGCAAAAAAGGATCGAAGAAACCCTTACGCGGGAAGAAGAGGCATTCTTACGTACCCTCAAAAGAGGTGGAAATATTTTGTCATCTATCATTAGTACGGCAGAGCACCGCTCTACCAAAGAGATCACAGGAGAAGAAGCTTTTAAGCTAAAAGATACCTATGGCCTTCCGCTAGAGGAAGTTTTACTCATCGCAAAAGATTCACAACTTTCTGTAAATTTAGAAGCGTATCAACTTCTAGAAAAACAAGCCCGGGAAAAATCGAAAGCTGCCCATGTGAGTGAAGCTCCAGTTGTGGAAGAAAATGTTTATAAAGAGCTGAGGACTACTCAATTTGTGGGTTATACAGACTTGAGCTCCTCGGCCACTGTTGAAGCAATTTTTATAGAAGACAACAAAGTACATGAAATTCACGCAGGCCAAAAAGGGATTGTGGTGCTCGATAAAACTCCTTTTTATCCAGAGAAAGGAGGTCAAATAGGCGATCAGGGATGCATCTCTAATCCAAAATCCCAACTCACGGTGACCGACTGCCAATCTCCTTACACAGGAGTCATTATCCATGAAGTCCACTGTGACCACGGCGTGCTGCAGAGGGGGGATAAGGTCCATGTCCAGGTAGAAGCGAGCCGTCGACATGAGATCCAAAACAATCACACGGCGACCCACCTTCTCCACTGGGCGCTTGTACATGTGTTGGGAAGCCATTTACGTCAAGCAGGGTCGCTTGTAACAGCGGACCGCCTCCGGTTCGACTTTAGCCATCATAAGCCCCTCTCCAAGGAAGAAATTCAACAAGTGGAAGATGTTGTGAACGAAAAAATCCGCGCCAACACGCCTGTGAAAGCCTATGAAATTCCTTATGAAGAAGCGCAGAAAAAAACAGAGATTAAACAATTTTTTGGAGATAAATATGGCGCTCAAGTGCGCGTCATCGACATCGAATCTTCCAAAGAGCTATGCGGGGGAACCCACACCTCTGCTACGGGAACAATTGGATACTTCCGCATTGTCAAAGAAGGAAGTATTGCAGCAGGAGTGCGTCGCATTGAAGCCGTCACAGGGCAGGCAGCTGATCGATTTGTACGTACTGAAATGGAAATGCTAGAGGCACGCCTTAACACCCAAATTGCCGATATGAAAACAATGCAGCAGCAACTCAAAGCTGCGCGCAAACTAGTCCTCCGAGAAATGGCTGCAGCGCTTGTCAAGTCGGCGTCGCGTGAGCACCCTTCTCCTTTCTTAAGCGCTGTTGTAGCGGTGGAACCCGACGAACTTACTCCTCTTTCTGAAGATATCGCACACCATCTCAAAACAGGGGTTATTGTGGTGGCGTTACGGACCCCTGAGAAATGTCAAGTTCTTCTAAGACTCACCCCTGATCTAGTAAAGCGGGGGTGGAGCGCTGCTACCATCTTAAAAGAAGCGACTCCTTTAATCGAAGGCTCGGGCGGTGGAAAAGCCGAGATAGCTCAGGCGGGTGGAAAAGCGCCCCAGCATTTAGAAACGATGTTTGTAAAAATCCATCAGATCGTCCGTGGACTTAAGTAGCCCCTCTTTAGACTATTTCCGTGAAAATCTCGGTGCAACCTCTTCTCTCCTCATCGAAGAGCTGACGGACGCGCCTAAAACCCTTCTGTTAAAAATCCTTCAAGAGAAATCCGGGAAAAATATTTTGGTCTTAACGGCAGAAATGCGTTCGAATAAAATTCTTGATAACGCTTCCTTTTTTAATCTCCAGAATGTTTTTGAGTTGCCTTCCTGGGAAACGCTCCCAGGGGAGGAAATTCCTCCGAGTCTTGACATTGTAGGTAAGCGACTCGAAATCTTACACCATCTTCTCACCTGTCGAACCTCTTCTGTGATTATCTGTCCTTTACAGGCCCTCTTGCAAAAAGTGCCAGCGCCCGATCTTTTTCAACCTCTTTGTAAAACCTGGCACGTAGGAGATGAGATTCCCTTTCATGAACTTCCTCAGATTCTCCATGCACTCGGTTATCGAAGATCGTCTGTTACGACTGACAAAGGCGAGTTTTCTGTTCGAGGAGGCATCCTCGATCTCTTCCCTGTCACCTCTCCTGAGCCGTACCGTCTCGAATTTTTTGGAAATACGATCGATAATATCCGATCTTTTGATCCTATCGGACAAAAATCGATTAAGAAAGTAAAACAATTTTTTCTTTCTCATGCCCAAGAAGCAGAACTTCTAGGAGAAAAAACAACGACCCTCTTCTCTTATCTAGGAGAGTGCACCTTGGTCTTTGATCATTTGCTGGAACTCGAAGATCGATGGGTAGCGCTCAAGGAGCTTCCGGGGATGAAAAGTCAGATGATAATACCCTTTCCCGATCTACTCAATGAAATGCAAAAATTCCACATGATTTTCTGGAGTGATCAGCCGATAGAAGATCTTTCCGAGGTGCAGTTAGTAAAAAAAACGGGAAGAGCTTTTTACTCAGGGAAAAAACCTCTTCAACCCCTTACTTTTGAGTGTTTTGGACGACCTTTTGCAGCTCATCGTTGGCGGAGTCCTTTTACTCCACTTTATTTAGAAAGAAAGGATTTAGATCTTCGCTTCCTATGCGAACATGAAGCAGAGCAAGAGCTGATTCGAAAAGAATTCCCCCACATTCGAGAACCTCACTTTACCAAAGGTTATCTTTCGAATGGATTTGGACTTATCGACTCTACTATCACTCTCGTTCCAATTACAGAGCTCACTCATCGGCAAAAAGTACGACGTGAAAGATGGAGAAACACGTACCATACACCCCCTTCCGACTTCCACGAGTTGATCGCTGGAGATATCGTGGTCCACTTCCACCACGGCATTGGAAAATACCAAGGAATGGAAAAAAAACCGAACCACCAAGGGATTGAAACAGAATATCTACTTCTTGAATACGCAGGTCAAAGTAAATTGTACGTCCCCGTCTCCCAAGCCTATCTGGTGTCGCGCTACATTGGAAGCCAAGAAGAAGTGCCTACCCTCCATACTCTCGGAACGAAAAATTGGCAACGCACAAAAGCCTCTGCGCAACAAGCCATCGTAGGATATGCCCAAGATCTTTTAAGGATAAATGCAGAGCGACAGGTGCACGGAGGATTTACATTTTCCCCTGATAGCTTTGAACTCATGCAATTTGAAGAAGAATTTCCTTATCCTGAAACCGAAGACCAACTCCGGGCGATTTTAGATATCAAAAACGATATGTGTTCTCCCAAAGCGATGGATCGCCTGCTGTGTGGCGATGTCGGATATGGAAAAACAGAAGTGGCCATGCGAGCTGCTTTTAAAGCCGTTGCCGATGGAAAAAAACAAGTCGCCGTTTTAGTTCCTACCACTGTCTTAGCGCTACAACACCACCAAACTTTTACCGAGCGGATGGAAAACCATCCCATTACCGTTAAAGCTATCTCTCGCTTTCACTCAGGAAAAGAAACCCAAAAAATCCTTGAAGACGTGAAAGCAGGTAAAGTGGATATTCTCATCGGCACACACAGGCTTCTTTCCAAGGATGTCTCCTTTAAAGATCTAGGACTTATTATCATCGACGAAGAACAACGGTTTGGAGTCCGCTCTAAAGAACACCTTAAAGCACTTAAAACAGGCGTAGATTGTCTTACCATGACTGCAACCCCGATTCCACGAACACTTTACCTTTCACTTCTGGGCGCACGAGATATTTCTCTTATTAACACCCCCCCTCAAGACCGCCTCCCGGTTAAAACCATCCTTGCCGAACGAGACCCTCATGTCGTGGGCGGTGCCATGCTCCGGGAGCTTGCGCGCGAAGGACAAGTTTACTTTATTCATAACCGCGTCGAATCGATCGATCAGGTCGCCAACGAATTAAAGAAGCTCTTGCCTCAAGCAAAAATCTTAGTAGGACATGGACAAATGACAGGCGATGAGCTCGATACGGTTTTCTATGCATTTAAAAAAGGGGAAGCCGATGTTTTGGTAGCAACCACCATTATTGAAAATGGAATAGATATCCCCAATGCCAATACTATTCTCATTGACCGCGCTGATCAATTTGGCCTTTCGGATCTGTATCAAATGCGGGGACGTGTGGGACGATGGAATCGACCCGCATATGCCTACTTTTTAATCCCACGGCTCAAAGAGCTGCCTGAAATGGCACGTAAGCGGCTTTATGCTCTTGTCGAAGCTCAAGGTTATGGGGCTGGAATGAAGATCGCCATGCGAGATCTAGAAATCCGAGGAGCGGGAGATATTCTCGGCGTTCAACAATCAGGCCAGGTTTCCTCCATTGGATTTCATCTCTACTGTAAACTTCTCAAAAGATCAGTCGAAGCGCTGAAGAAAAAACAGCAGCCTCTTTTTTTCGAGACAAAAATGGAGTTTCCTTATGATGCCCGCCTCCCTGAAGATTATATCCCTGAAACATCCCTGCGCCTTGAAATGTATCATCGCCTGGGTGATACGATCACACCAGAAGAAGTCGATGCTATTTTCCATGAGCTCAAAGACCGCTTTGGCATGCCTCCTCTCCCCGTCCTTTGGCTGTATCATATGACCCGCCTTCGAGCAGCTGCTGCCCAAAAACGGTACTCCTCTTTAAAGTTCAACTCTCACATTCTTGAAATCGAACAATGGATGCCCCGAGGCCCTGTTAAAAAAACCATTCCTCTAAAACATTTTAAATCGCCTGCTGAGTTAGAGAAAAATATTTTAGCCCTGCTTTAAATAGACCTCTGGCTTAAGCTAAAGTCCATATCGACTGAAATTTAGCTTAGGTCTAATCTTTTTTAGGAGTCAGGACCCTGGGTCAGCCCCATCTTTTTTTTGCTCCAAACACGCCCTTTTGACATAATGAAGGTTTTTAACCCGGAATTGAAATGGCACAAGTCAGTACAAACGAATTTAAAGCAGGAATGAAAGTCGAAATCGATGGTCAACCTTATACGATGGTGAGCAACGAGTTTGTCAAACCTGGTAAAGGACAACCTTTTAACCGGACCAAACTCAAACATTTGATGACAGGACGTGTCATTGAACGGACATTTAAATCAGGTGAAAAAATCGACCTGGCCGATGTAGAAGAAACCAAAATGCGGCTTCTCTATACAGATCCCGATTATGCCACGTTCATGGATGATAATACGTTTGATCAAATCCAAGTTCCTCTTTCTTTAATGGGCGATAATAGGCAGTGGCTCATGGAAGAGCTTGCCTATTCCATCGTCTTCTATAAGGGACAACCTATTGATGTCATCCCTCCCACCTTTATGGAGATGACAATCACAGAAACAGCGCCCGGTCTTCGTGGAGATACGTCAGGTCGTGTGTTAAAACCTGCTATCACCGAAAGTGGAGCTAAAATTCAAGTCCCCATCTTTGTTGAAGAAGGAGATCGGATTAAAATCGATACTCGCACCGGTGAATACGTCTCACGTGTCTAAGGCTCTATCGTTGGATACTCTCAAAACACGCGCAGCTATGTTAGCCGCTGTGAGAGCTTTTTTTGCTGATAGAAATATCCTCGAAGTCGACACCCCCATTTTAAGCAAAACGGCTCCTATTACTACCCATATTGATGTCATGACCATTCACTTTGCAAATGGAGAGAGAGGCTATTTGCACACCTCCCCAGAGTATGGAATGAAAAGACTACTGGCCACCCACCCTATTGATATCTATCAACTCTGCCATGTCTTCCGTGAAGGAGAATCGAGCGCACAGCATAATCCAGAATTTACCATGCTAGAATGGTACCGGATCGATTTTTCTCTCCAAGAACTTATCCAAGAAACTCTTCAGCTGATTGAGCTTTTCATAGGTCCCCAAAAAGTCACCTATTTCTCTTACCGCGATCTCTTCCTCCACTACTGTAATTTTGATCCCTTTCAGATCAAAGCCAAACAGCTGCATCCCACTTGGAGCCTTGATACATCTCTTGACTACCATATGAGCTTCAAAATTCAGCCTCGGATGCAAGGAGTTGTGGTGGTGGAAAATTTTCCCCGCTCCCAAGCTGCTCTTGCACGCCTCAAACAAGAAGGTCCTCATCTGGTGGCTGAGCGTTATGAAATCTATTTCGATGGTCTTGAACTTGCCAACGGATTCCACGAACTCACCGACCCCATTGAGCAAAGAGAGCGCTTTGAAGAAGACCTTAAACAGCGGGCTTTCCTTAAAAAACCTGTCCTTCCGATCGATGAACTTTTCCTTGAGGCCTTAGCAAAAGGACTTCCTCCCTGCGCGGGGGTTGCAGTCGGTTTTGATCGACTACTAATGCTAAAGCAAAAAGCCTCTTCTCTCCAAGAAGTGGTCCCCTTTACATGGAACTCAATTAATAGACACAGCTGAGGAACTTTGCGCGGAAGATTGGGAAAAGAGGCCTAAAATTTTTGATACATCTTTAAGTGGACTTACTTCTTTCAAATAGACCAATAAAGTTGAATCTTAAAACCTCCTCCGTATCTCTAAGAAAGAGAAAAATTATTTTTTCTTAATAAAGCAAGGCCAGCTCGATAAGCGATTGAGGATAAAGTCAATGGATTAATTGAGCATTTCTCGATGAATCGATTTTCCTATGGAAAATGATCCATCGAAAAAGAGGTTTACCCCAGAAGCTCTCTA
>DAIDHO010000031.1 GCA_027459675.1 Parachlamydiales bacterium | reverse complement strand
CAAAAAAAGCCAATAACATCAAGAACCTCTTGATGTTATTGGCAAAATATTACGTGAAGAGCGGCGGAGTTAGGGTTTAAACTAAAGTTCAGCCCTTTAGTTAAAGAGGTCTAGTTGTAAAAGGAAAGCGAAAATGAAGGGATTGGGACCTTGTTTTTAGGATGATTATTTTGTTTTATACAGTTCAATTGCACTCTCTTTAGAACTTCGATAACTCCAGTGCCAGGAAGGTTTTTCGATTTTCTCGAAATGAAACTCGATCTTTCCTTGATTTTCCACTGCACAGCAGCGCATGCCATGGGGAACCTCAATGAAATGATCTCCTGTAAGGGTGATATTTTCCGCGTAAAATTCGCTCATCCCACGCAGAAGAATGTGACACATTTCTTGGCGAGCGATTTCATTTTTCCAGTAGACATTCGGCAGATCGTGGTCGATCCCTTTATTCGAGACTCTTACATTTTTCAAAACACAGCGGCCGACTTTCTCTGAATAAATCAAACACCCCTCCCCATCCACATGACCCATGACAGATTCCGCTTGAATGAAGAGACTCCCATCGATCATGACGTTTTCAAAATCGATCTCACTGATTTGAAGTTGCACTTCGCTCCCCGCATAAAGCTTGCCTCCTCTCCATTTTTGTCCAATGATGGAATAAAGAGGACCTAAAGACGGATGGTAAAGAAAGATGAAAGAGGGACCTTTTTCAAAAAACTGAAGTGGATCGCTCACGGGGGGTACTTGGACATGACAGGCATTGACTAAAACATCTCGCATATTTTGAAGAATATCTAAAAAGCATCCTTCAGGTGTCTCAAGAAGTGAAGAACCTAAAGTGAACTCTCTTTTCACAGCCGAAATCGTTTTTCTGCGATGGTTATAGGTAAGGTAGGTCTGAAGGACATCGCGCTCTCCCTCTTTTAGAGGTTTATGGAATATTTCCTCCATAAAATCGGCAATATTTTGCATGGTAGATTCAAGTCTTGCGGCCTCTTCTTCTTTTTTGATTCCTTCGGCCGTTCTGTAGGTGATTTTTTTCATGTTCACTAACATCCCTGGAATGGGACACTTTTTCACAGCATCCGCAATGGCTGCGATATCGACAAATAAGATATTTGTATTGGAGGGAAATTTCGAATAAGGGCTTCCTGGATGTTCAGGGGTATCGTGAATTCCAAATTTTTTAAAATCGCAATACTCAATGTTGGTTAGAGAGTATTTAAACCCTTGCTCCGTTGAAGTTTCAATAAGGACATTCACCCCTTCTGAGGCCTTGACTTGCCGTGGGCACGAAGCAAACCCAAACCGCTTATCTCCATGGCATCCGATCCCTGTAAAACTCAGCAATCCGCCGTCTGTGTTCGCCACTGGATTATTCACTTGGCGGATTAAAGCTTTTTTGCGCCCTAAGCCGAGCAGCCAACTCAACACTCCTTCTTCTTGTGCCAGGCGCCAAAGAACTCCATGTCCCCCTGGTTTCATGAGAAGTTGCTGAGGTCCTTGCAAACACCAAGATCCTTCTCGATTGATGGTCGGCACAAGAGGCTGGCAAAATAGACGAAACATCTCCCTGGGTCTTCCAAACCAACCTGCTTCCTCGCAGATCTCTAGGATGTGTTCGTGGTTGTTTTTTTCATGAGAAGTCATGATTGCAACGGGTGTGGTGAGCTGGACTTGGAATAATTTATAGTACAAATATTCGCGTGATTGCAAATCTTGGATCAACCCTTCTAGCAAACTCTTCCCTAGAAATGGAAGGCGTGCTGCAGGAAGTGGATGATTTGTCTTCTCATCATAGAGCCGGAGGCGATCGGCAGCTCCTCCCAGAGGATAGAGCTCCGCCATTTGAGAGAGTGTCTCAATTCCTTGAATAGCCCATTGAGCACTTTTTTCTTCAATTGAGATTCCTTCAGGTGCTAGGTAGCGGCTTTTGTAAGGGCCTTTGGACTCTTTCTTATTTAAAAGCTCCAGCATACGCGCATGATACCCAATCAATCCTCCCATCGAAGAATAAAACTTCTCTACTTCTACCAACTGATCAATCAGATGCAAGACATTTTTTGATTTAGCCTTTGTCAGAAGCCTTTCTCCTTGACCTGCTGCCACCACGGAATAAAGCACAAGTTCTTGCATTTCTTGAAGGTTTTCTATCAAGGAAGCAGCCTCTCCCTCCTGAGAAAAAAATTTCTCTACAGTGGGATGCTCCTTTAAAAAATTAATTTTCTCTCTAGGAGTGATACAGGTTGCAAGCTTGTGGGCAAGTTCGTAAAGCATGTGGATTCCATGCATACTCGATTGGGAGGAAAAAGGCAAGCCTAAGTACGGAGTACAGAAAAAAAGGGGATATTAGATGATTTTTTTTGACTATAATTCCCCAAGACAGTTACAAGAGTCATACGAGGAAAATAAAGAACCTCATTAAAACTACTACCTCGAAAGGATCGGGGTGATAGTGAGCCACACATACATAAGGAGTTGGAAATGGCAAAGAAACAATCCAAATTCATGCAGCCTATGCGTTTGAGCGAAGATCTCAAAGCAGTAGTAGGACCCGGACCTCTACCCCGCACGGAAGTGACAAAAAAACTTTGGGCTTATATTAAAGCAAAACGATGCCAAGATCCAAAAAATAAGCGTAACATCGTTGCTGATGACAAACTTTTAAAAGTGTTTGGCGGCAAAAAAACTGTTAACATGTTTGAGATGACAAAACTCGTTAACAAGCATCTTTCGTAAGTTGTTCTTAAGAGGAGCGCGGTTTTTCTGGGCTCCTCTTGCTCTTGTGCTACTCCTCTCTTAAAGAGAGGCTGGTTGCCTATGCCTATGATCCTGATAGGCCAAAAATAGAACTAAACCAGGAACAGAATTGAAATATTTTCTTTCATTCCATATCATCCTTATCTACAAAGAATATGGTTTTAAAAACGACGATACCTAATCTTGATCTTGCGATCCATCTGATCTCAAAATACGCCCAAATCGAAGAGATTAAAGCGACAGAAAATCCCGTTAAATTTGTTGAACTTCTTGTTCTCGCATATAACTCGAAAAAAGCTGAAGGGCCAAAGAAAGATCATATTTTTGAGAGAGTCGAAACGCCGCAGTGGAATCGCAAAGATAACCAAGACTGCTTTTTGATTGCTTACTACTCGAAAAGGATAAACGATTCTCCACCAGCGAAATTTCTTAAGGGTCTCACTGGAGACCGCATCGAAACTTATCAAGATGTAAATTTTCATTTCGCATTTTTTGTCTATTTCTCTATAAGCCAGGTTAAGCAAAAACAAATAGAGAGTAAAACACAAACAGTTTGGGCCCTCTTTACTCTTACTTCCAGCCAAGCCTTTCACCTCATCCGCCCTTATTGTGACTACGCCTTTCCCACAAGAATCGCTTTTCGCTTAGTAGAACCCAGCTGCTCTAAAAAGGAGATCGTCCCACTCGTGGGGCCGAAAGAAGCATCGACGAGCTACTACAAAAAACCCTATGAGCTGAAGGCCCACGAGTACGAAAGCCTTTGGGTTCTCTATAGAAATTTTGATTCTGAATTGCGAGCTGGATGTTCTCTTTCGTCTCTTCTTAAACTTGCTGATTCAAAACAGATTGGGATGCATATAGGTGAAGGGATGATTCGAATTGGTTCTGCTCTTACTTTCGAGCAGTACGTTTCTATCCTTCCCCATCTTCTTGATATCAGGCGAGGAAATCCGACCTACAAGAGTGATGGTACCTTAGAAGAGGATGATCCTAGCTTTCAGGTATTTGCCAACATTCAAAGAATCAACTCCAAGCAGCAAAACATCCTGGATCAACTCCTGATCGATATCTTGTGGAAAGCAGTGACACAGGACAATTTTTCAACCACTCTTTATCTTTCCCACCGTAGATACCGTGAATATCACCGTTCAACGGAGTTCAAGCTTCAAATGTCTTTTAAGGGTTATGACTACCACGTCCCCTGGAGTTATCGTCCTACACTTCACCAAGTTATCCTAGAACTTCAGACCCTCTACAAAGATTTACCCCTCGCAGATTTTGTAAAAGTGATCCTTAACAGTTCCATGCGCTGCAATGGATTGGGCAGTCAATATCATCCTCTCATACAATTTATCCAAGGAGAACTTGTGCTAGAAGAGGATGCCTATTTTAGAGTAGGTGGAGTGTGGCTCAGAGCTCTTGGGCAACATTTGGCTACAACTGAAACAGCATTTCGAGCTGTCGTCCAAG
This sequence comes from Parachlamydiales bacterium, assembly GCA_027459675.1. GTDB lineage: Bacteria > Chlamydiota > Chlamydiia > Chlamydiales > Rhabdochlamydiaceae > PALSA-1444. The sequence goes on along the minus strand of DAIDHO010000031.1, from coordinate 4,935 downwards.
ATACCCTTGCTCGAATAACAGAACCTGGAGACCACATTCTACGAGATCCATGGATTTCAAAAGAAGATTGGGTCTCATTTTCCAGAGTCGACATCCCTCAAAAGGTTTCAGTATACGATTTCGATAAAGCCATGACTGCTCTCCAAAAACAAACCTTTCAATTTGTCGATTCCACAGGAAAAGTGCTTGTCTCTTACCTGACCCGGGCGATTCTTCATAACCAAGATTTAAAGATGATAAAATCGCTTAAAAAAAAGTGGGATGAACTTAGCAACTGGCTAAAGGATAACCACGGCAAGGCAGTAAAAGAGGACGATCTTAAAGAATTGTTTCCTAAAAATTATGCTAAGGTATTTGCTTCTCTCAAAAACGTTTTTCCAGTCATAGCACCTCTGCAAAAACGAGAAGGGTCTGTCGCTCCTGTTGCAAAGGACGGAAGTGTTCAACTGGCTGATTTAACCCTCTTGGAGATGCCAAAATCTGCACCCAAGTACATTACTAAAAATTTACCAAAATTATCTGAATTACTTAGAACACTAGTCACTGTATCTGAAGAGTCATTATCCCTGATTTTAAAAGGGCATAAAACTAAGGGCCTTGAGTGGCTAAAAACAGCGCATAAATTGAATCCTGCTGCTTCAAGTCGCTATGTTTTTCAAGGACCTCTTCCAACAGGAATAGTACTTTCTACGCCTGTTCAAGAGTTCTTCCAAGCTAAACACAAAGAGTTTTGTCTTCTGATGGATGAAGAAAACTATAGCCGTCTGTTTTTAGGAAAGCGAGGTTATCTTGTTTGTGATCAAGTCTTCCCAGGAATAAGAGACAAAGTAGAACTCTTCGACCTCCTGTATTTTGGGGATGAAAAAAAGCTTTATCTCTACGCGATTAAGGAAGGATTTGGCACAAGCACTGGAATTGCTTGTACTCAAATCCGCGTGGCAGCAGAAACGATTGATGCAGCCCGAAAAAACGATAGTGGAAAGGAAATTTTGGAAAACCTGTATGAGACTGCTATTTCCACGAAAGCAACAAGTGTATTTCGAAAAAAATTGATTAAGGATTTAAAACAGCTGTCGAAAGAGGAATTTGTCCAGCTTTTTCGCACTAGAGAACTTGTCTTTGTCTACGCCTTTTTGGATACTAATCAGGAAGATCGACGGTTGGAGAATGAGTTAATTCCGCAAGCACTCATCCAATTAGACATCCTCAAACCCACCACAAACCATCAAAATGAAACTGATGCAACTCTTCTTAGACATCTCCTTATTGCGATGGGATATCTCGATCAGTATTACAAAATTACGGACCATTTTATTAGGAGTACAACAGAACCTTTTAAAAGCGCCTTTGAACCTTTTGCAAAAAAAGTTTGGCAGGGACTTATAAAATATAAAACCAAAGAAGCATTCTTTCAACAGGTGGAGATAAAGGATACAAATGCCAAAAAAGCTTTATTGGATGTTTTGCAACAAATAGGCTACTTAAGTTCCGAAGGGACAACAGATTATTTCACAAAAGTATCTGAAGAAGTATTTGTAAAAACTCTCCTCTGTTTTGATCCTAACGCTGTCTATAAGGTTCTGTGTAGAATGCTTTCGCAATTTGATTCCTTGATTGCAAAAATGGAATTGATAAAGCTTAAAAGGGATTTAAAAAACAAGGATTTCAAATTACAAATTCAACAACTTGAGCGGCCAGGCCCTAAAGCATTGAAAGCGCTTTTTAATGTTGTTAACCCGCAAGCAGGAAGCTATGACTTTTTTGGAACGGCAAAAATAACTTACCTGGGAAAAGATTACTTTTATCGTAAAAATCCAAAGACTTTAAAAGAGGTCTTTACCACTCTTATGGGTCAAAAGGATTCCTACCTTGCTCAAAGAATCTTCTATCAAATGACGAACAATAATAATGGGTTAGTCGATTCAACTTTTGATGTTACCGAACCTATTGTAATACAAGCTGCTGCCTTGAGTGGAACTTCTCTCATCATCTACGATGTCAATCAACCTGATCAAACATTAAAACCCAAAAAAGAGGACCATTTCACCCTTATCGTTAAACGAGGAATGTCATATTTTTATACTAGCGAAGTGAAGATCTCGCCACTTGATTCCAGTAAGGCTATCAAATCAATTGTGGATGAAATCAGTAAAAAAAATCCTCCAAATAAGCCGATGGGCATCACCAATAGAAAAAATGATTGCTTTATGAATGCTATGCTCCAACTTCTCATCTACAGCCCTCTCTTCAACTTACTGATTAGTGGGCAAAATAATAATGATCCTATCTGCAACACCTTTTTGAGCTTTATTTTGCAGTATCTCGAAGGAAACAAGCTCCCTTCTAGTCATGCTCTGAGAGTACCTTTAAAACTCAGCACTGACTCTCAAGAGGATGTTCAGGAAGCCCTCACCCATTTCCTTGACGCCTTTAATCTGAATGACAAACTTCCTTTACTTACAATCACAAAGACAATAAACGGAGAGAAAGCTCAAGAGATGTCAGGAAAGAACCTTAAAGAGTATAGCCCTCTTGAAGATGTCCTTAATACTAAAACTTCTTCTCCAACCATTCAATTGCCAATTCCGCCTCATGAGAAGCCTACTTTGTTTGATTGCTGGAGCGCTTTTAGTACGCAGGAATCAGAAGATCAACTCTTCTATTCTCAGGGAACCCAGGTTTTTCAAGTCCCTTGTTTGCAAACCACCTACAAGCTACAAAACAAACCTCCTACTCTATTCTTCCATTTTTTACGTTACCTATATAATAAAAATACTGGACAGACCAGCAAAGTCGAGACCGGAGTTGAAATTCCAGAAAAATTCGAAGTTAATAGTTCAATGTATGAAGTGGGAGGATTTATTAACCATCATGGAGATAATCCACAAAATGGACACTATACCTGCCATGTGAAAAATGGAAATTCGTGGTTTTTATGTGACGATGATAAGATCTCCGACGGAAAGTCTTTTGATGATGTCAAAAAAGCTTTAAGCCAATCTTACCTCTTAATGGTACGAAAAATAAATTAAATTTTATCTACAAAAAGTGACATATACCGTTCGTGAGTGAAAAATCGGCTTGATAGAAAATGTGCTTGACAGGCAAGGTGTTGAGCATGAGTTATTTAACTGACAGCGAACGGAGACAACTTAGACTACAGCACAAAATTGAACGGGACAGATGGGTATGCGACCGGATTAAGGCCGTATGCTCCGCGATAAAGGATGGACTATCCCACAAATCGCAGAATCTTTGTTAATCTCCGACGATGCGATAAGTCAACACATTACCGACTATAGAGAGGCCAAAAAATTAAAGCCTGAGGGCGGAGGATCGGCCGAACAATCATGTCAACTTGAAGAACATCTTCAAAAGTATACCTATCTTTTCGTCAAAGATATTGCAGCCTACGTCAAATCAAACTGGAATATTGTCTATACTATTCACGGCCTAAGAAACTGGCTTAAACGGCATGGCTTTTCCTATAAAAAGCCAGCTGTTGTCCCTGATAAGGCAAACGAAGAGCAGCAAAGAGCCTGGATAGCTGAATACGAGAAGCTAAAACAGAACCTGCCTTTGGATGAAACGATTTGCTTCATGGATGGTGTGCATCCAACCCATAACACCCAACCGGCTTATGGATGGATCAAATTCGAGGATCCTCTGGGGATGTATAGGAGGCGTTGGGAAATCGAAACGATGTTCGGTTGTTTGAAGACCCGTGGATTTCGAATGGAGGAGACTCACATCCCCGATCCAGATAAGATTGAGAAGGTGGTATTTGTGCTTGCGATCGCTTTCTGCTGGGCATATCGAATGGGGAATATTCAGGATCATATACAGAGGTGGGTTCTTAGAAAATTTAGGCAGCTACTTTTGTGTTTTACGTGTTTAGAACCAGCGGGTTACGCTCTATGAATTTATTTTTTGTCCAGTATAGGGGGAGATCCTACAGAATTCCCTTTTCTTTTTACACAGTTAAATCGCCAAGTGAAAGGGGTGGTTGCAGATGGGGCCTATGACAGTGGGGATATACGAGATCTCATCAAACAACAGGGAGGAAAGGCACTAATTCCTCTAGAAGCCTCTGTCGTCAGCTCGGTGTCAAACCATTACGCAACGGTCTCAAGATTATTTAACTGCTTAATTCCTAAGAGCTTACCTATCTGCGAAATTTTTTAACGGGAATTGTTATTTTTAATTACATTTTTATTGAAAATATTATTATATATGTATATAATTTATTTTATAATTTTTAATAATAGGAGAAATTATGACAGTAACAAATAATACAAATATTTCTAATCTATGCAAAGATATGCAATTCCAAATAATGGAATCAATTATAGAGAAAAAAAATTATATAAGCTTAAAGGATGTAAGAAATCTTAGTAATCTAGGGGCCACATGTCGGCACTTTAAATCTCTCACTTCCGATTTTTTTAAAAAGAAGTTAAAATACTGGCTCACTCAAATGCAATTAATTACTCCAAATATCTGTAGTGTATTGTTTAATCTCTTTGATCAAGCGGCTAAGTCATTCGATTCACTCTTCTTAACTGCGGATAATCGTAGGGTTTGTGAAACAATTCGAGGCATAGTACTTCTATACAAAAATTTCCGGGCCTTAAAGTTAGATTCTGACACAACCTATTCTGAAAAAAACTTAAAACCTCATTCCCCGGACTGTGTTTGTACAAAAAGTACTAAAAAGAACATTTGGGATGAGTCGGATACAGAGGTGGGTTCTTAGAAAATTTGGGCAGCTACTTTTGTGTTTTACGTGTTTAGAACCAGCGGGTTACGCTCTATGAATTTATTTTTTGTCCAGTACAGGGGGAGATTGTAGTGCAACCCATTTGTCAAGCTTGAGAAGTAGGAGTTTTTTGGCTTTTGAGGGGATGGTTTTTTAGTCATGCGACTTTCCCCTTG
>DAIDHO010000030.1 GCA_027459675.1 Parachlamydiales bacterium | reverse complement strand
TTGAGTTTACTAACATAATGCTCGGCATTTAACCTTTGGAGGAAAAATGTCGAGGGTAGCGGTGAAGCTAAATTGCACAGAAGAAGAACAACGGCAATTAGAAAAGTGGGCCAATGGAGGAAAAGTAGAAAGACGTTTGCATGATCGAGCTAAAATCATACTTTGCTGTCTTCAAGGTAAGACCAACCTTGAAGTTGCAGCAGAGCTGAAAGTGAGCAGGTTTACTGTAGCAAAATGGAGAGAGAGATTTTCTGTTAAAGGAGCAAAAGGGCTTTCAGACAGGCCTAGAACAGGAAAGCCAAAGAAATATGGCGTGAATCTAAGAATAACTATTCTTCGTGCCCTCGAGGGACCCGCTCCTAAAGGCCCATCTACCTGGGATGGAAAGACTCTGGCGAAAGCCGTGGGAGCATCCGATGATGCCGTTTGGCGTATTCTTCGCAAGGAAGGGATTCAATTACAACGGTGCAGAAGTTGGTGTGTTAGTACCGACAAAGAATTTACAAAAAAGTCGGCCGACATCATAGGGCTTTATTTAAATCCTCCCGAAAACGCTCTGGTCATATGTGTGGATGAAAAAGCGAGTATCCAAGCCATCGAACGTAAAAAAGGATATGTGGAGACATCCAGTGGGAAAATTGTGCAGGGGATGAAAAGCACCTACAAAAGACATGGGGTCTTAAATTTATTTGCTGCATTAACAGTGGCAACAGGGGTTGTAAAAACACAGACGACACATCAAAAAAAGCGACCCGATTTTCAAGTATTTTTAGATAGGGTTGTAGAAGAAGTGGATCCCGATCAAAAAGTGCATATTATTTTGGACAACTATTGCACCCACAAACGTAACGATGACTGGCTAGCAAAACATCCCAATGTGTTTTTTCATTTTACGCCGACATCGGCAAGTTGGTTAAATCAAGTTGAAATATGGTTCGGAATTTTATCTAGAAAAGTGTTAAAAAATGGAAGCTTTGAAAACAAAGAATCCCTGAGGGAGAAGATCGAAGAGTTTATTGAAGTTTACCATCAAGGGGCGAAACCTTTTATCTGGAGAAAACAAGAAGTAAAGGGAGCTCAGCTTAAAAATACGATTATGAATTTATGCAATTAGACACTAGTATGGATAATGTTTTGAAGACACCGCCTAGTCGTCAGAAAGATCAAGAATATTCTCCCAACGAATTTTTTCAGCTTCTATCTCGATTGCAGAAAAATCAGATTTTCTTGGCTTAGGGGGATAATCTGTCCATTCGATGCCTAAAAACACTTTATGACCGGAAACTTCAAAGTCTAAAACACTACCACTGTCATACGTCTTTTTTAAGATGCCCGTAAAAGGTTTCTTATTTATTTTGATTTCTTTTACTCCTTCTAAATAAAGTTTTCCTGAAATTCTATTTTTATTTAAAGGAGGCATGTTTTCTATCATGTGTTCAGGTATTATATCCGCACTTAACATCGAAATTTCGATCTTATTTCCCATATGCTTGAAATTGACTAAACTGCCGTCATGAAAGTAACCAGTATATTTTGATAAATTCATATATCAGCTCCTTACCTAGGGTATAAATGTGAATCTGGGTGACCATCCGGAACAGGATTTCCTTTAGCATCTAAATATTTATCAATATCTCCTTTTGAATCAGGATTATGCCGATGCCAATGATCTTGTGCTTTATGTCCGGTTGTTCCTGACTTGGCTTCATCGTATCGAATTTTTTCTCCAGTCTTTGTGTTTTCAAAAGTTCGATGCCCATGTTCTTTAGCCTCTGGGTGAGAAGTTTCCTCCCAGTTGAGATCGTCCAATAGTTCATCTGGGCTATCAGGCAACCGTGTATCAATTTGCTTTTTCTCCATGGACAATTGATTTGCTGCGTATTGAGAAACACCTCCGATATTCTGAACGACTTGATGAACAGCTGAATTAAAGCTTCTCGCAAATGAACTGGTTGAGCGTTGATGTTGATGCTCAAGTTCATAGGCTACATATGCGGTTACTGCCGCAACAGCTACGACCTTCCAAGTCAGTGCCAATAAAGGAAGAGCTATAACGAATTTTCCATCTGGATCTCTATATCGAAAGGGATTATTGAAAACATATTGATAGAGATTAGAACTATCTGCAAATCCTGCCGGATCTGTTGTCAGCCACCGTCCTAATAGAGGATCGTAGTACCGTTTCCCAAAATAGATAAGCCCAAGCTCTGGATCAAAACGTTTTGAAGCAAAACGCCATGGGTTAAACAAGGTAGGATCCGAGTTTACTTGTCGCTCTTCTCCAAATGCCGTAAAGTCATATTGACTTGCAACTGCCTTTGAATCTAAATCAATCAGGCGCCTAATATTGCCCTGAACATCGATGATTGGAGCGGCAATTTGGCCTTCTATCTCAACTCCCACCGTCGCATGGCAATCTTTGTATTTAGCTAGCCCCAAAACTCTCAAATTTATTGGTTCATTGGGAGAAGTAAACGCTCCGATCTCATTTTGTCCATGGTAAAGATAATACTCATGACTCATCTCTTTCCAGCTGTTAGCAGACCTATTAAAGACTGCCTTACTTAAGCGTCTCCCAAGTGGGTCGTAGACAAAGCTGATCTTTTGTTTCTCAGAAGTCGCCTCTACCAACCGATGAAGAGGGTCATAGGCGAAGCGGAAAGTTTCAGAAGGGGTTTGTCTTAAGATTTGATTCCCGTTGAGATCATATGCGCAATGACCATTTTCAAGTGATAACAGCTCATTGAGCTCATTAACCTCATGAATTATGCCATTTTTTTGGGTTCTATTGTAAAGCGAGTCATGAACATAGGTTAAAGAATGGTTTCTACTTTTCTCAGAAGAGAGTTGAGAGAGACCATCATAGGAATAACGACTCTCTGCTCTATCGATAATATTGCTAACCAGATTTCCCACCTCATCATATGCACACTCTTCTGAAAAATAGGGGCTAGAAATGAACGTTTTTTGTCCTCTAATATCGGTCGCATGTGTAATCTGGCCCAAATTCCCGATTAGGTTTTCTGAAACTAGATTACCATCCTTATCGTAATCTTCGTAGGTATGCTCATAGAGCACGTCTCCTCTAGAAGAAGTCCTTGCGACAGTTCGTAAAAATAGGGAGTCATAGGTATAAAGAACTTCTCCTTGGCTACCCATTCTTAAAGAGACAAGACGATTAAAGTCGTCGTAATCTTTTTTAACCTCAAGCCCATGAGGAAATGTCTCTTGAAGCACATTCCCAAAAGGGTCAATTTTTCGATAAATGACAATATTTTGATTCTCGTCAGACGCGTATTTGAGGTGCCCCATCAGATCGTATTCAAACGCATAGTGGATCTTGCCGTCCGAAGAGTCTAAGCGACTCATAAAGCCAAGCGGGTGATAGCTAAAGTTAAGTGTCACGCCATCTGGAAGAGTTTTAGTGGCTATCTTTCCAGAAGGTAAATGGGTATAAATTGTCGTTCTTGCATCTTTCGTTCCGAATGCCCTTGTTAAGCTCGCTATCCGATTGTCTGGTGTATAGGTATATTTAATCGTTTGAGTACTTAAAAAACGCCCATTTTCATAGACATGGTCTCTACGATATAAGAGATTGCCTTGGGGATCATACGTCATATCCTGGCAGGAAATGATTGCTTTTTGAGGACCCAAGATCTCTTTCTTTGCAGTTCGAGATAACGCATCTTTAGTTTCAAGAGTTGTAACATGGCGAGGATCTGTTATCGCCCTTTGCAACACTTTTTGACCGAGTGCATTCGTGTGATTTTCATCATAAAGTGTTCGAGTCGCGTTTCCCATTGCATCTTTCTCTTCAATCAACCTACAGAAAGAATCATAGGTAAAAACCTCTACAGCTTCTTTTCCATTGATATATTTGGTGATGGTTTCTCGATTCCCATCGCTGTCGTAGGAGTAATTGATTTTATAAAGAGTGCGGCCAGAAGTGTCTGTCTTATGTTCTTCGAGAACTTGTGCCTCTAAATCTCTCTTGTAGTGGATTAAAAGAGTATTATCTCCATTATGTTTGCAATTAGTCGCAAGATAGCCCAGAGAATCATAGCTAAAATCAGTTGCCTGTCCGCAGAACTCGTCTCGAATTTTCCTTCCAGCTCCGTCATAGACAAGCTTTTTGAGATTCCCTTCTTTATTGGTTTCTGTGAGGACATTAAAGCCGTTGTATGTGAAGGTTTCTTCAGCAAGAGCAGTCCCATCAGCTGAGACGTAGATTTTTGAAAGGACTCTACCTAAAATATCATTCTTGTAATGAGTGGTAAGACCATCTGCATCAGTATGGCTGACGAGCTTTCCATTTTTTGAATATCTAAAGTGTTCTTTACCTCCATTGGGATGAAGGACTTCACTTTGTGATCCATAAGCGTTATACCGATAGGTAGTCACATTCCCATTAGGATCTGTTTTAGTGAGCTCTCGCCCAAAAGGATCGTAACTTGATGCTGTTGTAACAGGGACAGCACGCCCATCTACAGAAGCAACCGAAGGGAAATCTGTCTTGATAACTTCGCTGATAAGAGGGTCGTACGTATATTGTGTACTATTAGAGAACAGATCTTTCTTATGAATCTGACGATCGTGAAAATCATAATCTGAAGAGACAACATGGACAATCCCATCATCCCCTTTTTCCGTTAGCTCACGCAGGCGCCCCTTTGTATCATGATGGAAAGTCTTCTGGATTCTGTTGGAAAAGTTGGTAGCTGTCTCGGAGCGCCCCCTTGCATCATAGGTATAAACGGCCTGTTGTCCTAAACAGTTGGTTTCTGTAAGAACATCTCCTCGCTCATTATAAGTTTTGCAGATGGTATAGGCATGCTTGCCTTCTGCATCATAGACTTCCTCTTGAGCAATATTGCCGTGCTGGTCGTAGACCAGATGGCTCTTTTTTAAAGGTTTTTCGGTTCCGTTTTCCCAGTAAGTCTCTTCAATCCATTCAGGCATGTGAAGAAAAGGCGCTGACCCACGTAAAGTATAAGTCTTGAGGGTTCGCTGAGTGACATGGGATAAGTTGTCTCTATCCTCACTGGCCCCATCATCAGAAATGGCTTGCACGAGATTATTGCAGTCATCATACACGGAAAATTCTCGCAAAATGATCCGATCACTATCTTTTGTTAGCTTGGAAGTGACAAGATCGGTATTAGGAAGATAGGAGAAACAGATAACTTTTCCGTCTTCAGTCTCTTCCTTCAAAAGGAGATTTCTTCCATCTTCAGAAAAGGCTCTTTTGGTTGTAAAGGTCTCTTGATTTCCCTCTCCTGTTAGATCTCCAGTAAATGTCTCCAGGATTGGGTTGCCAAAGCGATCGTATTCAAACGATTTTCTGTAGAGAATATTTTTCTGGGCATCTCTCATTTCAAGAACTTTCAGCCAATTCTTATCATTCCAAGAAAAGACCTTTTCTTTCTTAAGCCCTCCATCTTGTCCAAAATATTGAATGAGAGTTGTTAGGAGGTTTTTTGAGAAATGATAGACAATAGACGTTCCATCACTGTTTTTGACTGTTGTTGTTCCTTCTCTATGGCCTGCAATAGGAGGACGATAGGAAAGCTCATAAACAGGCTGGAAGCTATCATTTTGACCTACCGGTAGCTGAAGTTTGTGAACCCTGTAATGTTGACCCCCTTCTCCAAAACCTGTATGAAAAGTCGTGAAAACATCGTCTTTTCCAGAATAAGAACTTAAAAGGAATCGTCCGCAATAGTCTAAAGACTCATGTCGATAAGAAGGACTACTGACTGACTTCAGAATAGGAGGACAAAGCTTGGTATATTCCTCTTCATGCTTTCCACCTCCTTTAATTTTATCCTTAAATTTCCAGTGAATCGGCCTTTTTTGATAGTTGTAATCAACTGTTAGGCCGGACGAAGAGGTAAAATGGCAATGACCATCCCATGGCATTCCTGCAATGCGAAGCGAAGAGTAGACATGCCTCTCTTTAGTATCAAGGCTTTCAATATAATGAAGCAAATTTCTCTCATTGTAATGATACTTCAAGATCTTTCCGTTTGAGAGAATTTCCTTTTCGAGAAGATATAGATAGGAAGCTCTTGTTGCCAATCCTTTTTTACGATAGACACGAGTTGTTCCATCTACTGCATAAACAACGATCTTGTTGCCATTCTCTTCGTAAGATATCCGAGTGTTTCTAGGATCATACTTACCATTTGGTATATCTCCTGCTGTGTTGCTGATAGCGTAGGGGTGAGAAGCTAAAGATGTCTTTGAAAATCCAGGACCTGACAATCGAAAATCAAGAGTCATGCCACTCGGTTCTGAAAGACGCACTTCCATTAAGCGAGGGACCAACTCAAGTCTTAAATGAGGATAAAATTGCCACCCTTTATAGTTGTCTCGAAGATGGCAATATAAATACTTTTTATCATGCTCTTCTTGGTAATGTTTATGGTGTGGAAAAGAGCAAGGCATATAGGGAGGAGTGTAAATGCGGCTTAAAACGATACTCTGAGCACCCTTGATGATGAGATCGGTTTGTCTTAAAGCAGGTTGTCCGCTCAAAGGACTAATCAAACCACCTACCAAATAGCTAGGCTCGCTCGTCAGAGTAGCGATTTGTTCTGGAGGCGAAAGAAAAAGATCTTCTTGTGGCTCTTCTTCCTCATTCGAAAAAACTGAAGTTGTTAGAAAGCAACAAACCAGAGCAATTAAATAGCGTATCATCTTCGACCTCCCTATCATCCCAAAGAAGTTCCTTACAACTTTGAAACGATGGATAATACTGAAAATGGGCTTTCCAGATGAAGAAACATTTGGAAATGTAGGATACGCTGAGAACGTTTTTAAGATTCTAGATCACTTGAAGCAAGCTGAAGATCAGCATCAGAGTGATTCTCTTGTAACTTAGCAGCTTTTCTAGCTCTTGCCTGTTCTCTTCTTGCTTGGGCCTTCTGAGCTTTTAGTCTAATTTTAGCAATCACTTTGGCTGGCACCCCTAAATCCTCCAAAGTCACTTCTCCTTGAGTTGCTTTTTCGACTTGCACAGCAACGTTACTTCTTGGCACCTTGCCTTTAAGATAGCTTTAAATGCTCTCTTCGCAAAAGTCATTGAATTTACAAAACCTCGGCACTGAATAATCCTTTAGCTTATAATGGTCCCAGAAATTTAGACCACCATTTAAGCTTATAAGCCTTCCCCAAAATTGGAGGCAAAAGATGAGAAGAGCACGGAAGAAGTATTCGCCAGAATTTAAACTTAAAGCGGTACTAGAAATTTTGAAAGGGGAAAAACAGCGGCCCAGCTTGCTGGGGAGCTGGAGGTGCACCCGTTAGTTCTCTCTGATTGGAAGAGACATTTTTTGGAGATAGGGGCTCAGATTTTTGAACGGCCTCGGAAAGCTTCCAAGACACATGTTGAGGCGAAAGAAAAAGCCGAGCTGTTTGAACAGATTGGACGTCTTAAGATGGAGCTTGAGTGGCTTAAAAAAAAATGGGAGACTTTGGCCTAAATGAACGCGGACTCCTCATTGAACCAGAGAATCCAGATTTTTCCCAGAGGACACAATGTGGGCTTCTTGGGATCAGTCGCTCTGGACTGTATTATGAACCACGAGCACTCAGTGAAGAAGACCTCTTGTTCATGCGAGCCATCGATGAGCAGTACCTTAAGACTCCCTACTATGGAAGACGGCGAATGGCGGTAGAGATGAAAAAGCTGGGTTTTTTTGTGGGGCAAAAAAAGGTTAGAACAGCCAGGTGGCTAATGGGGCTGGAAGCGATTTACCCAAAACCGAATTTGAGTATAAGCACCCCAGAGCATAAGAAGTATCCTTATCTGCTGGGATAAGAGGAGATCAGCCGCCCCAACCAAGTTTGGGCAGCTGATATAACATACATTTCGTTGATAAACGGTTTTGGCTACCTGTTCGCAATTATCGACTGGTACAGTCGGTACGTGATTGAGTGGCAGCTCTCGAATATGCTGGATACCGAGTTTTGTTTAGAGGCACTTGAGAGAGCGCTCTCAAAGGGAGTGCCTGAGATCTTCAATACCGACCAAGGAGTGCAATTTACGAGCAATCGATTTACCAGTGTGCTAGAGGAAAGCGGAGCCCGCATCAGCATGGATGGGAAAGGGAGGGCTTTTGATAATATCATGATCGAGAGGCTTTGGAGAAGTGTGAAGTATGAGGATATTTATCCGAAGGGATACGAACATCTTCCCGAAGTGAAACAAGGGCTTAAAACGTATTTTTCATTTTACAATGAAAATAGGCCTTACCAGGGACTCCAGTACCAAACACCCATGGAGGTGCATCATGGCAGTCAATAGCCGGGTTCACGGCCGTCGCGCGCGATCCCCCCATAGGGGAATCGGATTGCTCTGGAAGAAGAAAAAGTTCTTACTTTTAAGAGTCGTTGTTGAAAATGTGATAGGGATGTTGAAACGGTTCAAAATTATCTCAGACCGCTATAGAAATCGCCGCAAAAGATTCAGGCTTCGCTTCAATTTACTGGCTGGTTTATACAACTTTGAGCTTGAAAATTGAGTTTTGAAAGAAGTCTATTGAACTTTCGGGAGAAGGGTCTATCTGGATCTTCTCCTCTTTCGGCACAAAAAGCCGGATAATCATCAATTGAGTCCTTAAAAGCCTTCTCAATCTCATCGACAGTTGTGCCTTGAAAAATAACGACATCTTTAATTCCAAGCACCTCTCCGTGAAAAATCTTGACCTCATCATCATACTCAACTTCCTTACGAGACGGGGCATGGGAGAGGGAAAATCATCTTTACGGTTCCATAAGGTGAAAAGGTCGTTAGCTAAAAAGCTTCCCTCTAATTTGAACCTTTTGGACCTTTGGCAAGCTGAGTTTTTTGGAACTCAAGGAGTATATTTTTATTTGCCAAGGGCTGCAATCCTAGCATTAGAAGGAGAATCGCCAATCATAGTGCTGCCGTGACCGTGGTGAGAAGAAGGGGTGATCTTGATGTAGATGTCTTGGCCAAGATCGTTGAGGAATCGAAATAGGCGTTCCATAGAGAAACTCTTCAAATAGCCTCGGAGAAGTAAAGAAACTTTAGGTTGGGCGATCTTGAGAATTGCAGCAACGCGTTTTTGAGTAAGCTTACGCTTCTTGATAATCTTAGCAATTTCCCAAGCAAGTTGAGCTTTAGCTAGAGCCTCTTCGGGATTGGCAAGGCCCAAATCAGCAAATACGTTGCCTGAGCCAATTTCGTATTCAATGCCGCCTTGTTTTTTCTTTTTCATTCTACTTCCTTTAGAATTTCCTTTGCTTCCGCTAAACGCTTTTTTACCAATTCCATTTCTTGCTGAGGAGTAGCAATGCCGCTTTTCGATTTCTTCTGGAAGGCATGCAACACGGCTATGTATTCCTTAAATTCCACCGTATACACGACCCGAAAGGTTCCATTCGAGTCATTTTCTATAATCTCTCGAACCTTTGCGTTTCCAAACCCCTTTAAGACCTTGGAAGAAGGAGGCGTCTCGCCCTCTTGGGCACCCCAAAGGGCAAAACCTACAGATCGTTGCACTCTTTCAGGGAACTCTTTTAAGTCAGCTTTGCTGCGCCCGATCCAAACGATTTGCTTCACGCCGTTCCAGTATCTTCATTGTTATAGGCTTGATTATACCCATTTGGGAATATTTATGGCAAGGGGTGATGGGACATAGGCGGGACAGCAAAGCTCAAAAGTTGCCAATTTAAAATAATGTCTATCAACTTAAAGTGCATGTCAACCTCTTGATTATTAGTTTGATAGTGGTTAAGATAGATTGAGAAAGGTGGGATTTGGTCTGACTTAAAATCCCCTCCGTTAATAGCGCGTGCAGGTTCGACTCCTGTTCCGAGCATCTTGATAACTAGCAACTTATGACAGAAGTCTTCGCAAGGCCAAGGCTTTCAGCTTCCACGAATGCTCCACTCCACAACTAAAAAAAACTACAAAAGCCCTTCATTCCAAAATGATATTTTTGATGGAGCATTTTGGAGAAAATCGGATTTTGTTTTTCATTAAGCTTCTCATGAACCTATCCGCAAAGCAGCTTAAAATTTTTACTTATGTCATGTTGTTTTCCTCATAAAGATGAGGTAAAACATGCAAGGATTCCAAGGACTTAACCGTGAACAATGAAGGATAATCAGGCCTTTGTTCCCTAAGCCACCAAGTAACAAGTTTGGTAGGAAAGACGTAATGCTCCCCATTTGTCAAGCTTGAAAAGTAGGAGTTTTTAATTTGCTTTTGAAGGGGTATTTTTTTGTTCATGC
>DAIDHO010000029.1 GCA_027459675.1 Parachlamydiales bacterium | reverse complement strand
TCTTTAGAACTCCTTCGTTTGTCTTGCAGGAGAGCAAAGGAGTTTCTTTATTTTAGGCCTTTTTCTTCAAGTTCTCTATATAGAATTTTTCAACACAGCCGTGTGAAACGGCCCTGCCTGAACGCTTAATATGGATTTTATTATAATTAGTGTTAGGGTATAATGCTTTTGATTATAAAAAAGGGTGAATACAATGACTCAAATAGTAAGTTTTTTGCATTCAAATTTTACATCTCTTATTTCCTATATATTTGCAGAATCTAGATTAGAAAGCATGAGAGAAACCCAGCCTTTTGGCGCTAACCAGTGGAAAAGCTATGGGTTGAACGTCAAAGAACCCTCAATTCCTGAACACTTCAAAAGCGCTTTGGAAAATTTCTGTCCGTTTTGGCCACATCAAAAAGTGAAAGAAACTCATTTTCTTTGCTTAATACCCAAAAATTTAACCTACGAGGCTCTCCTTCAATTAGTTTCTTATGGAAAAACTGAGTCTGAAAATTTTGAAGAGGCCGATTGGATTTTAATCACACAAAGAATTGTTCCAAAAACTTCTGCATTACCATTTCAAACTCAAGATCAGTACCTTGCAGCAAGCGGCTATAATACCCCTCATGATATAGAGGCGGCTGTCGCTGTGCTATGTGCAAAACACCACAATATGGCTGCATTTGCAACACGCGAAGAATCTACACGGTGTCAAGAAAAAAAGAATTTCAGTTACCTTGTTATAGGTATGGATTCTACAAAAAGAATATGCTCCTACACCAATAACTGGGATATGCAAAACGGTGTTGCCGGGGTTATCCGGATAACACCCTAGGTGGGCTATTCATTAGACCTTTAGCTTAAGCAAGAGGTCTATTCCAATCGGGTGTTTTTAGAGTCAATTCAGCTTTAATGGCCTCTTTTAACATTTTTCTAGCTCCATCTCTGAGTCACTCATCAAGTGCTAAACTTGCTGAAATTCCCAATGGTTTTTTATCCTTTGAAAGGGTAATCTTTTTCATGAGTGTGTTTCTTTTTTATTTGATTTTTCCTGTCGGAAAAATCATTTAATGATATGCTCTTTTCATATCTCTAGCCACAACTTTTGATTATATCTTAACCCCAGTCTTTTTTAAGTTGCTTGGCTGCAGCTACAAAGTTGCTAAAGGCATGCCCAACTATTACTGAACTCAGACTTATTAAGGCTTTTGTTAATCTATTTTCCTGGGTCTTTTGTCGAAACAGTAAAGCAGTTGCAATTGTCAAAATAAGTCCCTTAGAAAAAGCTTGGATAAATTCTTCAGAGTTAATTTGATCTTGTATATTTTTCCCATTAACATGAGCCAATCCAAACATCGTATTAGTAACCGATCCTACAATAAATTGTGAGGATGAGGTATTCAGACCTGTTGCTTGTTCTAAAATAATTCCCCCACCTATTTGTAATCCTCTATAAATACATTCCTCAATGGATGGAGCAATAAATATTCTATTTCCAAAGTTTAATAAAGCCATCAATTGTTGCTGTGTTTCTAAATTTTCTTCTTTTAAAACAATTTCATTTTGTAGGATTTGAATTTTATTCAGTGGTATTTGTAACTTATCTGTAAGATGTTTAAGCCCTGAGAGCATTTTGCTTCCGATATTACAAATGATTCTTTGCACTGTTTGATGCAAAATATTCGAGGTTGTATTTTTAATAAAATTATAAATTGGCCCTCTTACAAATGGATGGTTAACTACAGACGTAGCAAAATGTGTTCCACATGCCATTACGAAGCCGCTTCCTATTACTGTTTTTAATAAACTTGTCATTTTTACTCCTTTTCATTAATTAAAATATTATTTTAACATATTTTGTTTTTTTTGTAAATAATTTTTTTTAAACTTATGTAAGTAACTTATTATCAAAAATATATTTTAATTAATCTATCTTATAGAGCTATTTTATAACTGTAGTATACTAGTAATATATCAAGTTTAAATTTAATTTTCTGATAAATATATAAAGGTCTCACTTGATATAACCCCAAAGAGGCGAATTGAAAATAGACTCAAAAAGTCCATAAAATCGACTGAACTTTAATTACGCAAGACTATTAGAAACCCAACCTCACATTGAGGAGAGGTTGAATAAACTCCTAGATCTCATGGAGAATCGGTCTGGAACACTCATTAAAGAAGAGGAGAACCTGTTGCTTCTTCCAATTTGCGATGAGCATCTTCGAAAGCTGCTTTAATAAGATCTTGCAAGCCTTCGACATCAGTAGGATCTACGCAAGCAGGTTTAATCTCAATTTTTTTGAGGGCGTGATCTCCTGACAGGATGATGGTGACAAGACCATTTCCTGCGGTTCCCACGATTTCTTGTGTTTTAAGCTCTTCACGCATTTTTTCGTATTGAGCTTCAAATTGCTTTGCCTGTTTTTTAAGTTTAGAAAATCCACTACCCATTTTCTTATCCTATTTTTTTAATATTCCTTCGAGCTCTACTGCTGCAAAACGGAGGATGGTATCGTAATGACTTTGAGGTTTTTCCTGCGGAGGATCCAACGGAGGGGCGGGGGAAGGCATTTCAGCTTCGGGAGTGGGAAGAGGCTTGGGAGGTGAAACAACGGTTAGAGGGGGAGGCGAGGAGGAGGCCGCCTGTCCTGAGACAAGATCTTCTAAGCGACGAATGAGCATTGGAAGAGAAATCCGGTGCTTGCTTCGAATGAGATGGAGCAAGATCAGCTCCAACGTCAACCGCTTAAAAGGTGTTTTATTCGCTTCTTTGATCCATCCTGTAAGGTAATCGAGAATGTAAAGGAGATACTCTTCAGAAAAGAAAGGGACCTTTTTATTATAATGAATCTCTGCTTCAGGATGAAGATAGATTTGAAGAGGGATATGTTTTTGCAGCAGAAGATAAATACGGAAGTGTTCTAAAAGGCCCTCTAAAAAGGTAGATAGTTCTCGTCCAGATGAAAAAAGAGCATGGGAAAGCTCAAAAGCCGCACTGAAGGATTCTTTTTCGATTGCCTCGTCTAATTTAAAGTAAAAATGAGGGGGGGTAATGCCCAAGATCTGAGCCGCCGATTCATAAGTAATAGATTTTTCGCCATAGCACAGAAGTTGGTCGAAAATAGACTCAGCATCTCGGAGACCTCCTTCTGCAACATACGCGATGAGTTCTAGAGCCTGCTTCTCCACCTCGATTTTGAGATCCTCTGCAATAGAGAGAAGCTTGCAGACAATCTGATCCGGCATGAGCCTTTTGAGCTCAAAGCGTTGGCAGCGGCTCATAATCGTCGCAAGGACTTTATGGGGCTCTGTGGTTGCAAAGAAAAATTTTACGTTGGCAGGAGGTTCTTCCAGCGTTTTTAAAAGCGCATTAAAAGCTTCTTTTGTCAGCATATGGACTTCGTCAATGATATAAATTTTATGTTTACTGCCAGCTGTTGAATATCCGATGGTGTCATTGATTTGACGAATATCATCAATTCCTCGATTGGAAGCTCCGTCGATTTCATGAACGTCTAAAGATCTTCCTTGCATGATTTCTAAACAAGAAGGGCAGGCATTGCACGGTTCTAACTCTTCTACAAGAGTATGACAGTTCAATGCTTTAGCAAAGAGTCTTGCAAGGGTGGTCTTCCCTGTTCCTCTAGAGCCGCAGAAGAGGTAGGCAGGGGCTATGTGCCCTAATTTAATCGCATTTTTTAGGGTCGCCACAATCGCCTCTTGACCTACCATCGACTGGAAGGTCTGGGGCCGATACTTACGAGAAAGATTTTTGTACATAGTGGGGATTATATTCAAAAGAGGTCTATTGTGGGAAGGTTTTCTGAAAAGCGATCGAGCCCCTCTTTATCTCCCGCTCGTGTAATTAAAATATTTTTTAGATGATGATATGTTATTGCCGATTAATTGAATTTAGCTCATTCTTTTAAAAGAATGAGGGTAAGTATTCTTCGAACTATTAGGATTGGAGTATGATCCTTAAGCCTATCAATCAGTTAAGATCTTATGTTAAAGAGTTGCCCGTATCTGATTGGAGTGTTCTTCAAAAAATTTTATTTTTTTGTTTTTTTGTTCTTTCCCTTGCTTTCTTCCTTCACTTTAGAGAAGTCCGTATTGATCATTTGGAAGTGGGAAGTGTAGCAAAAAAATATGTACTGGCGCAGGTGGGATTTGATTTTTCTGACCGTGAAACCACCCGCATGTTAAGAGAAGAGTCTCTTCGAGACATCGGTCTTATCTATTATTTTGACGAAGAAGAAGTCGGGCAAGGAGAGCGGCAGATCCAAGATGAGCTTATTTATAATCCCCTTTGGAGAGAAAACTTCGTCTCTTTGACTTTCGATGACCTGATGGAGGCCAATAATGCCATTCGAGATACTCTTTTGTCTGTCGAATTTACAGATGAGCGTACGGTTCACAAGCTAGTCGCTATGGATGTAGACTCTGCGACCTTTCTTCCTTGCAAGGTAGATAGCAAAAACGCAGTAATCATGGAATCGGTTTGGGAGCAAGTGGAAAAAAGAGCTTTCCCCTTCTCTTTAAGCCAGGCTGCTTCATTTATGTTAGATAAATACCGGGCCTATAACTGGAAATTGAAAGAAGATTTTAACCTTCGTTATAACTTAAGAAGGTATATTAAAGAGACGACGCCCATTAAACAGACCCATGTGGAAGCTGGAAGCCGGATTATTAACGCAGGGGATAAGGTGACGCGTCGTCATCTCAATATGCTTCAGGAAATGAAAAAAGTCATGACAGAGGAGAAGCATTTATTCAAACCGCTTCCCATGTTAGGAAGTATTATTTTTTCCGCCATTTTGATTATTTTAGGGGTGATCTATTTACATAAATTTCAGCCCGCCATTTTAAAGTCATTTTCAAAAATGGCCTTGATTTCAGTGGTGGTTTTATTGACTTTAAGTCTGGCAAAGTTTTCTGAATATTTTATTTTGCGCCAAAGCGGAGATTTAGTCGATTTATGCTGTTTCCCTATTTATCTTCTTTTTGCAAGTATCCTTCTTGCTATTTTGATTGATCGAACAGTCGCGCTCGTTATTTCTGGATTTATTGCGCTGGTTTTAGCCATCACCCTCGCCATGGAATCGTATGATTTTCTCATCATGAATTTATCAACCGCTGTCATGGGAATTATTTGGACCAAAGGGGTTCGTAAGAGAAAAGAGATCTTTATAGTTTGCTGGAAAGTATGGCTCTCGACGCTCCCTATCCTATTTTCTCTTAATCTCCTCGAAAATCAATTGTGGAATCGTCAGTTGATGATTGATTGTTTGAGTACAGGGCTCTTTATTCTTATGATCTCTATCCTTTTGATTGCAATCTTGCCCCTTCTTGAATCTGCTTTCAACATTGTCACCGACATGACGTTGATGGAAGCCGGAGACCCTAACCATCCGTTGCTTCGGCGCCTTAGCTTAGAAGCATCGGGCACTTATCAACACTCTTTAGGGGTTGCAACCCTTGCCGAAGAGGCGGCTCTTGCCATTGGAGCCAATGCCCTTCTATGCCGTGTTGGTGCTCTTTATCATGACATTGGTAAGATCATTCAATCTAATTATTTTACGGAGAATTTGCGCGATGGATTTAACATGCATCAACTGCTCACACCCTTAGAATCGGCGCAGGTGATCATCCAACACGTAACACAAGGGATCAAGTTAGCTGAAAATGCCCACCTTCCCCAGCCGATCATCGATATTATTCGGGAGCATCATGGAACAACTCTTGTCTATTACTTCTATCATGCTCAAATTGAACAAAGTCGAGTGAAAACAGTAGGGGTTGAAGAAGGGTTCTTCCGCTATCCAGGCCCTACTCCTCAGTCCCGCGAATCTGCTATTGTGATGCTTGCTGATTCCATTGAAGCTGCTTTCCGATGTCATAATGTTCTCGATGAGAAAATTATTTCCGATCTCATTGAGAGTATTGTGGTCGATAAAATTCGAGAACATCAACTAGACACTTCTCAACTCACTTTTGATGACTTAGAGGCGATTAAAAAAGCTATCTTCCGCTCCCTGCTAGCCCTGAGCCACGTCCGTCCTTCCTATCCTAGCAAAGCCTCCCACGTTTTGAGCCCTCTTTCGGATAAGGTATTGGTATAAATCGAGCACTTACAGCCCTTCTCATAAAAGCTAAGAACCTTTAGCTTAAGGCAAGAGGTCTAAGGATTAGAACCTATTGGCACGGGGTTATGATACCCGCTAAAAGAGAGTACAAGTAAGTTTCCAGAAGATGCGAAAGTTTATTGAGATGGGCTTGGGACTCAAGAAGATTGGTTTCGATGGATTCCGAGGGAGATCGATAAGTACTCAGATAAGCTTTGAGCTTGGGTTCGGTTCCAGAAGGGCGTATCATGAGAGTGCTCCCATCTTCCAGGATCCAGTGAAGTACGTCTGCTTGTGGAAGCGAGCTCACTTCTTCAAGATAGTCTACCGTTTGGAGGAGGGCCTGATCCCCCAGAGAGGAGGGGGGATGCTCTCGTAGCTGTTGCATAAGGTAGCGGATGAGCTCGACTCCTTCTTTACCACTTGAAAAATGGAGGGAGAGCGCGCGTTCTTGGTAGATCCCAAAAAGACGGTAGATCTCATAGAGAAGGTCAAGCAAGGTTTTACCCTCGGATTGCAAGTGGGCGGCGATTTGGGCAAAAAAGCACGCTGCTGAAATTCCATCTTTATCCCGACAAAAGCTTCCGATGAGGTATCCAAAGGATTCCTCAGCTCCAAAAAGAAAGGAAGTGCCTGTCGTATCCCATTCTCGCATCTTCTCACCGATGTATTTAAATCCCGTGAGGACGCGGGTGGTTTTCACTTGGTAGGCCTGAGCAATTTTATCAATAAGAGCCGTTGTAACGATGGTAGTGACAATGGAACTTTTGGGAGGGAGCAGCTTCTGTTTTGAAAGGGTGTCGCAAAGATAAAAAGTACCAATGGCTGCAAGCTCGTGACCATTGAGGGCGACATACTTACCACGATGATGAATCACAACCCCCAGTCGGTCTGCATCTGGATCTGTCACAAAAAGAATATCTCTTTTTGAGTTTTTAAGGAGATGGATGCCTTCTCGAAGAGCTTCAGGGGATTCAGGGTTAGGAGAGGAGACGGAAGGGAAGTTGCCACTTACGATGCATTGAGAGGGGACAAGGAGAGGGTCTGCAAATCCACATTTTTGAAAGGCTTTAGGAAGAAGAGTAATACCTGTTCCATGTAGGCTACTGTAGCAAATCTTCAGCTCCTTTTTGTCTTTTGAAAAAACAGGATGCGATACAAAGGCTTGGAGATACGCTTCCTCCAGGGTTTCATCGACCCAGGAGAGAAGAGGACCTTTTAAATCGGCAAGCTTGACATGAGAATAAGAAGGGATTTTATCGATTTCTTGCATAATCCCGCGATCGTGAGGGTCGACGATTTGAGCTCCATCATCCCAATAGACTTTGTAGCCGTTGTATTCTTTGGGGTTGTGAGACGCTGTAATCATGATAGCACCGGCAGCCTTTAAATGCCGGCATGCAAATGAAATAAAAGGAGTAGGCCTGAGAGCGGGACATAAGAAAACGGGGATATTATTCCCTAGAAGAACGCGGGCAGTTTCTTGGGCAAACCGTTCAGAGTTATGCCGGTTGTCAAATCCAATGACAATCCCTTTTTCAGGAGTGCTCTCTTTTTTCAAATAAGCTGCAAGCCCTTGGGTGGCCTTCCGCACTGTATAGATATTCATGCGAGCCGTACCGACTCCCATCTCTCCACGGAGCCCGCCTGTTCCAAATTTAAGTTCAGTAAAGAAAGCGGATTCTAGTTCTTCCAAAGACATCTTCCCCACTTGATGGCGGGTTTCAACATCAAAATAAGGATCTTCTTTCCATAAAGTAGCGCGCTCACAAATCAAGAGATACTCTCCATTTCTTGGAGGGAAGGGGACCACCTCTCCTTCCACTCATAGTGCTCGATAGTGACCTGGTTTTCTTGGAGATCCAGCAGATACCATCCTCCATTTTTAAGATGAGGAGTTGATCCAGGATCTAAAATAAGGGGAAGGCCGCTCTCCTTTAAGGGGGCAAAACACCGTCGATGGGTATGTCCATGGCAATATACTTTAATTTGAGGATGTTTTTCGATTAGTTTTTGAAGAGCAGATCCTCTTACCAGCTGTTTCCGACGGGATTCATGCAGGAAAAAAGGAAAATGATTCGCAAGAAGAATAGGATCTTCCGAAGGGATGTGCTCCAGTAGCTGCTCGAGTTTTTTTTCGATTTCTGGACTAAAATAGCCCGTGGAATAAAACAAAGAGGTTGCAAGGGCAGTATCTAGGCCGACAATCCACCACCCGGTATCACATTTTTTTGCTGTGACTCCATCTTCCTTTAGATTGCAGGGTAGGGAGCCATCCCAGGAGCTTGGGAAATGGTTATAAAAATGTCTATTGTAATAGGAGAGTTGAGTATAATGATCATGATTTCCTGGAATAACGAGGGCATAGATTCCTTGATCTTCGAGGGTTTCTACAAATTTTTTTGCCGTCAGAAATTCCGCAGGCGCGGAAGTGTTGGAGAGATCCCCCGTGATCAGTACCTTAGAAACATCTAGAGATTTAAAAAGAGAAGGAAGCGAATTCAAACGGTCATGATCAAAATCATGCCGTCTTCCAAATAAGAAATTGAGATTTCCCAGCCAACGCTTCGAGAACATCTGGGATAGATTCCAATCCCAGCTGGCAAAGTGGAGGTCCGAGAGATGCGCAATTTTCATAGAGGGGATTATCGTCCTTTCTTTTTTAAACTATGTCGGCGGCCTACTTTATTGTTAGCCTGAATTTTGGTCTCTGTAGTTTGCATCCAGCGCTTTCCTTCAACATGGGCTATATGGGGAGCTGCATCGCGCTGATCTGTTCCTGGGGAGCCAGGAGATGTTCGCTTAGACTGGCGGGTGTGTGACTTCTTCTTTTTAATGTTAAGGTTTTTCTTAAATGATTTCAAAGACCTCTCCTCTTTTTTCTGAATTTTTTTAGGATACCTAGACAAGAGATTCTTACCTTTGATAGCATTACTCTTTGGTTCAGGAGTAGGTTGAAGGGTAGAAGATCGGATTTCTTTATTCATCTTTTTACGGGCTCGGTTGGTGACCTGATATTTTGGCTTGTTCATTAAATTAGCTCCTTTGATATTGACCTTCAAATTGAAATACTCTATGGATTGATAGTAGTTACTTCTCTTATAATAAATTAAAATGTTAAAAAATTACCAGGAATTCATTCCAAAATCATTCGTTATCTTAAAACACTACACGTGGAGGCTCTTAAAAAAAGACTTTGCGGCGGGCATTACCGTGGGAGTTGTCTCTCTTCCCCTGGCAATGGCTTTTGCAATGGCATCGGGGGTAGAGCCTGAGCGAGGTCTTTTTACGGCTATCGTAGCGGGTTTTTTAATTTCCCTTTTAGGAGGGAGTCGGGTGCAGATCGGAGGACCGACCGGTGCTTTTGTGGTCATTGTTTATAGCGTTGTCGAAAGGCATGGGTATGATGGACTTGCACTTGCGACCTTGATGGCGGGAGGTTTATTGATCCTCATGGGAGCTTTTAGGCTTGGAACATTGATCAAATTTGTCCCCCATCCCCTGATCGTAGGGTTTACAACAGGGATTGCCTTTGTGGTTTTCTCATCTCAAATTAAAGATTTACTCGGTCTTCAAATGGAAGAAGCTCCTGTTCAATTTATTGATAAATGGGCGGCTTATTACCATGCTCTACCTACTATTGATTTCTTGACTGCCGGAGTGGGAATTGGGATGGTGGTATTCATTTTTGTCCTAAAAAAGTGGGCACCTACTATCCCTTGGGGGATTGCAAGCATCATTGTGGCATCGGCACTGTGTGCGATCCTCCATCTTCCTATTGCCACCGTCGCTTCCCGTTTTGGACAGCTTCCTCATAGCCTCCCGATGCCTACTTTTCAGTTTAATTTTGCAAGAACTTTAGATGTTCTTCCTGATGCTATCACCATTGCGCTTTTGGCAGGTATTGAATCGCTTCTTTCTGCAGTTATTGCAGATAGTGTCACAGGAGGACGCCATAAACCCAACTGCGAACTGATTGGACAAGGGGTCGCCAATATTGGATCTATTATTTTTGGAGGCATTCCCGCCACTGCAGCAATTGCACGGACGGCCACCAATATCAAGACAGGGGCTCAGACACCTCTTGCGGGCATGATTCATGCCACAGTAGTCATGGTTCTTTTATGGGCGTGTTCATCTCTGGTAGGCGGCATACCGCTTCCCGCACTCGCAGCCATTCTAGTGGCTGTTGCTTGGCAAATGAGCGAACTTCCTCATTTCTTTAAGATTGTACGTACTTCCAGGGGAGATGCAGCAATTTTGCTCACTTCTTTTATGCTCACTGTCCTCCTGGATCTCACGGTAGCAGTTGAAGTCGGGATGCTGATGGCAGCGTTTTTCTTTATGAAGCGCATGAGCGATGTCAAACATGTGATCTCACTCGAGACCCGTCTCCCAGAGCAGGGGGTAGAGGTTTATAAAATGCGAGGACCTTTCTTCTTTGGGGTGACAGATCGATTAAGAAATCTCATCATGCAAATGGAATCGCCTCCGAAGCTTTTAGTTTTACGCATGAAGCATGTCCCGGTGCTGGACGCAACAGCACTCCAAGCATTGAGGGAGATTCATCAGCGCTGTTTAATGCACGGATCCAAGCTTGTCCTGATGGAAGTGCAGCCCGAACCTTCCCAGCTCATCAAAGGATATGGGCTGGGCGAGCTTATTACCTCTTCGCTTCCTGAGCTTGAGAAAACGCCGTCTCCTTTCCCATAAAATCGACTGAACTTTAGCTTACGCAATAGGTCTACTAGTGCCTGACCACATAAGTCTTTAACAATATATTCTCGCCAGTTTAACTCTTGCTTGTTCTGTTGAAAATGCCC
>DAIDHO010000028.1 GCA_027459675.1 Parachlamydiales bacterium | reverse complement strand
TAGAGCGGCTATGAATCCTGATTATCTAGATCATCTCTGGAAGCTATTTCTTGGCAGAAAATTGTGAAACGGCCCTGCGGATTCACTCTTTTCAGCTTCCAATAAAATCCGCACCATCACTTTGTTTTCCGGTAATCGCACTTGCCTCTGTTCGACGATCGTATGATTTTTTAGGAGCTTTCGAACTGTGATGCCTTCATCTTCAGAAAGCACCATCTCGATCAACCTGAGCGCCATAAGTTATCCTTCGAAAGAAGTGTATTCATAGCAACCTTAATGAAGTTAGCTTTTCCAGGTAGACTTATAATCTCTATGTAGAATACATCGAATTCCCATATCTTCTGCAATTTGCACAAACATCGGTGTATTTTCAATGTACAGCACTTGATGTGGCTTAGCATGCGAGATATCGAGTGCGAGGCGGAAAATTTCCGGATCGGGCTTACGAACATGAACATAACAAGATGAAATATAAGAGTCCACAAAGGTATCCAACTTGAACTTTCGGATCCGATATTCATTCAGCTCATGGGCCACAGCAGCCAGAAGGTCTACGAGCTGCTCCCGGATGAGTGGCAAAAAGCCCGCCGAGAAGCTGCGGCCCAGATCAAGACCCTGGATGCTACAAGAAGAGCTGCAGCTGATGGCGGGGGCTCAACCGAGGCGTTAGCCGAGGGCGAGAGAAGTTCTTAATCGCCAAGATGGGTTCCCTAGACGCTTACATGGGTAGGGTGAACTCCATCTGTAAAGCAAATGGTCTCATCTTCTGCAAGTGCCTGTTTTAGGTGCTCATATTCAGTAAGCCACTGTCTTTGTGCTTCCTCATTGGCTTTAACCGGAACAAGAGCTGGTTTTTTATAGGAAAACCATGTGGTTTCAGCCCACGGCTCATCCCGGGGCTCATCCCGGCAACCGTATATGAAATAGACCAATGAGCTTTTACATAAGCCGCAATATCTTTAACATACAAGTAAACGTGTTCCTCTAAATGAGCCTCTAACTCGTTGGATTGAGAATAAGAAAGCTTTTCTTTTGATCCGCCGCTCTCGAGATGTAATTTTTGGAAAGCTTGATATTCTTCGATAGGGCCTCGAATCGCTTCATCTGAAAGTAATAGAGCTTCTGCAATCTGTTGCAATGTCCATCCTTTATCAGAGAGGAGAATGGCTTTAATCCGATCCCGAATCTTTCCATCTCTTTCTTATGTTGGCTTTTAAGGGTAATCCGCTCTACATCTGTAAGGAAATTCATGTCTCTCAATTTACCTCAATGGAAATTTTCGCGAAGCAAAATTTTCATTGATGAGCAGTATATTTTATCAATTTTTTAACCTCGAAGCAGTCCCTATTCGCGACAGCCTATAGACACCCGATCTTTTACTTCGCCTGTGGGAGTACGGGCTTCAATAAGAGCCCCTTGTTTGGAAAGATGCACGAACCAGCAGGCATTCACCGACTCTGATCTTGCTAGATACCACAGCTCATCGGGGGTTCGGACCTTACGCGGGGGGCATCCCCACGATCCGTCCCCCAAATAAATCACTCCTTCTGGGTCTTTTTTTCCTTCTTTAATGGGAAACGTCCGTTTCAAGGCATGGCTGTGATGTTCAAAAGCTCCACAAATTTGAGCTTGTTCAAAAAAAGGCACCCAGTTTTTTCGAATGGCCTCAGAAATATGTCCTTTATACTTATAGACAGAAGGGTAAGCACCCACATGGTAGATGGCAAATAAATAAGGGGTTTTATCCCCTCTGAGCGTAGACTTTAGCCACTCTGTTTGATCTCCTTCAATAGGCCAGGAGTGGCCGGTATCTAAAAGAACGAACTTTAAGTAGGTACCTACTTTTAAATCTCGATAGGCTTTTCCTTCTTCCGGAAAAGGAAAAATCTCATAGAAAATAGCGGGATAGCTCTTTTTTACCAGCCCTTTAGGATGCACATCGTGATTGCCGATAACAGGAACTAGAGGGATCATCCTCCCTTCTTTGGTAATCATCGTTCTTTGCAAGATGTGGAAAAAACTTTGCCACCGCTCTATTTCCCACAGGCGCCCTTTAAGCGCCCTTTTAGTTCCTGTAGTATAAGCTAAATCGCCTCCTAGTACTACAAAATCAGGATCATCGTAGGCAATTGCCCGATTCATGCGCTCTAAAATCTCCGTCCCCCAATGGTAATAGATGTCCCCACCTACCACAAATCGGACCTCTCTTGATAAATGGGAAGGTAGCGTGCGGAACTTAAATTCTCTCCGACTCCCTTCAATCTTAAAAATGTAGGTGGAATCTCTTTTAAGTCCTTGAAGATGAGCAACATACACAGTGGTTTTCGTTTCAGGTACCACTTGAGGCTGGGCAATAACCGCCATCCATCTTGCATCTCCAATAGGGTGGTACATCACTCGAAAAGTAGAACCTCCATGCCAGACGACAGACATCGTCGTGGTGGGGTCATCGACCCAGGTTAAGTAGAGAGCATCTGGTTCTGCTGCCCCTACAAAAGTAAGAGGAAAACCAAGGACTAATGTCAAAATTAAACGAAGAATAATCATAAGTATCTTATCCTTAACAACTTATAAAGTTCTTAACCTGATTATCGCACCTAACTCATTCAAAATCAACTAATTTTTATAATTAAATTTAATTAAAATAACTTATTTAAAAAATACATTAATAAATGTTAAAATTTATTTAATATAATAAATAATTAATAGGTTATAAATGTCTAGTATAATTAATAAGTGTGGCTTTGACCCTCAAGGCGGAACAAATTTTGAGGACCTCTCTTCCTTAACTCCCTTACAACAAAACGGAGAACATGATATTTCTACTCTTGTTCGCGATATCGCAATCAAGGATTTTGGATACGGGGGGACTTCTAAGTATACCCTGACCCTCAAAAATAAAGAGATGGTACTAGAGCTATGGGATAATGAAAATGGCAGTCAAAAAATCGAGTATGGCACATTAAAATGTGAAAATAACCATTGGAAACTTTTCAAAGGCGATAAAAGTCCTATTCCCCTTTATGATCAAAGCTCCACTAGCCGGCGTCTTTGTAAAACTTTAGAGAAAATTAGCAAAGCTTGCTCTCCGAAAAAATTACAACCCAGTAGTCTTCCTATAGAAGATGAAGTGGCAACACCGCCCATCCCCCCCTCTGAAATCTTTGCCCTGAACAGTATGGAGAAATTGATATCCCGACTTGAAAACGCTGCTACTCAGCTAGAGAATAGCCTACAAAAGGAATCACAGGAAATTCAAGGATGTCTTAAAAACCTGAATAAAGAGATCCCTCTTCTCACGAATACAATCGAAAGCCTGAGCAAAGAAATTGAGGCACTCAAGCAAGCAAATCTTAAATTGCAGGAAGACAAAGCAAGCGTTAAACAAAGTGTAGAAAAGTCTCAGGCTCCCGAAGAAATTCTAGCAAAAATTGAGGAAATTCTTCTGGCAATTCAAGAAATCAAAGCGAATCTAGAAAAAATCGCCTTCGTTTCCCCACAAACGAGACCTATTTCTATAGGTAATATAAAAATTGAAATAAATAATATCAATAACAACTTTAAAGTATTGCGGAAAAATGTCAAAATTATCCAAAAAGAAAAATTAGAGAGCCAAAATGCTGTTCTTAAGGAACAAAAGAAAGAAAGCAAACTCAAAGATAAACAGATCAGTGATCTAAAGACTCAAGTAGAGACTCTACAACAAGAGAGCATAGAATCAAAAAATAATATCCAATCCCTACAACTCCAAATAACTGAACAAGAACGCCTTCTCGAGGAGCATCAAAAAGAATACCAGCAGCTCAATGAAGAAAAAAAGGAGCTCACCAAGAAATCTAGTCAAGAGATATCTCAACTTAATCAGCAACTCAAACAAATCAAACAAGAGAAGGAAGCTAGAGAGAAGGAGAGACTTGAACGGGAAAACAAGATAAAGGAATTAGAAAAACAACTTTCTACTGCACAAAAAACTAATGAAACATCCCAAACAAAGATCGATGAGATGCAAAGCACACTCTCAGAAAAAGAAGAGATTCTAAAAACCTTCGAACTAGCGCGCTCCGAGCTAAATAAAAAAATACAAGAAGACAATAAACGACTCCAAAGTGAATTACTACGTACACAGTTCCTTCTTGAGAAAGCTAAGGAAAAAGAAGCAGATCAACAGAATATGCTAAGTGAAATAAATAAAAAAATTAGAAATAATTCAGAATTAAATGAGGAAATAAAAACAAAACAAGAGGAAAAAATTAAAGAACTTCAAAAAACTATTCAAGAACTGGAAGCTCAAATCGCACTTCTAAAAGAAGAACGAACTCCCCCTTCTCCTTCACTTCAGAACTCATCTCTCCCACAAAAACCTACAAATCTGCCCTCTTCTTCAAATCCATCAAGTCGCCCTTCTTCAAGCCTATCAGACTCTGATGAGATAGCAACGCTCTTAGATGCCTTGGAATTCAATAACGGCTCATCGCTTTCTAGACAAAATTTAAAACAAGTTTTAGCAAATTATGCACTTTTAGATACAAATTTATCAGGCCTAACTTCTACTAATGATAAAAAAGCAAAAATAAATGAGTGGTTAGAGAGCATTCAAAGCCACTTTCCAGGGGTTGAAGTGGGTGATGAGGAAAAAAAGACCATTGAGAACCAGCTATTAGATAAGCCCCAACCAATTAGTGTAAGCAATTATACTAGCAACGCATCAATTATAGGAGCCGTCTCTATTGCTCAAGAGAACCTTAAAAAGTTCAGGATGAGCATAAAAAACCTTCCAAAACCTTTAACTCTAGACTCGATCTTTACCATGAAATATGCATTTTTTGCGAAAGAGCTGATTAAATTTGAATGTCATATAAAGCCTCTTTTAGAAAAGTATCAAACATTAAACCCTCACGCAGAACTCCCTTCCACCCTCCAAAAAGCTTCCAAACAGCTCGAACAGGTTAAAGGTATAAAAATAAAACTCGAGGCTAAATTCAAACAACATATTTGGAATTTTAAGGAAAAAGAATAGACCTCTTGCTTAAGCTTTTAAGCATTATCAGAAGCGGGCTCCACTTCAGGAATTTCTTCGGTGCCTCCTTCCGTGCCTGGTTGAACCTCTGAAATAGCCATCGTAAGGACTTCAATCTTAGAGCCGTCGACCATCTTTAAAATCACTGTTTTTTCCTGCACGCGGACCACGGTTCCAACGATTCCCATGGCAGTCACGCGATCTCCTTTTTTCATAGAGGTGCGTTGCTTTTCCATAGCTTTCCGACGCTTTTGCTCAGGGCGCCAAAGGAGGAAGTAGAAGAAAAGAACGCCAAAACCTAGAAGCATGAGCGTTTGCATCATATTGTTCTGGGGGGCACTCGCAGTGTCATCCGCAAAGAGAGCGCCAGTTGCAATCATGAAGGGAAGAACTTTTTTGAACATAATACCTCAAATGTTAATTCATTAATCTCCCCATTGTGCCTTAAAAAAGGACGTTATTCAAGAAAATTCGTCTCAATTATAAAGTTTATTTTTTAATTAAATAAACAATATTTTCTACGTGGGGCGTGTGAGGAAATTGATCAAGAGGTTGAACATAGCAGGGTTCATAATTGAAAAGTTCCTGGAGGTTTTGAGCCTGGGTTTTAGGATTACAAGAGATATAAAGAATTTGAGGGGGATTTAAATGGCGGAGAATCTCTAATCCTTCTCTACTAAGGCCTGCTCGGGGTGGATCTAAAATGATAAGATCTGGTGGGGGAAGGGTTTGTTCAGCAAGGACTTGAGTTACGTCTCCTCGATATAAATCGAGGTTGGAAATCTGATTGATCTCAGCGTTCATTTTCCCATCGAAGATCGCATGGGGATTGATCTCAATTCCAATGACCTGTTTTACCCAGCGGGCGCATAAAATTCCGATTGTTGCTGTTCCGCAATAGAGATCGTAAACGATAGATTCAGGTGTTAAATAAGGCAAACTGAGCGCGGTTTTGTAAAGCACTTCTGCTTGAGCTGTATTGGGCTGAAAAAACGAGCTGGGGCTGATTTTGAATTGAAAGGTATCTGCGTTTAAATGGAGCTTTTCTACAATATGGGCAGCCCCGGCTAGATGCATTTCGAAAAATTGAGTGGGCCTTCCCGGAAGCGCTTGATGGATTTGAAGAAAGATACTGAGGGAGGGGTCCCCCAGAGCTTGAATAAATTGTTGGAGTTGGGTCTGTGTGATTGCAAATTGAGAATTTCCTGACACTGTTAAAATCACCATCTTTTGACCGGTGCGGAACGACTGGCGCAAGGTGAGAGTACGCAGGGTTCCCTCGCCTGTTCTAAAATGGAAGGCCTTTAAAGAGGTTTTTTCCCACCAAGCGCGCACGCGATATAAAATGTCAGCGTACCCTTCTGGAGCAAGCTTGCATTCTTCGAGGTTAAAAACTTTTCCTCGGGATTTTTTCAGAATGAGACCAAGAAATTTGTCGCCCGCTTTATTTTGTGAAAAAGAAAACTCCATTTTATTGCGATAATGCCACGGATTTTGACACGGAATAATGGGAGCGACTTTCAAAGTAGGGAAAAGGGTTTCAATCTGTGCCTGTTTGGACTGAAGTTGAAGAGGATAAGGAATATCGTGAAAGGTGCACCCTCCACAGCCAGGAAAATGTTTGCAGCTCATAAGATAGAATAAGATACACCTCTTCTATCTTTTTCTCCTTTTCTTTTTTAAAGAAGCTCTAGAGGCTTTTGTTTTGTTGGATAGACGTGTTTTTTTGCGCCCTAAACGAGAGACGTTTTGTTTTATCTCTGCGAAGATTTTTTTGAGGATATTCATCAAACCTTTCCATAAATCCTTTGTCTTTATTTATGCAATCTTTTTTTGAAAAGAGTATTATTTTTTGCTTATTTGTTAAGATGCAGGAATGGAAGGATTTTGCTTTATCAAAGGCCAGTGGATGGCACTCAAAGAGGCCTCTCTTTCTATTTGTGACTTAGGGGTAATAAGAGGCTATGGGGTATTTGACTATGTACGCACCTATCACCGTCGTCCTTTTCATCTGTGGGATCACTTTCTGCGTTTTAAACGTTCAGCAGACATTTTAGAACTCTCTCTGTCCTATTCTTTTGAAGAAATCGAAACTCTAGTCGAAGAAATTTTGGATAAAACTCCATTTCCAGAGGTAGGTTTAAAATTGCTTTTAACAGGGGGACAAAGTGGAGATCAATTCAGCTTGGAAAACGCTCCAACTTTTTGTCTGATGGCCTATCCACCTTCCCCTTTTCCTACCCTCTATTATCATGAAGGAATTGCCGTATGTACCACACGCCATCTGAGGCCCCTCCCTCAAGCAAAATCTACCTGTTATCTCACGGCTTTAACTGCTATGCAAGAAGCAAAACGGCGTAGCGCTGTCGATGTCTTCTATGTAAATTCTTACAATCACATTCTCGAGGCTCTTACAAGTAATATCTTTGTTGTGAAAAAGCAAAAACTCATTACTCCTATTTCGAATGAAATTCTCCCGGGTATTACTCGGGAAGTGGTCCGCAAATGCGCCCATCCCGATATTGAAGTCGAGACCTCTTCTCTTTCTCTTTTAGAAATGGAGACGTGGGATGAGGTTTTTATTACTTCTACGACTCGCGAAATCATGCCGGTGGTTCGGATCGATGGAAAGCCTATTGGAGATGGGAAGGTAGGCCCTCTTTCTAAGGAAATGCTCCGCCGTTTTAGAGCTTATACGGAAACTCTGGAATGGGCTCCTCTCTGGAATGCGGGTTTTCTTAAATTAAAGAGTAAATGAGGTATGGGAAGAGACTTAATAAATAATTTAATATGTGTGTTTTGCAAATAACTCTACCACCTCAATCATCTCTTCATGTAAACTGACTCCTGAGTTTGAGTTCTTACGTCCCACAGCAACGATTGCTTCAACGATTGCGCTAGGGTCACTGATAGATCAGACTTTAATAGAAACTCTTCTGGATAATCCAGAGAGTGGTTTTTTTAAGGAAAGGAATTTATGCAAAATCAAAAATTGTATGTAGGTAGTCTGCCCTACAAAACAACTGAAGATGAACTTCATCAACTGTTTAGCCAATTCGGCACAGTCACATCAGTTAAAATTGTAACTGACAGAGTCACTGGCCAATCCAAAGGTTTTGGATTTGTTGAAATGGCAAGCGCGGATGATGCTCAAAAAGCAATCGAAAGTGTGAATGGCTCTCAATTTGGCGGCCGAAGCTTGATTGTTAGCGTGGCACGTCCTCCATCTCCTCGTGAAGAAGGTAGTGGTGGCGGTTACGATCGTCAAAGACGATTCCGCAATCGTTAGTTTTCTAACTTTGCTGCCGTCTCTTTAAACGGCAGCAAAGCTCTTTTTAAGATGATTCAGTCCCCCATATTTGCGAATGTACTCTTTACCCCACCCCGCGGCCCAGTGAGCTATGATAATTCCTGGATCGTATCCTCCGAACATGAGCCAGTTAAAGTAGGGTGAGAGTTTGTTAAAGGAGATATTTCCTTCTAAAAGCATTTGGGTTAGGACATCTTGATCTCCCATCATTGTCGGGCTTAGCTTCTGACAGCGTAGATCCCATTCTTTTAAAAAGGGGCTTCCTTGTCGGAATAAAAGAACACCCGAATTATAAACGACAGGAGTCTCCAGACGAAAATCTTGTAAACCAATGGCTAGCTCGACCTCTTCTGATAGTTCATCAAATAGCAGATCGATTGGACCACACACTTCACAGTCTAAATCCATCCAGAGAGTCTTCTCAAAAGGAGAAAGCATACACGCTTTCGGTTTATTGAACCATGCTTCTCGCGCTCGCCATAAAGGCCCTCTATATTGCTGTTTCCAAAGCTTTAGATTTTTTTCAGTAATGCTTTCTTTAGGTGCGACGGAAACTTTTGTCGTTAAAGGAATGACATGCATCCGCTCCTCACACCAGGCGCGCTTTGGAGGAGACATTCCCAAGTCAACCACTGCCACGGAATAATAGGCGTAATGAGAATAATGGCGCCACCACCAGGGAAGCAAGTCTTCTCCATTTTTATCAGCTGCTATGATAATACCTTTTTGCATGTAAGGAGACCCTCTATGCGTTAAACTTTAGAGCCTTTATGCAGAACAGATCATAACATAGCTTAATTCCTGCGGAAGATCAAATGGATCTCTTGCTGAAGTTAAAGGTCTAATAAAAAAACCCTAGCTATTGCTAGCTAGGGTTAGAAGAAAAACCTGGCGGCAACCTACTCTACCATACTCTT
Source organism: Parachlamydiales bacterium (assembly GCA_027459675.1). Lineage (GTDB taxonomy): Bacteria > Chlamydiota > Chlamydiia > Chlamydiales > Rhabdochlamydiaceae > PALSA-1444. The sequence continues at coordinate 1,812 of DAIDHO010000028.1, read as the reverse complement.
GCGTACAGTACCATCGGCGATGAGGGTCTTGACTTCTGAGTTCGGGATGGGATCAGGTATTTCCCCCTCTCAATGACCACCAGGAAAAAGATTCGAATAAGTGCAAAATTTTAAGTTTTGAATTCAGCTTTAGAAGATTCGTTGATGTAAAATAGCGCTTGTAGGATGTCATCACAACATTCCTTTTAAGGCGCTAGAGCTTTTTATTATCATTGACTTGACTCTTAAAACTAAGAGTAAAGCCGAAAATAAAAAGGAAGATCAAGTCAATCGACCTATTAGTATTGGTTAGCTCATCGTATTGCGACGATTACACATCCAACCTATCAACCCGGTCATCTTCCGGAGGTCTATTGGGATACTTTATCTTGAAGGAGGCTTGGCGTTTAGATGCTTTCAACGCTTATCCTTTCCGAACATAGCTACCTGGCTATGCACTTGGTAGTACAACCAGCACACCATTGGTTCGTCCACTTCGGTCCTCTCGTACTAGAAGCAGCTCTTCTCAAGTATCCTACGCCCACAACAGATAGGGACCAAACTGTCTCACGACGTTTTGAACCCAACTCGCGTACCGCTTTAATTGGCGAACAGCCAAACCCTTGGGACCTCTTTCTGTTTTCCTGCATTACTGCAGGTGTCAGACTATGCCTTCACCATATTCTCAATTGTTCCCAATTGGAAGTTAGGTGCGAGCCGTGTGATAGATAATTTTTTCAATCTTTCTATCTCACATTACCACTAAGATGGTAATGATCAGTCGTTACGGGAGGCAACTTTCTTGGATCATTATCGTATAGTTTGTACGCCGGTTCTTAGACCAAACGTTTAAACACGATAACGCATCTGCTATTTTGAGCTTATAAGCCCTTATAACTTCAAAAAATTCCTTTCCCACGACGTTAACCTCTCATGAACTACCTCATAAAAGGGAATTCATTGAAGGCCTTCACCGTTTTGAGCTCGTTTATTACTCTAAGGTTTCCCTTAGAGAGAGAAGGTATGAAACTATCAAATATGATATTTTCTGGTTTTCTCCAGCCCCAGGATGCGATGAGTCGACATCGAGGTGCCAAACCGCCACGTCGATATGAACTCTTGGTGGCGATAAGCCTGTTATCCCCGGAGTACCTTTTATCCGTTAAGCGACGGCGATTCCACTTTCTACCGCCGGATCACTAAGCCCTACTTTCGTATCTGCTTGTCTTGTTGGACTCGCAGTTAACCTCTCTTATACCTTTACGCTCGACTCGTGATTGCCAACCACGATGAGAGAAGCTTTGGACTCCTCCGTTACTTTTTGGGAGGATACCGCCCCAGTCAAACTACCCGTCTGACAATGTCCATCTCCCGGATTCACGGGACAGATGTTAGAATTCCGACTTTTTAAGACTGGTATTTCACCGTTGACTCCAGCAGCCCTGACGAGCCACTTTCACAGTCTCCCAGCTATCCTACACATAAAAAGTCAGAAGCCAATATCAGAGTATAGTAAAGGTTCACGGGGTCTTTCCGTCTTGTTGCGGGTAAACAGCATCTTCACTGCTACTACAATTTCACCGAGTCTCTCGTCGAGACAGTGCCCAGATCGTTAGGCCATTCGTGCAGGTCGGAACTTACCCGACAAGGAATTTCGCTACCTTAGGACCGTTATAGTTACGGCCGCCATTCACCAGGGCTTAAATTCGATGCTTTGCCTTGCGGCTGACATCTCCTTTTGACCTTTTGGCATTGGGCAGGCATCACACCATATACTTCCTCTTAGACGAGTTTGCATAGTGCTGTGTTTTTGTTAAACAGTCGCCTGGGCCA
>DAIDHO010000027.1 GCA_027459675.1 Parachlamydiales bacterium | reverse complement strand
GATTCGGTTTGCGCTTCAACCTTATCGCGGGAGTCCATAATTTTGAACTCACAATCTAATTACGCAAGAGGTCTATTGACGCCCGTTGCGTGCACGCATCTAGAACTCCTTCGTTTGTCTTGGTTGACAACAAAGGAGTTTCTTTATTTTAGGGGATTTTTCTCAACTACTCTCTAGGGATTTTTTCAACACACCCTGTAAAAGACTAGCAATTCCAAATTTGGAAATTTAGAGGTTGCTGAAATTTAGTTGTTAAAAATTTTTTATCATAAAATATCTGTAAGGATTTGAAGCATTTTTCCCAGCAAATTTAAAATTGCTGTTGTTATAGCTTTTTAATTTCAGAAAATCGTTTTTTGCGTTAAGCTGTTCCTCTTGAAAATGGACGTTTTATGGATTACCTATCTCACCTTTCTACAATGGAAGAGACACACATGAATGAAAAAACAGAAAAAAAAATTCAAGAGAAGTTGGAAGAGAGAAAGGTATCACCTGCAGTTCAAGAGCTTATAAACAAGCTAGAATCTGTGACCTCTTCTGAAGAAAAGATTCGGACTTGCCTTGATTTTATGAAGGCTACGTTGAGCGCTAAGACGCCCCGTTTTAAAGATTATTGGGACGCAAAACGAGCCTGCCTTCCCCTTTTTAAAGAATCGATGCCCCCTTCTATTCGGGCAGAGCTCTGGGAAAATTATATTGGACTTTCAACGGAGGCAAAACATTTAAAAAGTCTGCTGGATGAACAGTCTCAATTTGCAATGGAGCAAATAGAGCTTGCGGTCCAAGCAGCCGAGTCTGATTTAGATAACATGGAGCACCTTATTGCCCAATCCCCGGAGATTTACTTTCCGCAAGCAAGCTTTTGGCTGAAAGACAAAAAAGAGTTTTATGTGACTCTACAAAGAGAGCTCAATCTGCTGAATGCTTTGGCAGCACGCGTGACAAGTTTGCGCAAAGAAGTTCTTAAAACTGAGATGCGCATCCGCTTTAAAAATAAGCTGTTTGAAAGAATTTCAAAAACAGGCGATCGGATTTTTCCTCGCCGGAAAGAGCTGATTCAGCAAGTCTCCTCTGCTTTCTTAAAAGATGTCATGGAATTTGGAGAGAAAGCGTTTACTCAACAAAGTCTGTCTCAACAATCCGGCTTTGAGTTGCGCGATGAGATCAAAATATTGCAGCAATTTGCCAAAGAGTTAACTGTCGATACCCACACTTTTACAAAAACCCGTCTTGAATTGAGCCGTTTATGGGAAGTATTGAAAGAAAAGGAGAAAGAGCGCCGAAAAGAATGGGCTGAAAAGAGCGAGGTGCATCAGAAAAATGTGAAGCTGATTATGGAAAAAATCAAACCTTTCGCAGAAAGGTGTCAACAGGAAACTTTTACACCTGAAGAGGCTTCCAAACAAGCGAGTGATATTTTAAACTTCATGAAAACAATTGAACTGGGACGTGAAGAAGTTCGTTATTTGAAAGAGGAAATATCAAAGGCACGGGCCCCTATTTTTGAAAGAGTTGCCCAAGCCCAAGAAGCCCGAGAGAAAGAAATCAAAGAGGGGCAACTCCAACGGCAAGAAAAGATAGACCAGTTTAAACACAAGGTCAAGGAAGTCATCGATCAAGTTGCTGAAAACACCTATGAGGAACTAAGCTTAGCTAAAGATCATCTCCAGCAGGAGTTACACCTTTTATCCCTGACGCATGCGGAAAAGGAACTGCTAGAGCATGAAATTAAAACGTTGAGAGATTTGATCAATGATAAAAGAGAAAAAGCGATGCTCTCTCTCACTCCTGAGCAAAAAAAATCTCTCGATCATTTGTATCAAGTGGTTGAAGAATGGAAAACTCAAAAGAATGAAATCCGCAATCAACTGAAGGTCTATCGGAAAGCCTTGGCTGGATCTGGGTTCGATTTTGAAAAAGCTATGCGGTATCGGGAATTTATTGATAATGAAGAAAAAAGGTTAGAAAAAATTAATGCAACAATTTCTGAAATTGAAGCACAAATTGAAAAACTTGAAGAAACCTAAAAGTTCTGCTCGTTTAATTGTCTTTGATCTGGATCATACGCTTATTTCAGTGACGTCTAGCTATTTGTATATGAAAAGCCTTTATCAAAGAGGCCTCGTTTCCTTAAAAACAGTGATTAAAGCCCTTTTTATCAAATGGAAGTTTTGTTTCTCCTCTATGAGTTTAGAGGAACTCCATACCCTGGTTTTTGATAAAATGCTCAAAGGTTTTTCCTTAGAGGCTCTCGAGCGACATGTCGAAGAGTTTTTAAGGCAGCTTCTTCCAAAAGCTATTTACCAGCCTGCATTCAAAGAGCTGAGAGAAGCTCAAAAGCGAGGAGATTCTATTATCCTCCTTTCGAGTGCGCCTGATTTTCTGGTCAGAGCATTTGCAAAATACTTTCAGATCTCCTATTGGGACAGTACGGTCTATGCAGTTGACAACAAGCGCTGCTTGTGCAACATTGCAAAATTGATGGTAGGAACGCAGAAAAAGCAGCGGCTGCTTGAAATTAGAAAGCGTTTAGGATTTTCTAAAAAACAGACAGTGGTTTATTCCGACAGTCACGATGATCTTCCTCTTTTCCTCCAGGCAGGTCATCCTGTTGCCGTGAACCCTGATCGACGACTGGCAAAAATTGCCAAAAAATTCAGTTGGAGAGTGATTTGAGGGGAAGTGTTGTACGCAGATCGGAAATAAATATTCCAGAAATGCCCATTCTCAATCGAATTGCGCAAGTCATTTTCGATAAGAAGGGAATAAATATTTTAGGCTTAGACATTAGAAATATCTCTTCCTTGACAGATTATGTGATCATCGCAGAAGGAAATGTCGATCGACATGTGATTGCAATTGCAAGGGCTGTGATCCAGATTCTCAAAGAAGAAGGGATCTATCCGGTTCATACCGAAGGGCTTCAGTCAGGAGATTGGGTCGTCATCGATTTTATGGACATCATGGTACATCTTTTTATGCCAGGCTTTCGAGAAAAGTATCGACTCGAAGAGCTTTGGAAAGAAGGACAGATATTAGACTTTAATATTAATACAACCTCTTCATCTTGAACAAATTATAATAACTGTGGGGCGTCGATAATCGATTGAAGTAATTGCTTCTTTCCGCTATTCTTTTGCCTACTATGAAAAAGAAAAGAGTTGTTATTACGGGTATGGGCGTTGTGTCGTGCTTTGGGAACGATGTCGACGAGTTTTATGACGCCCTATTGCAAGGGCGCAGTGGAGTCACTTCCATTGAAGAATTTCCTTGTGAAAATTATCCCACTCGCTTTGCTGCAGCTATCCGTCCATTTGAAGTAGGCGACTATATTGATAAGAAGCAGGCGCGTCGAGTGGATCCTTTCATCCGGTATACGATGGTCGCAGGTAAAAAAGCTCTTGAGCAGAGTGGCCTTGGAGAAGAAGCTTTTCAATCTCTGCATAAAAATCGATGCGGAATTTTGATCGGATCAGGGATGGGAGGAATGAAAACTTTCTCCGACGGAATAGAGACTCTTTTGAAAGAGGGCTACCGAAGGATTTCTCCTTTTTTTGTTCCGTTTATTATTACCAATATGGGTGGAGCTCTCCTAGCCATTGACTTAGGTTTTACAGGGCCGAATTATTCGATTTCTACCGCATGTGCCACATCGAATTATTGTATTCATTCTGCGGCTGAACATATCCGTCGCGGAGAGGCGGATTTAATGTTATGCGGAGGGGCGGAAGCGCCACTGACATCTATTGGGCTCGCGGGATTTGTGGCTTGCAAAGCGCTTTCTGAAAGAAACGATGAACCTCACAAAGCCTCTCGTCCTTGGGATAAAAACCGAGATGGATTTGTCATGGGAGAGGGGGCAGGTGTTCTAGTTCTAGAAAGCTTAGAGCATGCCTTAGCACGCGGAGCTCCGATTATGGCAGAATATTTGGGTGGAAGCATGAACTGTGATGCCTATCATATGACTTCTCCTCGTGAAGATGGTTCAGGGGTTGCAGAATGTATAAGGCTTGCCCTCCAGGATGCTGGCATTGCGAAGGAACAGGTCAATTATATCAACGCACACGCCACTTCGACTCCAGTGGGGGACGTATGTGAAATTTTAGGCATCAAAAAAGTCTTTGGAGATCAAATGAAAAATATCTCCATCAATGCTACAAAGTCGATGACAGGTCATTGCCTAGGGGCTGCAGGCGGTATTGAAGCTATTGCAACCATTATGGCTATTAAAAGAGGTCAAATCCACCCCTCCATCAATGTAGAAGAGCCAGAAGAAGTGATGGCAGGAATTGACTATGTCCCCCATCAGCCTCGGGAGAAACATGTGACAGCTGCGCTCTCTAATTCTTTCGGATTTGGAGGCCATAATTCGACGCTTGTTTTTAGTCCTTATCATCCCGAACAAAGGGTAGAATAACGAATGCAGGTGCAAGAAGCTTCATTTGGAATTATCCCTCTTCAAATTGTAGATGGTATTTGGAAAGTGCTTCTCATTTTGCACAAAGGGGGCCGCCATTGGGCATTCCCCAAAGGCCGTAGTAATCTAGGTGAAACACCTCTTGAGTCTGCAAGTCGAGAACTCAAAGAAGAAACAGGACTTGAGGTTGAAAAGCTACTTCAAGAAGAGCCCCTTACTGAAAAGTATAAATTCCGCCGCAAGGGTGCGTCTGTCATTAAAACCGTCCAGTATTTCCCTGCCCTTGTCAGAGGAGAAGTTCGACTGCAACCCGAAGAGATCCAAGATGCCAAGTGGGTCTTATTAAAAGAAGCTGTTGGTCATCTGACTTTCCGTGAAGCTAAAGAGATGTGTCGGACATTACTCCAGCAACTGAAGTTATAGGGAGAACGAGCATGTTGTTCTGGAATAAGAAGAAAAAAATTCATCTCTTTGTCCGTCATTGTCATGTTTCAGATGTCAGTCAACATAAAGGCCGTATAGCAGGTTTTTCTAGGCAAAAATGTCATGAAAACCTTTTAGAAACCATAGATCGGCAGCGCATTGAGATCACGTTTCTTTTAGATACGTTTCACTCTATCAAAGAGCCTCATTTTATTACGGAACAGACTGAATTTCCCGTCGTTGAGATCAAAGAGGGGAGTGAAGCAGGCTCTTTTTTGCGACTTCTCGACTATGTAGTGTCACTCAATCTCGATGAGGATACTATTGTCTATTTTTTAGAAGACGATTATCTACATAAAAAGGGATGGATCGATATCCTTTTGGAAGGCTTTACGGTTGATCATGCCTCCTATGTGACGCTGTTTGACCATCGCGATAAATACCACTTGCCTCTCTATCATGATCTACAGTCGAAGATTTTCTATACTAATAGTTGTCACTGGAGAACAACCCCTTCCACCACGAATACCTATGCCATGCGTTATAAAACTTTGCAAGAGCACCTCGAGATCCACAAAAAGTTTTCGCAAAGTCGTCGGATCACAGCAGATCATGAGAAATTTTTAGAGCTTGGAAAAAGAGGAGCACAGCTCATATCCCCCCTTCCTGGTTGGTCGACCCATATCGATGCGGGTAATACCTCACCGTGTGTGGAGTGGGAATCCTTTTTCTCAAAACCTGCTGTTGTGATAAACTGACAAAGGGATGGGTTAGCCCTTAATATTTTTCTTTTAAGAGGAGGATTTGTCATGAGTTCTATTGCTGTCTTTCGCACTGAGAGCGATGCGAGTTTAAAAAACCTTCTGCTTGTGATGGGAGCGACTTTCTTGATCATCCTTTCCGGACGGATCTCGATGCCTCTTCCTTTTACTCCTGTTCCCCTTGCCCTTCAAGGACATGTCTGTCTTCTGATGGCAATTCTTTTAGGAAAAAGACTAGGCAGCTTTTCCGTTGCTTTTTTTCTCTTTCTAGGTGCTCTGGGACTTCCTGTTTTCTCTTTAGGGGGGGCGGGGTTTTCTATCCTCTTAGGCCCTAGGGGTGGATATTTAATCGGTTATCTCTTAGGAACGTGGATCACCGGAACTTTAATGGAAAAGAAATATTTCTCAACTCCACGGCTTCAAACATTAGCCATGGGAGTTGGAAATCTAATGATTTTTGTTTGTGGACTTCCCCAACTTGGGCTCTTTGTAGGAGCCGAAAGGGCCTTTTTACTTGGAATGCTGCCATTTTTACCAGGGGAGTTCGTCAAACTCTTCATCAACTATCACGTCATCAAGAAGCTTTCGAATGAGGAAAAAGGGGCCCGGGAATATTTTTAAGGATGTTCGCCACTTTTTGTGATAGGGCTTTACCACGAGGAGTCACCTCTCGGGGTTTCTGAACCCTATTTTGTAGGGTTCGACCCTTCATATCAATAGGGCCCCTTGTTGAAAATAGGGTCCCTAAGCTTTTGCCACCTTTATTTTCCTGCGATTTTGGCAGGGGTGTAAAATCATGTTTTTCAATTCTCATACCGTCCTCCTTGCGTAGGCTCGTATTTTCGCCATTATAGAAATTGCCTAATTTAGACAAATAAAAATCTACTTCGAGTTCTATTTTCTTTACTTAAATTTATGAATCTAAACAATTTGCACTTGTATTAAAAAAATGAGAGTGGGTTTTTGGACGGATTTTTCAAATTTCTGGAGAGGGTGGGAGAGGGTGTAAGTAGACTTTTATCCTCCAAAACATAGTGGGACCCTCTAATACATATAGGATAGAGCTTTCTCATTCGTAAATTTTTGAAATTTTTGGAAAGCTCAAAAGGATCCAATTTTGACGCCATACTCTTAAAAAATAGATCCCAGCTGCAATAAAGAATCCTATGGCAATAATAAGCCAAAATTTATCGGGAGAAAGATTCATCCGGTCTATTCCTAGATAGACAGGGAGAAAGCAAAGAACCCAGTTAAAGCAGGCAATCAGAAATAAGAAAAGGGTATCTTTTTGAGCTAATACAATCGCTAAGAGAATACCATTGAGGATATAGGCAATATTTTGAAGCCATATCCATATTAAGGTTAGTTGACCATACCTTGCAATGTCTTTTGCGACAATCTCTTTTGCGAACAAATCCAGGACCTGCTGAGGAAAGATCAAGAGGGGAATAGCCAAGAAGGCTGAGATCATTACAAGTAGAAGACAGCTCGACTTAAACGCCTTCTTCATGAGCTGCTTTTCCCCTGCGCCGATTAAGTTAGAGAAAATGGTGACCATTGCTTGACATATCCCATCCCCAATAAACATCAGAAAAAGGCTAACAGTCCCTCCAATCGAAAGCACCAAGAGATAGTCACCTCCTTTTTTTGTCATGATAAAGGTGGTCACAGTCCAAGTCACAAGTAAAAGGATACGACCCATGGCACGTAAGATCCCTGGTTGAATATATTTCCAACAGTGCGTTAGGTCAAAAGACCACTGGCCCGTACCATACTTTTCCTTATTCGCTTTCTTAAGAAAGACCCCCATAAGTGCTATACATAAAGCCCCCTGGGCTACGCATGTGCTAATACCTCCACCCATAATGCCGAAGGATGGAATATAGGGCTGAGCGCCAAAAATCAAAATATAATCTAAAATGAGATTTAAAAGGGAAGTTACAAAAGTGATGCCTAAAACAAACCGTGTTTTTCCTTGACCCAAGAAAAAGCTCATTAAAGCAGCGCTTAAAGGGTATAGAAAATTAATCCCCATCAAAAGATAAAAATACGGATAACCTATCAGCTCAATCTCTGTTCCCTTTAAGAAGAGAGGAGCCACCAGCAGGCTGAGGGGAAGAGTAACGAGCATTGATAAAAATGAAAACCAAATCACTTGCCATATGCAAGGTCCAATTTTGGAGTATTCTTGAGCTCCGTTATACTGACCTACAAACACCTGAGCCATTCCCGTAATAGACATCGTAGAAATTTGGAACATTCGAGCTATGTAGATAACACTGAGAGACGCTTCCAAAGCTTGTAATGAATAGTTAGAGAAAAAAATCCTTTCTATAAAACCCAACATACTGCCTGAAAAGGACATGAGAAGGATCGGTATCAAAAGGGAAAACAACTCTCTAAAGCTTCCTGGTGAGAAGCGGGTTAGAGAGTTGAATGTTGTCTCTTTATCAGACATATCTTCTAACTTTTAACCATCAGAGGATAACTTTAAGGATTAAATTTTAATCCGGAACCCAAATTCTTTGGAATTAAAGGATGGCACTCTTCAGGAGAGCAATGCATGATCATGGGGATAATTTCCTCGACTGTAGGTGCAATTCCTGTATAGCCATTTCTATAAAACCATCCTTTGACTGAGAATTCAATGATGAAGGGTTGGTGTTTAAAAGTAACAGGGGCTTGGACAAAAGAGAGATAATAATGAAGCTCTTCTTCCCCTGCCCTTAGTAAATAGGTAAAGGGAGACTGATCTCGGAGTAAAGCTTCGCAGAGCATACCTGTAATTTTTCCATGCCAAGCAACATGGTTTTCAATTTCTTTTTGCTTGTTTTGAATCCAATTATTTTCTAATAAAGTGGATTGTTTTTTCTGTGCTACAAACATTTTTCACCTTCCTGTGTTAGGGTTTGCTTTAAAAAACATTTTGAACCGTATTTTGCAATATTCCCCCATTTGAGGTCAAGTATGGGAGACTGAGGTTTAAAAACTAAATTCGTTAGATGGTTTTTAATAATTGCTCGGGACTCAAGGTAAAAAGCAGGAATCACGGGTAACTCCTCAAGAAGGATTTGCTCTGCTTGTTGGAGGTATTGAATCCTTTTATTGGAATCGATTTCATAGTCCGATTTGTAAAGAAGGGCTTGGTATTCAGGATGCTCCCATTTAGCAAAGTTGGTTCCTTCGCTCGCAAATCGAAAAGCGTTTAGGGTATAGATAGGATCATCGATGGGAGATGTCCAAGAGATATTTCCCACATCGAAATGGCCTTGAGTCATCTTGGTAAAGAGAAGGTTCCAATCAAGAGGCTCAATAGAAAAACGAATGGAGAAAGCTTTTTCCCATTGAGTTTGTAATTTTTTAGTTGCAATATCTCTAAAACTACCCGGCAAATAAATCAGGGAAAAAATGGGAAATTTCTCCCTCGTTAGGTTTAATTCCAATAACGCCTCCTCAAATAGCTTTTGGGCTTCTATAAGGGATTCTTTATATCCCTCTTTATTATGGAGAAGTTTTTCATGAGAGGGGAGGAGAAGAGAATAAGCTGGATCGACATAAGAGCAGAATTCCTGGATTAAGTCTTTTCGGTTAACCGCTAGGGCGAAAGCTCTCCTTAACTTGGCATGTGAAAAGGGGAATTTTTGAGTATTAAAAACATACCAACAAATCACTCCGCCTTTTGAGGAGACCATCTTACTATCCACCTTTTGCTGGAAGGTCTGATTCCAAAACCCAAAAGGGTTCCCAATCCAATCGACCTCTCCTTTCTGAAATAACTGATCTGCTTGGTAAGGATTTGTTAAATGGAAAATGATTTGATCGAGCTGGATTTTATCTTTGTCCCAATAGTGAGGGTTTTTTATGAATTCATATCTGTGAGAAGTATTTGCCTTTAGCTGAAAAGGGCCGTTGCATACAAACGATTCGCCTATTTGCAAGGGCCAATGGGGCTTCAGTTGATCAATAAGCTTGTTGATAGGTGAATAAAGAATATGGGAGGTCAGTTCAAGAAAATAAGAGGCGGGAAAATTCAATTCAACCTCAAGAGTCCTATGATCCTTTGCTTTGATTCCAACTTGATCCAATGAGATGAGACCTTCTTTAGCTTGTCTTGCATTTCTAATAGGGTAAAAAAGATAGGAAAAGGGAGTTTTAAAGGCGGGAGATAAAACCTTTTTCCATGCATACTCAAAATCATAAGCTGTTACAGGAGAAAGATTACTCCACCACGTCTTCTTCAATACGAAGGTATAATGGGTCCCATCTGAAGAGATGGTGACTGATTCAGCGATCCCACTTTCTATCTTTCCTTGAGGGTTAATGCGTGTTAACCCTTCAAAAAGCAATCTTAAAAAATTTCCTCCATATTCATCTCCTCCTAGGCGAGGATCCAAGGAAACCAAAGTGGATTGAATCGGTACTTTTAAAATTTTTAAATTTTCCACTTTTTCTTTCCACTTATCGATTGCTTCTTGAATGAGAGATAAAAACTGGAGATGTCTCTCTTCTGAAGCATAGAGCAGCAGGTAATTGAGTGCAATGGATTCTTTTGAATTGACTTTGCATGAGATAAAATCTTTTGAAAAAATCAAGTGGTCCAGATGTTCTATAATAATATTCTTTAAAGAGGGATCCTTTGTTCGAAGGGAGATGAAGCTTTGATCTTCATGTCTTTTGACTTGGAATGCAATACTGGAGAAATGAAGAAGATTCTGTTCGAGAACTTCTAAGAAGTTCTCGAACAGATGGGAGAGGGTAGCAAGAGGAATGGTAGATTGCACTTCAATAGGTGAGATAGCATAAAAGAAGTTCTCTAGAAGATCAGGATCTTCTTCATTAATTTTTTTGAAATTTTTCCTAAACGAGGAGAGATTTTCACTTTGTTTAAGTATAATTCCCCCATTACAGTCTCGAAAATCCCCAATGGATCTATTGAGCATGTGGACCACTTTTTCTCTAGCAACGTAAAAATTGAAAGAGGAATCCCCTCTTAAAATAGAAGGGTCTTTTGGAAGATGGATCCTGAGAACATGGGCTTTAATGGGGTATTTTCTATCTAAATAATCGACCACTTGAATCCTTTCAGAAAAGCACAAGGCTTCGCTCTGCTTTTTCAAATTGCTATATATATCTATATCGCCTACTGAAACAGCAATAAGATTAAAAGCAATTTCTGAAGGGGTTTGATGATCAAATGAGATCATCACTTGAGGTAAATCTGAAGGTACCTGAATTTCTTGCCTCAGCGTCAGGATATTACGCAAAACTTCTTCTTCATTCCGAATCATAAAAATAGCGGGCATTAACTTTTCAATGCAGGACTTTAGCTTATCTTCCATTTGCTGCAGCAGCTTTCTTTCGTTTTTAGAGAAAAGAGAGCCATCTTTTTTTTCGATTTCGAAGTAAAAAATCCTGTTTTCTTCTCTCTGATGATAATAGGTACTTCCTTTAACAAGTTCTGCCTCTGGGATAATTTTTTTAATAGCACCTAGAATATGTTCTGGATCAAAACGTTCATATTTATCCAGGTGATCAATACCGATCAGACACCCTAGTGCCTGACCACATAAGTTTTTAACAATATATTCTCGCCAGTTTAACTCTTGCTTGTTCTGTTGAAAATGCCCAATGGATTTTTTTCTCAAGTCGG
>DAIDHO010000026.1 GCA_027459675.1 Parachlamydiales bacterium | reverse complement strand
AGCAAAGACAACAGGATTTTTTATTCCCTAAAATTTTTCAATCTTTTTCTGTATGAGCTAATCCCGAACTCGCGTTAAAAAACATCAAACAAAGGTGAAAAGCACTCAAATTTTAAGTTGGGAAGAGATAACTTTTTGAAAAAAAACATTTTTGTGGTCTATTAAACAGGCAAGACAACTTTACGCAACGGTCTCATCGTAAATAGTTTGTCAGACAAAGTTTGGTTTAGTACAGATTAGGCTTCTTTCGAAGTCTCATTTAATTGCTAAAATGGCCTTTTTTCTGAAGACTTTTGTTGCACTTCCTCAGCGACTTTATTCAAGTCGCTGAGGAAGTGCAATCCGTGTTTGCAGCCAAACTCTAAAACTCTTCAAAAAAACCATCCATTTTTTCAAGCAAAGCAAATTTCGAAAGAAGTCCCTTGAAAAATTTTAACTTAAAAGGCTATGAGTTTTTTTCATGAAACTTAATTCCAAGAGAGACTGCCCGAGGATTGATACTCAGTGACACGTGTCTCAAAGAAATTTTTCTCTTTCTGAAGGTCAATGGTTTCACTCATCCAAGGGAAAGGATTTTTCGATTTATAAAGAGTCTTGAGGCCAATTCTCTCAAGTCGTCGATCGGCGATATATTGTACATATTCGCGGAACATGGGCGCTGTAAGCCCTAAGATGCCGCGGGGAAGACAATCTTGAGCATACTGAATCTCAAGTTCAACGGCTTTCTGGATCAGTTGAACGATATGAGCTTGAAAATCGGCCGTCCAGAGTTCAGGGTTTTCTTCTTTGAGGCTATTAATGAGGTCGATGCCGAAATTCAGATGGACTGTTTCATCGCGTAAAATATATTGGAACTGCTCGCCAATTCCTGTCATTTTATTCTGACGATGGAAGGAGAGAATCATCACAAATCCGCTGTAGAAGAAGATGCCTTCCATAATGATGTAGTAGCCAATGAGATTCTCTAAGAATTTACGCGCCCCTTCAACTGTTGAAGTGGTGAAGTCGGACTTTAAAATATCTTCCGTGAGTTGCATCTCAAATTGGTCTTTTGCATGGATGGTGTTAATCTCATTATACATGTTGAAGATTTCGCCCTGATTGAGAGAAAGAGATTCTACGATGTAATGGAAGGTATGGGTGTGAATGGCTTCTTCAAAAGCTTGTCGCAGCAGGTATTGTCGCACTTCAGGGTTGGTGACATGCTTGAAGATGGCAAGCACAATATTATTTCCTACAAGGCTCTCTGCCGTGCTAAAGAACCCTAAGTTACGCATGATAACGAGTCTTTCATCATTGCTGAGTAGTTTTGACTTCCAAAGTTCAATATCTTTTCCCATAGGAACTTCCGTGGGCATCCAATTGTTTGCACAGCCGTTGAGGTAGTGTTCCCAGGCCCATTTATATTTCAGGGGCATGAGTTGATTGACATCGACTTTGTTACAGTTGATCAATCTTTTTAGTTCTGCATTGACACGTTTACTTGTATCTTTTGACATATTTTATCCTTCTATTATTGGCAGCTTTCGCAACTTTCATCGCCTAGTTGGCATGCTTTTGGGGCAGCTGACTGACGTTCCACTTTAATATTGCTTGAAGCCGATTTGTTTTTCATCCAACGGGGCTGTATGCCTCGCTTATTGATATCTGTAGTAGATTTTTCAATTTGGGTAGCAGCAAGAGAACGGAGGTAGTAAGTCGTTTTAAGTCCTCTGATCCAGGCAAGCATATACATTTGATGGAGCTTTTTACCGCTTGCTTCTGCAATGTACAGGTTGAGAGATTGTCCTTGATCGATCCATTTTTGCCTGCGGCTGGCGCATTCGATGATCCATTCAGGGTCAATATCAAAAGCAGTTAAAAAGACCCGCTTGACCTCGTCTGGAATCCGTTCTATTTCATTGATAGATCCATCAAAGTATTTCAAATCGTCGAGCATTTCTTGATCCCACAGCCCAAGCTCGCGCAGCTTTGCCACTAAATAGGTGTTAGGAATTGTAAATTCACCCGATAAGTTTGATTTGACAAAAAGATTTTTGTACATAGGCTCGATAGATTGAGTGGCATCGGTAATATTGGAAATGGTGGCTGTCGGGGCAATCGCCATCGTGTTACTATTGCGCATACCATATTTTTTAACAGATTCACGTACAGGCTTCCAATTCATGCGTACGGTGCGATCGACCTCTAAGAAACCTCCCCGCTCTTTTTCCAGAAGATCTAACGTATCGATGGGGAAGAGGCCCCGGTCCCATTTGGAGCCTTTATACGACTCATAGACGCCTCGTTCTTTTGCAAGCTCTGATGAAGCTAAAATTGCATAGTACGAGATCATTTCCATCGCTTTATCAGCAAACTCAACGGCCTCATGGCTTGCATAGCTGATATTTTGGATATAGAGGGCATCTTGAAATCCCATGATTCCAAGGCCAATAGGGCGGTGTTTTAAGTTGGAAGATTTTGCTTCAGGGGTTGGATAGAAGTTGATATCGATGACATTATCAAGCATGCGCACTGCTGTACGAACCGTTTGAGCGAGCATCTTCTCATTAAGCCCCTGAGGTGTACAATGTTGAGCAAGGTTGATCGATCCTAAGTTGCAAACAGCAGTTTCCTCAGCCGTTGTGTTAAGTAGAATCTCTGTGCAAAGGTTAGAGCTATGCACAACTCCTACATGGTCTTGAGGAGAGCGAATGTTGGACGGATCTTTAAAGGTAATCCAAGGATGGCCGGTTTCAAAAAGCATGCTGAGCATCTTACGCCACAGATCAAGGGCTTCAATTTCTTTGAATAATTTGATTTTACCGCTAGCGACTTTCTTTTCGTATTCAATATATTTTTTTTCAAATTCTTCTCCGTAAATATGGTGTAAATCTGGGACATCGCTAGGACTAAAAAGGGTCCATTTTCCACCTTCTTGGACCCGTTTCATGAATAGATCAGGAATCCAGTTAGCAGTGTTCATATCATGCGTTCTTCGACGCTCATCTCCTGTGTTTTTACGCAGCTCCAAGAAATCTTCGATGTCAAGATGCCAGATTTCTAGATAAGCGCACATGGCTCCTTTTCGTTTGCCACCCTGATTCACAGCTACCGCGGTATCATTGGCGACTTTTAAAAAGGGGATAATTCCTTGACTTTTTCCATTGGTTCCTTTAATCAAGGATCCTGTGGCGCGCACGTTAGACCAGTCATTCCCGATTCCGCCGGCCCATTTGGAAAGTTGTGCATCGTCTGCAATCACTTTGAAGATATGGCCCAGATCATCCAGTATAGTGGAAAGGTAGCATGAACTGAGCTGAGAGTGGGTGGTGCCTGAGTTAAAGAGGGTGGGCGTGCCGGCAGTATAATGGAATCGTGATAGAAGGTGATAAAATTCAAGGGCTCTCTCGTTTTTGCTATCTCCTTCTTGCAGTGCAAGACCCATTGCTACACGCATCCAGAATATTTGAGGAGTTTCAAGGCGTCTTTCCATGTGATGGATGAAGTAACGATCGTAGAGGGTTTGAAGCCCCATATAAGAGAAGAGATCATCCCGTTTAATATCCATCCCTTGGGCCAGCATATCTAGGTCAAATTCAAGAAAGGCAGGGTTGAGGCGTTCAACGGAAATGCCCAACTTGATATATTTTTTAAAGTAAGCTCGATGAGCTGCCTCAAAGCCCGACTCACCTGCACTTATCTCCATTGACTCGCGATAGAGCACATCGCATAGAAGGCGTGCCGCAACTTTTGTATAAGAAGGTTCTAACTCAATTTTGCTGCGAGCTGCCATGATGAGGGCTTGATCGATTTCATGTTCTTTGATTCCCTCATAGAAGTTAAGGAGCACTGTTTCTAAAAGATCATCTAAGTCGACATTATCGAGTCCACGGCACGCCAGTTTTAAGCGGCTTTTAATATGAGATTCTTTTAAAGTCCGGGTTTTGCCATCGAATGTTGTGATAGTAAATTGCCGTTTTCCCTCTTGTTTTTCTTCTGCGCTATGAATGATTTGTTCTTCGATAAGCGCCCGCGCAAGAATATAGTGTTTGGCCGCTTTAAAATAACCTTGTTGCATGAGAAGGGTTTCGATCTCATCTTGAACAGTGGAGGCGTGAAGTGGCTCACCCGCAGCATGTAATTCGCTCACTCGGGAGACGGTAGTATTGGTGAGACGGTTGACTATTTCAATCACTTCTGGCGGTGTTTGATCTTCTATTTTTTCTGCTTTTCGGAACGCTGCTTCAATCGAAGAGGCAATCTTCATAGGATTGAAACGGACCATGGTTCCATCTTTTCGGAAGATCTTTAGTTTTTGAGGAGAATCGTCTCTTAAGCTTTTGTGTTTATCGCGATAGATAATATAATCACGGGCCACATCATGATGCCCCATTTTCATGAGGGTGACTTCCACAATGTCTTGAATGCCTTCGACTGTCAGGCTCGCTCCTTTGGAGGCCAGGGTGTAGAGTTGTTCAACCACCCGATTTGTTACCATATTCACGACTTGCTTCCACTCATCAGGCAGGTCCACTTCAAAAGGAATGTTTTTTGTGTCATGGAAGGCTAAATCAATAGCTCTTTCAATCCGATCTCGGTAAAAAGGAACGATCGTACCGTCCCTTTTAACCACTGTAAAACGGTTCATTAGGGGCTCAGAACCTTTACCCTTGATGGCATTGAGTAAATCTTCGGTTTGAGAGGTTCCGGAGGCAGATTTTTTTGTCATATACAACTCTTTTTTATATATGAGACCTGGGTCTTCGACGCAGAAGTCTCGGTTTTTACAAAGACACATGAGTTACTACGAAGTTTCCCTTGCAACATCCAAGGGAACTTCGCCTTATACAGCTCGGTACTTAATTCTCGAGCCGCATTAGAGGGAGATTTAAAAAAGCGTTCACCCTCATAAAAGGCAATCTACCATAGATAGTAGTGTTCATTTTCTAAATACACCATATATAGTAGGAAGCGGGCTAAAGTCTACAAAAAAAGAGAACTTAATTCAAGCGCAAGAAAATGAGACGATTAGGTTCAAAAAAAGGAGAGGAATTCTCCTCTTTTTACTTTATTTGCGTCAATTAATGAAAAAAAGAAATGAAAAAAAGAGAGCCATTTTTAATGGCTCTCTTTTTGAGAATAAGAAGGATTTGTTTATCCTCGAATAGCAGAGATTTGGATAATGGTTGAAATCGTGTTTTCTGTGTTATTCATTTGAGTGTTGGTTCCATCAGTACCGGAAGTGAGCACCTGACCTTGAGCGTTCATCACTTGCGCAATACCAGCTGCCAGAGCTTCATCTCTCTTTGCTTTAGCTGCTTCAGCTTTGAATTGGGCATCCGCGATATTTCCTGAACTTGTTCCAATTTGGTTGGAAAAGCCTGTGAAGTTAGAGGCTTGTTGTTGCCACCACATGGCTTTATTCCGGCGCATATCAGCTTCTGGGTTCGTTTTGTTCGTTTTGGAAGTATCGCCTTGAGTGTTGTTTGGAGTGTTGCCTGATTTAGAATTTTCTGAATTTGAAGGTTCAACGTTCACTTTTGCTGAGGTACTAACCTCTTCCAGCTCGATATCTTCCGTAGTAGAAGGAGTATTTTTTTGAGAGACTCCAATACTGTTTTTAGTAGGAGATTCGATTTCTTGAGCTGCTTTTAGATGGGACATTTCCATGCCGTAGGAACCAATTGCTGTGATAGATCCCGCAGCGACGCCGCACAGACCTGCGATCCCTTGAGCTTGCTCACCTTGTGCTTCATGGGAGAGTTCATCAAACGCTGCATTTGCATTGACTTGCGTCTCTTGAATTGCCACATTACAGTTGTTGCTATAAAGATTTAACAAATCTTTTTGTCTCTGGGCTTGGCTGTCCAAAGCTGCTGCAAGTGCGAGCCAAGAGATTCCTGCTGCGCTAGTTTGGTAAGTGAATGTCATAAATTGCTCCTTATTATTTTTTTATTATTTTTTTTAACCTTGATACTGTTGAGCAGCCACACAAGCGCTCATATCGGATGAAAAATCGGCTTTAAAGATGACCTCATTTGCATTCATCGTTTCGTTATACATCTTTTGAGCCAGCGTTGAGAGCTGTGTCATAATTTGTAAAAACCCTTCTCCAAACATCAGCCTAGTCTGAGATGGAGCGAGGTCTGCATTTGTTTTACCTTGTTCATAGGTATTGTAGGACTGACCTCCGTTGGCTACTTCTGTTGTCACCTGCGTTGAGAATATAAATGTTCCAAGTGCCAGGCGCAATTTAGTAGGATTTCCAATAACAGACGCCATTTTGCTAAACAACGTTGTTCCGCCGATCCCAGGAGTCATTTTGTAGGCTGCTGCTATCATGATGATTTGAAGAAGGACCATGACTATAGCGGATGCCACAGGATTTTTATCCATTCCAGGGATTTGGAAGACGAGCTCTTGCATCAATCCTGAGGAGAAAAGAGTTTGCATAAACATCTGTGTTGTTGCAGCCGTTCTGACGGGCAAGAAATCTTTAAAAGAGACTCGATCCGCATCTTGGCCGATTTGCTGAGCACCCTCTGTTCCGAGCTGGTCGCCTACCTCTCCGATAGCAACTTTAGCAGTTTCCTCGGAAGCTGAAGCAGCAACCTTTGCAGCCCCCGCCGAAATTCCTTCAGCACCACAGCTGACCACAGTGATCGCCACAATTAAAATGACTTGCGCCAATATTTTAGACCATGTGGAATCAAGGCCTGTTTTTTCAAGTTCTCCTGCCAGAGCGTCGGTTCCCATATCAAAAAGAGTTTTTCCATTGCTGACAGGGATAGCAGTGAGGGCAATAGCCGTAGCTAAAAGGGCAAGTCCTACGCCTGTTTCAATGAGAAGACTTCCGACAAGCGCTGCCACAGCAACTCCTATCCATTTCATGACGTTACTGAAAGCATTCCACTTTTTAGATTGTTCTTGTTCCTTTTGAAGCTTGTCCGTCTTTTTAAGGTAATCTTGGGTGCTTTCTTGCGTGATCTCAGCTTGGTGCTGTGCAATTTCCGATTGATCGAGCTGTGATTCAGCATTTGATTTCTGGATTTTACTGATGTTTTCTCCAATGAGAAGCATCAGCTGATAAATCATCTGCATCATTGCAGCACGCGAGACCTGATCTTGATCTGTATTGATATCTGCAGGGAGTATTAAGCTGACTGCAGGTTTTTCTTCTATTTCTAATTTGATTGCTGGTGCCATATAAGTTAACCTTGGATTAAGCGGGTTAAGTTTGCAGTAATACCATTGATAGAGCTCATGGCTTGGACGACACCTTGCTGACCTTGAGAGTTCTGATTGAGTGTGTTCTGAGCTGTGGTGTTATTACCGTCCATTTCTTTGGTTGCAGCTTGGTTGGCTGCGTTACAAGCGGCATACATCTGAGCATACTTTGAAATAGTATTCTGATCAGAAGCTTGGCTGAGAAGGTAGAGCCAGTTGGAGTAGGTTGTTGTCTGATCGGTGGGAGTAGTTGGGCTATTCATGTCGTTTTCGAATTTTTGAACCAGTGCGGCTTCTTGGCTTGAAATGTCAGCTTCCAGCTTTGTATCAGCGGCTTGGAGATCGTAGGTGGATTGTAAATAACCTTCTAAAAGAGAGAGTGCCATGATGACGTTAGGGGAGACGCTAATCACATGGCCTGGCAAAGATGTGGGGAATGCAATAGAAGCCGTCAGACTTACACTATTGTTTTGAGGAATATTGATTTCTGCAGATGTCATAAATTTTTTCCTTTTTTTTATTTATTATTTATTATTTTATTTTAAATTTATCCCATGACGCTTTGAATGAGTCTCATCACTTGTTGGTTGACATTCGTGATGCTGTTAAAGGCTTCTTTTTCGAAGTTTTCTTCAGCCTGCATGGTTTGAGTCGTGTTCTGAATCTCCTGTTGAAGCGCAGCAGAAGGGCTGTTCAAGAGAGTTTGGACACCCGTCACACTGTTTTCAAAGTTTGACATAATTGTTGAAGACCAGTTCGATCCATTCTGACTAGGACTATCGGAGTTTTCCCATTCTTTCATTTGTTTTGCAATCGCGTCTGTATTGCCCATCGCGGCCAATTGACCAAATGTCAGAGTAAGAGGTTTTTTAGAGTCCACCTTCATTGTAACATTACCTGGTTTATCAATATAAATAACCCCACTGGGTGGAACTTTATAGACTTCATAAAAGGGATGATTACTACCTACAGCTACATCGATAACTGTTCCTGGGGGAAAGTTATAATATCCCGGTGAAGTGATGTCCCAGTTGATATCAGAGTTAAAGGTGACTGTTTGACCATTAATAGTTCCAATATCAGCCTCAAATTGGTTAACGATCTTTCCTAGCCCAGGGTCATTTTGAACGAGTGCTTTTAACTTTTGAAGCTGAGCGTAAAAATCGGCTGTGTTAGGGTTTGTTCCAGAGATATCTCCCAGCATTTTTTGAACATATCCGTTGGCCTGTTTCAAAATGTCGAGGGTTCCTCCGTAGGAGTTAACGCCCGTCCCATTATCTTGGTCGCGCTGGTTAATCAAAGACATCAAAGCCACTAGAAGAGCCCATGGATTGCCTTTAAACTGCTGGAATAAAGCCTCTATTTGAGTTTGATAGTAGGCATTAATGGTATCGCTCACACTTGAATTTGAGTCGCTTGCAATTGCAGATCCCAGGACGTATTGAGCTTCTTGAGTAAATTGAGTGAAAGTGATGGGTTGCTGACCGTTAATCTCATTCCCATTCGAGCTTTGATCGTCCACCCATGCATACACCTTAGCCGCGCCCTCGCCTGCATAAATAGGAATCCAGTGGGCTTTAAAACCTGCTACAGACGATCCGAAAATCCAGTTATAAATCGAATCGCTATTATTAGGATCGTTATTAAGCTGTTTTTGAGTTTCATCATAGATGGCATTAAAAGGAGCGATTCCTGACAGACCCGACGTTGCATTTTGAAGCTCTTCTAAAAAGGAAGTCGCATTGGCATAACCTTCGTTGCCATTTTTAGAAGCGACAGCTGCAGCTTGGGCTGCAATTTGAACAATCATTTGGAGGAAGAGTTGGTTACCGCCGGTGCTGATCTGGTGGGCAAGAAAGGTTTTCAGCTGAGCTTGGTCGGCAGGATTGAATTGGCCTAAATGTTGGCCGATATCCACCGTCATTTGGAGGAATAGAATACTACCGTTATAAAAGGCGGGGGAACCTGTATTATATTGGAGCCAGTTAATGAGAGCTTCGTAAGTTTTTTCAATTTGTTGAATAGAAGGAGGAGGATTACTATTCCAGTTAATTTGGAAGTTGGGGGTATCTCCATTTGGGTTATAAGGCCACAAAACCCCATTGCCATAGCCAGGAGCGCCAGATGACAGTTGATGGTTGTCGCCATTCACAGATTCTTTATAAACACCTAATTGAATATATGACATAATTTTTATTGCCTCTTTTTATTATCTTATATTTCCCCTAACATTATTTTAACATTATATTAATAATTTAGTCAACTAAATTTATGTATTAATAATTAAATTTGTAATTATTTGATAATAAACGGGTTATATAAAAAAGGGGTTGAGTAAGGAAGGAGTTTTTTTAGTTAAGATAAATAAGAGTCCTAAAAACGAGCCTAAATCTAAGGCTTTAGTTTGTTTTAGGACTCTTATTTATCTTAAAATTGGGGTATTAGCCCTTGCGCCAGGCTGTATACATATCAGCAAAAAGGACCCCGTAGAGAGAAGAAAGTCCTTGCTGGGCATAATATAAGAAATGGCTATAGATGGGCGACGAGATCCCTTCAGTCTGAGGAGGAGGCCAGCTGGGGTTTTGACTTATAAGGCTTTGGAGGCTTGAAAATTCTTTAACCATAAAGGGGAAATTGACGAAGGTGACCCCACTATCTGGTTTGATGTCTTTTAAGAAAGTGCCCATTTTAGACATCATGGAGTTGAACTGAGACCAATTTTCTGAGCCGTTGTTATTGCAGACAGCATAGGCATAGGAGGCCATAATATAGGGGAAAAGAGCTCCCAAATTATTAGTCCCCCAAAAACTTGTATCCAGTTGTCCTGGAGACTTTCCATAGCTAGTTGAAAGGGCATCAGCATAGAGGATACAGATATTGACGAGTACTCCTGGGTATTGGGTGCTAGGGCTAAAGCTCATATCTTGTTTAAGCAGTTTCAGGGCTGCAAAAGCTGTCTCAATTCCGGGGGTTTTATTGCTATCAGAAGTGCCTGAACTCCACCAATCCCCCAATTGTTGGCCCGAAGCATCTGCCTTAAAGCCGGTGACTTGGCCTCCTGACATGGTAAAATAGGTTTCAACCTGAGAATACAGCGTGTTAATGTTAGGATCGGAGAAATTATAGCGTTGATTAAGAGCTAAGAAGTCGTTTGCTGCGGCAAGGGCATCTTTGAGATTGTTTGCAGCAAGATAGGTATGGATCTGGGCCAAATCAGCAATTGCTTGAACTTCTGCATTCATGAGGTCTTGTTGGGAATTTCCTACAGCATACACGCTGCTGGTAGCTTGAGAATGTAAAGCCTGTGCAATATGGGAGAGCTTTCCCATTAATACATACCCATACGCTGCAGTTCCATTTGTAGGAGGCTGAATGGGATAGTTGGAGCCTGCTGAACTGACGGCGGATAGGGGCATAATCAACCTCTTATTTTAGGGTCAAATATTTTTCTGAAAATGGGCTAACTCTTTTTCGATATTTTGCATCATTTCCCAATCTTCTGGTTTAAAGTTCGCAGGATTGGAAAGGATCTGTTGAGCTTTTTCTTTTGAAAGACCTGTTTTAGCATAAATACTTTCGGTGAGTTGGTTAAGACGTTCTTGCATTTCAACAGCTTCTTGCATGGCTTTTTCGCGCTCCTGGGGATCGTTCGATACCATTCTTTCACGTACAGACTCGAAGAATTTTAATGTCTCAAAAAGAAGAGTCTCCAGCTGAGGCATCGTAATGTTTTGGGGGTTTTCATAAATTTTATCTAATTGGTCCATAAATTTATTATTTTTCATTTATTATCTCCTTTAACTTAATGATATCAATAGTTGATTTCAATTTCAAACTATTTAAATTAATTTAATAAGTTGATACCTAAATGCTTAATGAACCCGTTCATTCTTAGTCGGTTGATAAAAAAGGCGTTATGTTGTTAACATAGAATTATTTAAGTTATTTTGAAGTTTGTTTATCTCGGTAAATCAAGAGCGGCACCCCCTTTTCCTCAAAGGGGAGCACCACCCTCCTTTTCTTTAATACCGCTCCAGGACACACGGACAGAAGCTCGGAGGAGGGTCTACCTGGTCTCTAGAAGGGATTATACTAAGGGGTATATCCAAGTCATAATGGCGGGCTTCTACTTCTGTTGGTATGTATAACATAAATTTAGCTAATTTATAATAGTTAATGTTTGTTGAATTATTTTCTTTGCGGCAGAAATTTTCAATGAAGTTGATTGTATTATGTATCCAACTACAACATGTGCGAATACGTAATTTAGTTAGAGCAATAGAGCGTTGGGCCATAAGAAACTGTCGTTGAAAACATCACAAACAACTCAGTCTCTTTGACATGATTCGTGACATGGCCAGGTAAATCATA
>DAIDHO010000025.1 GCA_027459675.1 Parachlamydiales bacterium | reverse complement strand
CCAGCGTATCATACTTGTCCTCCTTACTCGATCAAAAAAAGAATTTACAAGAAAAATGTTTTGAAGACACCCCCTAGCCTAAAAAACCTTTTTTCCTTAAAATTAATTCCCTTTAAGAGGAATGAGTTCCTCAAAGGATTAAAAAATGACCATATCAAATGATTATTTAGACATAACATCGGACGCAAGCACCCAATTACTAGCTCCTTTAATTAAAAAGATAGATGAGGAAGATCTGCTG
Source organism: Parachlamydiales bacterium (assembly GCA_027459675.1). Classification (GTDB taxonomy): domain Bacteria; phylum Chlamydiota; class Chlamydiia; order Chlamydiales; family Rhabdochlamydiaceae; genus PALSA-1444. Next base: position 11,795 of record DAIDHO010000025.1, on the reverse strand, counting down.
GTCCTATCTTTTGAAGTAGAGGTCTGTTTTGAAAGATATCATCATAAAGGGTGGTTCTCGCAAACAGAGACTCTCAAGCCAGACACTTGGATCGGCCGAGTGAATTTGTTCAATCACGCTTTTAAAGATCAATTCTTACTTCGACATGACCTCTTACTTATAGGCCAAAGCTTAATGAATTCCTCTGTCGTTCCTATTTTAAACAAACTAGCTCCTGTGATCGCTCGCAGCAATAACAAGGACTCTTCCATGCAGGATGACAAAGATCGTGCTTTGATCGCCGAGGTTTGTGACTCCATAAGAGAGAATCTACACAAGAACGATGATATGATCGTATGGGCTTTTGTATTTGCAAATTTGGGAAAGGATACATTTGAGATTCGAAAAAAGCTCGAGACAAACGGGGATACTATAGATAAATCCAAACTGTACAATTCATATTGCCGTTTTAAGGATAAAATAGAAACAGGGAGCGATGCGGAATTGTTCCAAGAAATCCAATGCCTATTCCCAAGAATGTTAGGAATAGTCATGAATGGAGAGGTAGAGACTCCTGCAACTCTGAAAAGGGAAGAAGTCCTCAAAGTTTATAATTGTTACATGGAGACGATGAAAACCGTTAAAGAGAAACCTAACATCAAAGAGCTCACCAAAATTGCACTGAAGGTTAGGCTCTTTCCTCGCTATCCCAACCGTATTGCAAATACCGTCGGAGGTTATTGGATTTCAGCTCATAAAAAAGGGGAATGGTGGTGGTCAGAGGATAGATCCAAATTCTTTTATCAGGTGATAGTCCCATAAGAGACAGAAAATAGGCTCAAAAGGTTCATAAAATCGACTGAACTTTATTTACACAAGAGGTCTTTTCTATCAATTGAAAGCTGTAACCTCTCCTGTTTACAAAGGCCATCCTTTAAAAAAATGCTTTTATGCTCGGTCACCTGAAAAGCCAGCCCCCCTCTTGCAATTAAATCCTCGAGATACTATATGTGTAGGACTGATGGAGAAAACTAAACGCATTTTTGATATTATTTTTAGTTTGATTGCTTTGCTATTGTTCTTGCCTATTGGCATTCTGATTGCCCTCTTGATTAAGCTTTCTTCTCAAGGGCCTATCTTTCATAAATGTCAAAGGGTAGGAAAAGAAGGACATACCATTGAATGCTGGAAGTTTAGAACCATGTGTCTCTTTGCTGAAGAAAAGCTTCAAAAGCTTTTAATTGAAAATCCTGATCTGAAGCACGAATGGGAGACCTATTTCAAATTAAAAGACGATCCCCGTGTCAGTGGCATAGGGAAATTTTTGCGAAAAACCTCTTTAGATGAATTTCCCCAGTTTTGGAACGTTTTGAAAGGCGACTTAAGTGTGGTAGGTCCCCGCCCCGTGACCCAAGAAGAAGTGGAGAAATACTTTCGCGATAAAGCAAATAAAATTCTATCTGTAAAACCAGGCCTTACAGGCATCTGGCAAACTTCAGGTCGCAATCTTCTCACTTTTGACGAACGTATCAAGCTAGAAGAGCAGTATATTGATCAACATTCCCTTCTTCTGGATCTCAGAATTATCTTTAAGACCATCCCCCATCTCTTCTATACGAAAGATGCATTCTGAAACATGCTTTAAGCAGTCGAAAAATGGCTCTTCTTTTAGGATAGGCCCTTGACTTATTGCATAAGTTAATATAACCCCTAACGTAAGGAAAACTCTTTTGACTCAAAAACTCCCCCACAGAAACCAAACTCTTATGGATCCACTCTCTTCGATCCCCGTTTTGGTGGTAGGTGGAGCAGGGTATATTGGGAGCCACACTTGTAAAGCACTTAAAAAGAAAGGGTACCTTCCTATTATTTATGATAACCTGCAAAACGGCCATCGCTGGGCCGCTTCTCATGGAGAGCTGATTGTAGGAGATCTAATGGACGCAAAACATCTCAATAAAACAATTCAAACTTACCAACCTAAAGCCGTCCTGCATTTTGCCTCCTCCATTGATTGCAGAAAGTCGATACAAGATCCTGCCAGTTACTATCAAAACAATGTAGTGGGGTCTTTAATACTTCTTCAAGCCCTACAAAAAAACAATCTAAAAAAGTTGGTATTTTCAAGCACAGCCGCGGTGTATGGAGAGGCCCAAGACACTCCGCTTAAAGAATCGGACCCTTGTGTACCTGTCAACGTTTATGGCCACACGAAGCGGATGGTAGAGCAGATGATCCAAGACTTTGAAAATGCCTATGGTATGCGCTCTGTTATTTTACGCTATTTTAATGCCGCTGGAGCTGATCCGGAAGGAGAATTGGGTGAAGCCCATCACCCCGAAACCCACTTGATTCCTATCGCACTCAATACAGCTTTGGGAAGACAAAGCCATCTTGAGGTCTTTGGAGATGGAAGCGCCCTTCGAGATTATATCCACGTGATGGATCTTGCAGACGCGCATGTGAAAGCTGTGGATTGGCTTTTAGAAGAAAAAGAGTCGATGATTTTTAACTTGGGAACCGGAAAAGGGCATACATTGACAGAGGTGGTCTCCCTGGTGGAGAAGGTTTCAGGAAAACCCGTTAAATGTATCTTCCACCCTAAAAACCCCCATGAACCTGTCTCGCTTGTTGCTGACGCTTCCCTAGCCAAAAAAACTCTTCAATGGAAACCTGCTTTCAGTGACCTGGAAACCATTATTTCTACCGCTTACCAGTGGCACCTCAAAGGACAGCTATGAGATCTGTACCGCTTTGGTTCTTTTTCGGGCTTGCTTTAATTCCAGCTGTTTTTGGATCCATTTTGTTTCCCTACTTCCATCTAAGCCCTTTTGCTCCTTTTTTTGCGGTTGTTTTTTATTTAGCCCCTTTTTCAAAAGCCCTTTGGATCAGCGGCGGTTGCGGTATCATCTTAGACCTTTTATCGTCGGAATTCCACTTTGGAGTCCATGCATTGAGTCTTGTTGCAACCACCTTTCTTTTATACCACCAGAAAAAACATTTTTTCGAAGAAAAATCGGTCGCTTTTGCCATGTTTACCTCTGTCATTTCGTCTATTTCAACCCTTCTGCAGCTGCTCCTAGCCCCTCTGTTTGATCGAGGCGTGTCGTTTTCTTTGATTTCCTTTATGACAGATGCTGTTGCCTTGCCTTTAGTGGATGGTCTTTACGGTTTTTTGTGGTTTACATGTCCCATGAGGTTGTATATTTACATAAAAAAGAAAGGATGGAAGGCTTTATTTCGGAAACCACAAAATGAAGAGCAATAATTCAGAGCTTCTAACACTTGCTATTGAGCTCGCCCTTCAAGCGGGAGAGCTCTTAAAGCAAGGCTTTGGAACATCCTATGAAATCGCGAAGAAAGAAGGACATCATAACTTAGTAACTAGCTACGATCGTCTCTCTGAATCTGTCATTTCAAACTCCATTTTATCCCGTTTTCCTTCCCATGGTTTTTTAGGCGAAGAATCGGGAAAACAAAAATCAGGAGAAGTGCTTTGGATTGTCGACCCGCTGGATGGAACTGTGAATTTTGCTCATAATATCCCTCTTTTCAGCGTAAGTATTGCCGCTGTAATTGAGAGTACAATTGTAGCAGCTGCCGTGTATCAACCCATGACAAATGAGCTCTTCTGGGCAGAACAAGGAAAAGGGGCTTTTCTCAATGGAAAACCTATCAGGGTTTCTTCGCAAAAGGAACTCCATGAGGCCTACTTGGCTACAGGATTCCCTTATAATGTAAATGAAAACCCTTTCCACTGTATTGAGACATTTGATCGCATGACACGACAGGGAATTCCCCTCCGCCGTCTTGGATCAGCAGCCATTGACCTAGCTTATGTTGCTGCCGGCCGCTTTGATGGGTATTGGGAGGTAAGCTTAGAACCATGGGATTTTGCAGCCGGGCATCTCCTTGTTGAAGAAGCTGGAGGATCCATCACACGGTACGATGGATCGATATGTAACATCCTTGAAAAGGGACCCGTTTTAGCAACTAATCGTCTTTTACATCTTCCACTTAAAAGGGTCATCAATGAAACAGCTTGACGGTCGATCTGTTGCAGGACATCTCCTTAAAGAAATCAAAAAACAAGTCGGCAGTTTAACGCGCCCTCCAGGACTTGCTTTTATCTTAATTGGAGAGAACAGTGCTTCTCATTCTTACGTCCGTATGAAGAAAAAGCGGTGTGCGGAAGTAGGAATTATTTCGAAGGTGCATGAGCTTCCTGCAAGTGTTTCGGAAAAAAACCTTCTGGCGCTGATCGAGCAGCTCAACCAAAATCCCGAAATAAATGGGATCTTAGTTCAACAGCCTCTTCCCCCTCATTTGGCAACCGCTAAAGTCATTGAAGCGATCGATCCATGCAAAGATGTCGATGGATTCCATCCTCTTAACTTAGGAAAACTATTAGCAGCAGACCCAACGGGCTTAATTCCTTGCACCCCTCTTGGAATTCAAAAACTTTTAGAAGCCTATGGTATTTCAACTCAAGGCAAACATATCGTCATCTTAGGACGTAGCTCTATTGTCGGAAAGCCGCTTGCCGCTCTTCTTGTTCAAAAAAACCCTCGTGCCAATGCGACCATAACACTGGCTCATACAGCAACAAAGCATCTCAGACAAATTGCTCACTCAGCTGACATTTTAGTGGCGGCAATGGGGCAACCTCTTTTTGTGAAAAAAACAATGGTAAAGCCTGGAGCCGTTGTAATCGATGTCGGGATCAATCGGCTCGGCCATCAAATTGTGGGAGACGTCGATGTCCAAGATATCCAAGGAATTCCTTCCTATCTGACCCCAGTCCCCGGAGGGGTAGGCCCGATGACAATTGCCATGCTGTTATCCAATACACTGCTCGCACTAGAGAGAAAAAATAATGCAAAATAGCGATCCTCAATACGAGACATTCAAACAGGTTATCTTAGAATACATCCAAGGCAAAAAATATGAACCTGTTGGAGAAAAATCTCTTTTTTCAAAACTTAAAATTAACTCTAAATTCCAAGGATTATGCAGACAGATCTTAAAAGACCTCATGCACGAAGGGGTTCTTCTTTATAAAAGAAAGCAATTTCATCTGAATAAACCCTTAAAAGAAGTTCTCACAGGTGTGATCCGCGTCCATTCAAAGGGCTTTGGCTTTGTAGTGTTGGACCCTCCCACCGCCTATTCTCAAGATATCTTCATCCCTAAGCATTTGACAGAAAACGCCGTAGATGGAGATCGCGTTGAAGTCGAAGTGGATCCCGCATCCAATACGGGCAAAGGGCCTGAAGGTAAAATCATAGGGATCTTAGAAAGGGCCCGCACCCATATCGGTGCGACCCTTCACCACTTTGAAACTCCTCAACAGGTGTATGCCTACTCCCCTCTTTTAGGTACCTCTAAGATGATTGCCGTCGCTCCCAGAAAGCAAAGCGTGATTGGGGATCGGGTCATCCTCAAAATAACCAGCTGGGGTGATGAAGAAGGACCTCCAAAAGGAGAAATTGCCCACTACCTCGGCTCTATTAATGACCCTTCTGTGGATGTATCAGCTGCTGTGGAAGAGTTTGATTTACATACCATTTTTACCCCGGAAGCGATGAAGCAAGCGCTCCAAATGGGAACCGAAGTCTCTAAAGAAGATCTGAAAAAGCGTACCGACCTTGTCGGTCTAACAACCGTTACCATTGACCCTCAAACAGCAAAAGATTTTGACGACGCTCTTTCGCTCACTATTGATACAAAAGGAATCTTCCACCTCGGTGTTCACATCGCCGACGTTTCCCACTATGTTCAACGAGGTACTCCTTTGGACCAAGAAGCATTGCAACGTGGAAATTCCACCTACTTTCCCGGTCATGTTTTACCAATGCTCCCTCATGAACTTTCAGATCAACTTTGTAGCTTAAATCCCGATGTCATCCGTCTCACAGTCTCTGTGTTGATGGATTTCGATGAGAAAGGGAATTTACTTAAAAGAGAGATCGTCCGCAGTTACATCAAGAGCTCCAAGCGATTTACCTATGAAGAAGCCAAAGAAGTTCTCGATAGCCTCCGAGAAAGTCCTCATAAGGAGCTGCTGGAGAAAATGGTCAAGCTTTGCCTTTTGTTAAAAGAAAAAAGAGCTGAACGGGGCAGCATTGACTTTTCTCTTTCTGAACTTCTGGTGATTGTCGATGAAAAAGGACATCCTCAGAAAACCCATACAGTCGAATACGATATCACCCATCAACTTGTTGAAGAATTTATGTTAAAAGCCAATGAAGAGGTGGCAAAGTATTTAGCTGAAAAAGGCAAACGGGCTGTTTTTCGAATCCATGAAGAGCCATCTTCCTCTGATAAAGACGAGTTTTACGGCATGGCCCGCGCTCTCGGGTTTTCGCTTTCTAAAGAACCAACCAAACAAGAAGTTCAGCAGCTTTTTGAAAGAGCAAAAAATACTCCTCACGCCCACCAACTTGCTGTCGGCTTTATTCGAAGCATGAAACTAGCCTATTATTCCACGGAAAATGTAGGACATTATGGACTATCGCTCGATTACTATTGCCATTTTACCAGTCCCATCCGCCGCTATACAGATCTCATCATCCATCGACTTCTATTTGATGAAGAAGGCCCAAAGACCGATATTGAAGAAATTGCTAAACACTGCTCTGAACGAGAACGGCTCTCTTTCAAAGCTGAATCGAGCATCAAAATTTTGAAAAAATTCCGCCTCCTCCATCGTTGGCTCCAAGAAGATCCTCATGCAGTCTACGACGCCACCGTGACACGTGTAAAACCCTTTGGGCTTTACTTTGAACTCACCCATTTGATGCTAGAAGGGTTTCTTCACATTTCTGACTTGGAAAATGATTACTTTGTTTTCAATCCTACCCAAGATACCCTCTTTGGTCGTGCCACAGGCCATATCCACAAAGTAGGAGAAATTCTTAAAGTTCGTCCCACATCTCTTGACCTCGTCCTTCTCGAAGCAAAATGGGAACTGGTGCTTCCTAAAAAACTTCAACGAAAAAAAGTGAGATGAAACTTGTTAAAAACAAACTCTTAAGAGATTTCTATCAGGCAGAAGATGTCGTCTCTGTTGCGCAAAGTCTTATAGGAAAAGTATTATTTTCTTGCCAAAGCGGTTTTATCACTGGAGGGATTATCACAGAGACAGAAGCCTACCGAGGAGCAGAAGATCGAGCCTGTCATGCCTATGGAAACCGAAGGACATCACGCACTGAAGTGATGTTTCAAGCTGGAGGGGTCGCCTACATTTACCTTTGCTATGGCATGCATCATCTACTGAATATTGTTACAGGTCCTCAAAACGTCCCGCATGCCGTGCTAATTCGAGCTTTAAAGCCTTTAAAAGGAATTCGTGTCATGCGAGAAAGACGCAAACGAAAAGAGCCTCTCACAGCAGGCCCTGGCATGGTGGCTCAAGCGCTTGGACTCACCACCGATCAAAATGGTCTTTCTCTTCTAGAAAATACTCTCTGGATCGAAGATCAAGGAATTGTTTTTGAATCAATTCAGGTGGGTCCCCGGATTGGAATCGACTATGCGGGAAGCGACGCTCTTCTTCCCTACCGATTTTTTCTGAAAGAAGATCCTGAATAAGAGCAGACCTCTTGTGTAACTAATAAATAGGAGAGCTTCCCCATCTAACCCCTGATCTTCTTAGCCGCGCTATGCCTACTTTTCAATCGGCTGGCTCAAAACCTATATTCTGTGATATAAACCGTAGAATGTTGCATGCGCTCAAAAAAAACTTAATTACGGGCCTCATTATTCTCCTCCCCCTGGCTGTGACCTTTGCCCTCTTAGGTTTTTTGATTAATTTATTCACTTCTCCTTTTGTCAATTTAGTTTCATCGATTTTTATGAAATACAATACGCAGCTGCCTGGATTCCTTTTTCTATCCTCTGAGCAAGTGACACGTTACTTGAGCAAGCTTCTCATTTTGATCCTTCTTGCCATCCTCACCATTATTTTAGGTTTTTTGACGCGCTGGTTCGTGATTCACTCTCTACTTTCTTTAACTGATAAAATTTTAAAAAAAATCCCCGTTATTAACACTGTTTATAAAGCATCCCAAGAAATCACCAACACCTTTCTCAAACCCAATCAAACCTCATTTAAACAGGTAGTGATGGTTCCTTTTCCATGTAAAGAGATGTACGCTCTAGGACTTGTCTCTCGTGAAGCACCTCAAGTGTGCAGCGAACTGATTGGATCGAAAATGATCTCAGTCCTAGTTCCCACCACTCCCAATCCGACCTCTGGCTTTCTTCTCATGTTTAATCAAGCTGACCTTATTTATCTCGACATGAAACCTGAAGATGCCATCAAATATATTCTCTCGGTGGGAGTGGTCGCACCTGAAATAGGAGTCAAAAAATGAAAAAGTCTTTTTCTACAGGGCTGATCATTCTTCTTCCTTTTGCTCTATCCATCTGGGTGCTCTCTTATCTCTTTAATCTTTTTACAAACCCTCTCTACCAACTCATTGAAAATACACTTCTGTGGTACGAGAGAACGCAGGGTATAATCCTGGTCAAACATGATGCCTTTGTACATTTTATGAGCCGCATTGCAGCCCTTGTGTTAACATTCTTTTTTATTATTTTCCTGGGGTATTTAGGGCGCAAATTTTTCTTCCACTCTATTATGAAAGCCACCAACAAGCTTATTTTCAAAATTCCCATTATAGGAACATTGTATCGACTCACCAAAGATATCACAAAAGCGATGCTTTCTTCCGACCAAAAAACCTTTAAAGAATCCATCCTCATCCCTTTTCCCTCTAAAGAAACCTATTCCGTGGGATTTATCACAGGAGATGTCCCTGACAGCCTAAAAGCAATTATCCCCTCTATCGACGTCACGGTATTTATTCCCACAGCTCCTCATCCTATCTCAGGTTATGTTCTTTTCAGCCCCCGATCTTCTCTAAAACCCATCGAAGTCTCCGTCGAAGACACCTTTAAGTTTTTAGTCTCCTGCGGCGTCTTGCATCCTCCCCCTAATCCATGACAAAAGTTATTTTTTATCCTGTAAGAACAACCTCTGCTAAGCTGACAAAACTGTTAGAGATTGCAACGACCCATTTTCATAAGGCAGAGCCTCTTCTCTTTCTTGTCCCTGATGAGGCTGCCTGGGAATTTCTGAACAATCTTTTCTGGTCCACTCCGCCCGAGAGTTTTCTTCCCCATCCTTGCAGACTCATTCAAATACGGCATACGCTAAGCTCTTACCCTTTAGAGCCCCCACCTGGGACCGTTTTCAATTTATGCCCTACACCCGTGCTCCATGAGAACCTCAAAATTCTATATGAATTAGAAGACTCTACCTCTGCTGAAAAACTCAAAGCTTCCCAGCAGCGGTACCATGCTTATCGAGAACGCTCTTTCCAAATCATCGTTGAAACCTAATTTAACGCGCTTGGATTTAAAATCTTTTAGCCGCAGCTTACCCTGACATCTTTATTTTGTAAAATAATTTTTAAGTACTTGAATCAATCTAGTGTGTGCATTAAAATCTTCTTCTTTAAGATTGGGAGATTTTCAATGGTACGCATCAGTAAACAAGCTGAGAGGCGCGCAAAGTGCCCTCACCGTCCTCGTCCACCGGCGCAAAAATCAGGACCTAAAAAAGACGCACTGCCTCACGGCTTTAAACCTCATGCCAATGCAATTGAGGATGCCACATTATCCCAAAAACTCTTCATTCCTAAGAAAATAGGTTAAATTATGACACGTCATCGGAGCTATGGAAGAGCAAGTAAATCTGCAGTAAAAAGAAATGTTTTAAAACGTTTTGAGAGGGTAGATGTCCTACGTAAACTCGGTAAATGGAAAGACGGCGAAAACAAAAAAGTGACAGGGCTTCCAAAAACCCCTTCCCAAGCATAAAGGTCTATAACCGACAAACGGCTCTTCCCATTCAGACAGCCTCCGTTCGGAGGCTAGTCCGTTTCATCATCGAGGAGAAAAAAATTTCCGGTGGTCAAATCTCTATTTACTTTGTGGGCTTGCGCGCCAGCAGCGGTATTCATGCAAAATTTTTTAATGACCCTACCCCTACCGATTGTATGACATTCCCTATTAGCCGTGAATTTTTAGGAGAATGTGTTATCTGTCCTAAAATAGCTCTAGAAAGAGCCCCTAATACCCCTTATCAGGAAATCTCTCATTATTTGATTCATTGCCTCTTGCATCTAATCGGCTATGACGATATCGATAAGAAAAAACAGGTTGTGATGCACAAAGAAGAACGTAGGTTGTTGGCCTTAGCTAAGAGAGCACGATGTCTTTTGGAAGCCTAGCTTTCACCTTTTTTTTTCTTTTCGGAGGAGCTACCTTGGCTGGGACCACCACCGCTCTCCTTCAAATGGGGCGTCTACATGCCAAAGAAGAATTCAAAAAAGTGCGATCTCTCTTTTTCTTCCAACATCTCTTAAAACCTCTTTTTGGAAAAAGAAAATGGGAAGGACTCTTTTTTACGTTAAGCTTTGGAAAACATGTGCTCCATCTTTGCTATGCAACTGTTATCTTATTGATCCTTCTTACCCAAGCGCCTTTTAACAGCGCCTTAAAAATCTTAGAAACCAATAGCTATGCGCTGGATTCACTGTGGGTTTTAGCTGCGGGTTTTATTATCATTACCCTCTCCCTCATTGCAGATCTTATTTTTAAATTCTTTGCAACGGCAGCTCCTAGCACTGCTTTTAAAATATTGGCCCCTTTGACGTCTATTTTTTTGACAATCTTTGCTCCTATAGCGGCTTTAGTTCTTCGGATGTTTTTCTCCTTTTTTCCAGGAAGATCCTCCTCCATGCCTGCACAAGATTCTATTCGAGATAAGATTTTAGAAGTTTTGTATGAATCGGAACTTTCCACGCGTCTAGATCCTCAAGAACGAAAGCTCATCCTCTCAGTGGCTAACTTTAAAGAACGGAACGTCCGAGAAGTGATGGTTCCACGCATTGACGTGATTGCTCTTCCAGAAGAAGCAACCCTTGCAGAAGCCGCTGCCATCCTTCTGAAGGAGAGGTACAGCCGTCTTCCAGTCTATAAAGACAACATCGACCATATTGTAGGCGTGCTTCTATATAAAGATGTCCTTTCTGCTTTTTCTCAACACCCTGCAGCAGATACGATTAAAACACTTATTAAGCCTGTCCTTTACACACCCGAAACCAAAAAAATCGCCCTCCTTCTTCAAGAATTTCGCATTAAACAAATCCATTTAGCTATTGTCGTCGATGAGTATGGCGGAACTGAAGGGATCATTACAATTGAAGACATTTTAGAGGAGCTTGTAGGGGAGATTGCGGATGAAGATGATACAGACCAAGAGATCCTCTTCTCAGTTCTTCCTTCCGGGGGTTGGATTGTCGATGCCAGGATGACCACCTTAGATATTGAGAAAGAACTTTCAATCCGTATTCCGACAAGCCCTGAATACGATACCCTGGGAGGTTATATCTACCACAGAGCAGGAGCCATTCCTTCTCGGGGTTGGCGGCTACACCATGATGACTTTGACCTAGAAATCTTAAGCTCTGATGATCGATCTATTGAAAAAGTGAAAATCATTCCTCATTCGAGTGAGTCGTAGAAACGGCATTACAAACTTCGTTGCAGGCGTAGAGCTACCACGCAAGGCTATCTAATAAAGAAACTGTTTTCTCCTTCTCAGGGTCGGCCTCTTCTCCCACTACCTCAAGTTGAATATTTTTTGGAAATGCCCGACGAGCAGCCCAGGGCCGTTTCACAATTTTCTGCCAAGAAATAGCTTCCAGAGATGATCTAGATAATCAGGATTCATAGCCGCTCTA
>DAIDHO010000024.1 GCA_027459675.1 Parachlamydiales bacterium | reverse complement strand
CTTTGTTTCATAAAACTCCTTGGTTTGTCGTTGATTATCTCCTAAACCAAGCTTTTTCTTTAATAGGGTGCAGTATAGAGAGCTTGATAGCGCGGTGGAAAAGAGTGTATGGAGGAGAGTTAAGGAGCCGAAGCCCGGTGAGAATGGTCAAAGAAGTAAAATTAAAAGCGTTGATGATGAACGAGATGATAGGAAAAGCTGCATAGACCAAAGGCTTTAAGCTGGGTAGCACGTTTAACTAATCAAGGGGTTATGCAACAAACCCCTTTGGCGCTACAAATCCAAAGTTTTAGCTATACCTTCAATAGGTAAAGATCTATAATTTTTATGGATAAAAATTCTATAGACTTTCATGAAAAATAAAAAATTTAAAGTTGCTACATTAGGGTGTCGTACAAACCAGTATGAATCAGAAGCTTATGCTTCTCAATTGCGCGCTTTAGGTTATGAGGAAGCCCACGAGAATGAAGAGGCAGAGATTTGTATTGTCAACACATGCACTGTCACAGAAGGGGCTGATAGGAGTAGCCGTCACCAAATTCGGCACTTGCGTCGACAACACCCCGAAGCACAACTCATTGTCACAGGATGTCTAGCAGAAAGAGTTCCGGCCGAGATACAGGGGATGGAGGAGGTAACCCATGTGGTGCCTAATCTAGACAAAGAAAATCTCCTAAAGAGGGTTTTCCCAAGAGAAGACCTTCCTGAATTTAAAATCGATCACTTTGCAAGTCACACACGCGCTTTTGTAAAAGTCCAAGATGGATGTAATTCGTTTTGTACCTATTGTATCATTCCGTATGTAAGAGGTCGATCCCGTTCTCGCCCGATCCCAGAGATTGTCGAAGAAATCCAAGGCCTTGTCAAAAACGGTTACAAGGAAGTAGTTCTCACGGGAATCAATATCGGTGATTTTGTGACTGAAGCAGGGGAAAGGCTTGCTGATCTTGTCCGAGTAGTAGATGGGATCCAAGGTTTGGAGAGAATTCGTATTTCATCGATCGATCCGGATGAAGTGGATGGGGCTTTAATGGAGGCTGTTCTCGAAGGAAAAAATACCTGCCCCTCCTTTCACATTGTGTTGCAAGCAGGCTCGAATGTGACTCTGAAGAGAATGAATCGAAAGTATACCAAGCAAATCTTTTTAGAGACGATTGCCAACTTGAAAAAAACCTCTCCTTATTTTACCTTTACCACCGACATTATTGTGGGGTTTCCAGGAGAGACCGACGCAGATTTTCAAGAGACGCTGGATGTGATGAAAGAAGTGCAGTTTGCCAAGGTCCATATGTTTCCTTATAGCATTCGGGCTCGCACGCGTGCTGCTTTGTATCCCAATAAAGTGCCGGCTCATATCATCCAAGCGCGGAAAGAAATCGTCCTAAGAGAAGCTGAAAAACAAGCCTTTCTTTTGCGAGAAGCATATGTCGGCAAAAGCTTAAATGTACTTTTAGAAGAGCCTTCTTTTGGACATTCCGAAAATTTTTTGCCCTTCTTTTTGGATGCCCCTTACAGGCCGAATACTATTGTGAAAGTGCTAGGCCTGGAAAATCGCCCTGAAGGGCTTCATGGAAAAGTGATTGCATGAATGTTCAAATTGCTGCCCGCTTAAGGCCTTTTTCCCATCTTCCTGGAATTGTGTGTATGATTCCCCAAACCTCGATTCAAGTGCAGGTTTTTCCCGTTCTCTTGCGCTTTACCGATCTTCTGACAGGAGCAAAATGGGAAGAGCCTCTCCATTGGAAAGGCCCTGTCGAAGGATTTACAGTGCAGCTCGATTTAGAGAAGGGCGGCATAGAAATTTTTGGTAAGACACCTCTAGGTTTTAAGCGGAAAGCCCTTGGAGACTCCGTTTCTACCCCCGTCTCTACAAGGATAGAGCGCTTGTCTTTAGGAAAACATACGAAACTCGATTGGCAACTGGTATGGCGTCGGATGCAGATGGAAGAGATTGTTCCGGTTCTTTTTCAGTTGGGTCAGCAAGTGCCTGAAGGGCAGGGAACCACTCCTATTTTGAACTTGCTCAACTTTTCCGATAAAAGAGAAGTATGTCAAAGGTTGACCGCCTTTTTTAAAACGGGTTTTCATGGAATGATGGCGCCCCGACTTTTAGATGAGGATTTCCAAGGAATCGTGGAAGAAAAAGAGGTAAGTGGATCGCCCCTTGTCCTTCTAAGGGAAGGATACCGTGCGGTACGGGCTCTTTTTTTTAACGAGGACCAAGGTTTTTCATTTCTTCCCAATCTTCCCCCTGAGTTTCATGCGGGACGTCTGCTGAATCTTTGCACCTCAAAAGGAGATCTTCTTTCACTAGAATGGTCCAAAAAACAGCTGAAGAAGGTGATTATTAAACCGGTCCAAACCCGGGAGGTGCAGCTGGAGCTTCAAAAATTCCTTCGTTCCTTTAGAGTTAATAAAAAAGTTAAACATGCTATTAAAACATCTTTAACACTTGTTGCAGGAGAGACACTCTTTCTTGATCGTTTCGAAAAATGAAAGAAGGCGTAATGGATCTAATGATTAAAAGCGATTATTTCAAGCTTATTCAAGAAATTCAGCATCATGATAGATTGTATTATGTCGAGCACGCCCCGGAGATTTCCGATTACGAATACGACCAACTCTATAAAAAGTTAGAAAAAATTGAACACGAACATCCAGAATGGATTCTTCCAAGCTCACCGACTCGGAGGGTTTTAGAGAAGACAACGGAAGGGTTTAAGCAAGGGGTCCATGCAGTCCCGATGCTATCCTTGGATAATACCTACAAAGAAGAAGAAGTACAGCAGTTTATCAATCGGGTCCATAAACTGTTGGAAAAAAAAAATGTCTCTTTTTGCGCAGAATTAAAAATGGATGGAATCGCAGTTTCTGTCCATTATAAAAAAGGGATTTTTAATCGAGCTCTTACTCGGGGGGATGGGAGAAAAGGGGATGATATTACCTCGAACGTACGCACTATTCGGTCCATCCCCCTCGAGCTTGCCGGCCCTCATATTCCTGATGAAATCGAGATCCGTGGCGAAGTGTATATGCCCCACTTAGCCTTTCACAGACAAAACAAATGGAGAGAAGAGGCAGGCGAAGAGTTGTGGGCCAATCCTCGAAACGCCGCTGCAGGATCGCTGAAGCTTTTAGACCCGGCCGAGGTGGCTGAAAGAGGACTTGCTGCTGTCTTTTATGGGCTTAGTGAAGGAGAGCACGCGGAAGCGGCTTTACAGCATCAAGTCCATGAATTGTTAAAAAAATGGGGCTTGCCTACTTTTTCCAGCAGGCACCGTGCCTTATGTCATTCGTTGGATGATATCATGGAATTTGCTCATAAAATCGAAAAAGAGAGAGAACATCTTCCTTTTGACATCGATGGAATCGTGATCAAAGTCGATCGGCTTAAAGACGGATCTCTCCTGGGTACGACTGGGAAGAGTCCGCGGGGGGCCATTGCCTACAAATTTGCTCCCAAGCAAGCCCAGACGAGAATTCAAAAGATCACAGTTCAAGTCGGACGTACAGGCGTGCTAACCCCTGTGGCAGAGCTTGAACCTGTTCTTTTGGCAGGAAGCACGATTGCCCGTGCGACCCTTCACAATGAAGAAGAAGTGGCGCGGAAAGATATTCGAGAAGGAGACTTAGTGACCATTGAAAAAGGAGGAGATGTCATCCCTAAGGTGGTGGAAGTCGATTTTCATAAAAGGCCTCGGGGAACCCATGCGTGGAGTATGCCTTCAAGGTGCCCCTCCTGTGGAGCAAAGGTTGTTCGAAGTGAAGATGAAGTCGCTGTTCGGTGCCCCAATCTAGAGGGATGTCAAGAGCAGATCATCCGTCGCATGACCTACTTTGCGGCCAAAGATGCAATGGATATCAATCATCTGGGAGAAAAGGTGGTTGAGCAGCTTGTAAAAAAGGAGCTCATTCGGAAGCCTTCCGATCTTTATTCCCTCACAGAGAAAGATCTGGCGCAGCTCGAAGGCTTTAAGGAAAAATCGATTCAAAATCTGTTAAGAAGTATTGATGCCTCTAAAGCAGTTTCGCTTGCGCGCTTTATCATCGCTTTAAATATTCGGTATGTGGGGGAAGAGACAGCTTACATTTTAGCTCGCGAAGCAGGCAGTATTCATCAATTGGCTCGGATGACAAAAGAGGATCTGCTTCATATTCAAGGTGTCGGGGAAAAAATGGCTGATGCCCTTGTCCACTACTTTAAAGAAGCAGGCCATTTGAAGGAGATCAAAGCTCTTTTGGAAGCGGGGGTTAAACTGGTAGCTCCTTCAAAGACCACAAGGAGTGATCACCCCTTTTTCGGAAAAATCTTTGTTTTAACAGGGGCGTTGCAGGATTTTAGCCGTGATCAAGCGATCGAGCTGATCAAAGAGCGAGGAGGAAAAGTCACTGGCTCTGTCAGTAAAAAGACCGATTATGTTCTCGTGGGCAAAGATCCTGGTTCTAAACTGGACAAAGCCCACTCACTTCAAATCTCTCTTCTGACAGAGGATCAATTTAAAGAAATGCTCTAATAAAACTCTTGCTTAAGCTAAAGTTCAGTCGATTTTTTAGCTTAAGCAAGATGTCTAATAAGCCCCTCTTAGGATTCAAAACAATACCGATTGCTTCAAAAAGAATTCTTGATTAGGATGAAAAAATCTCACATTAACAAAAGGAGACGTGGAGATTATGGTGCAAAAAATCATGAAGTGCGGTTTCATTGGAGGGTTTATTCTCTTCATTTGGGGGGCTGTAGCTTGGACAATCCTACCTTGGGAAATGAGTCAGTTCAAGAAATTCTCCGATGAGAAACAAGTCCGATTTACAATTAAAGATAATGCTCCCGAAAAGGGACTGTACATGGTTCCTTCTATGAACCAAACTAATCAAGAAGATATGATGACGGCTAAAAAACAAATGGCAGAAGGTCCTTTTGTCTTCGCAGCTGTAGTTCCTCAGGGAAAAAACCCTAGTATGGTCGGTTCTGCAGTGGGTACGCTCATTGTGAAAATAATCGCTGCTTGCCTCGTTGCGTGGCTTCTTTTCCACACAAGACTGGAATACAACAAATCGGTTGCATTCGTAACAGTGGTTGGAATTGTGATAGGTATTATGTCCACAATGCCTTATGTAATTTGGTTCGGATTTCCAGGAATGTTTGCAATTTCCGGAATTATCGAAGCTGCTTTTGGGTGGTTCTTCGCAGGTCTTGCGATGTCCAAAATGGCTAACAAATAAAGATTCTTAAGAGCTGGAAGGTCTCCTTTCAGCTCTTTTCATAACTTTCCTAAAAGGGTTTGATGGCTATATCCCGTGATTTGGACTTGTTGCAAGGTTCCTATCAGCTGATCATTTCCTGAAAAAATTACTTTTTTCCAGCACCGGGTCCGTCCCTTCAGCTGCACTTCATCCCGGTTCTGCCTTTCAACGAGTACTTCGACGGTAGAACCCAACATCTTCTTTTTCTCTTCGGAAGCTATTTCTTCATACAGGCTGAGAAGACGCTGGAGGCGACTATTTTTTACTTCTTCAGAGATGTCGTCTTTCCAACGAAATGCGGGAGTTCCTTTTCGAGCGCTGTAGGCAAAAAGAAAAGCAACGGAATAACCGATCTCTTTAAATAGATCGTAGGTTTGTTGAAATTCTTCTTCTGTCTCCGTGGGGAATCCCACGATAATATCGGTCCCTAAAGACACATTCGGAACAATCTCTCGGAGGAGAGAGACTTTTTCAAGATATTGTTCAACCGTATAGATGCGGTGCATTTTTTTTAAAATTCGATTCGATCCTGCTTGAAGAGGAAAATGGACGAACTCACAAACGGAAGGAAGATCGCGGATAGCCAGCATAAGCTCACGTGTGATATCCACAGGATGTGATGTCATAAATCGAATCCTTGCAAGACCGGGAATTTTATCTAACCTATAAAGGAGATCGTGGAACTTGCAATTCCATTCAAGTTTATCTTTCCCATAGCTGTTCACATTTTGACCTAAAAGAGTGATCTCTTTGTAGCCCTGATCCACCAGCTGCCGGCATTCTTCTTCAATGCTCTCTGGAGGGCGAGAAACTTCTTGCCCTCGGGTGTAGGGTACCACGCAGTAGGTGCAAAACTTATCGCAACCTCGGATGATTGATACAAAGGCTTTGAGAGGGTCATCTCTTTTAGCCACGAGGTAATTAAGGTTTTCTTCAAATTGATCGTCCGTTCGGATGGCAGGCTTGCCCGTTTCTAGAACCTCATCAAGAACTGTATTGAGGTCAGAAATATTGTTAGTTCCAATAATAAAGTCGATATGAGGAAGTTTTTTGAAAAGAGTCTCTTTTTTGGCCATTGCCATACAGCCTGTTACGCCAATCATTGCCTGCTTGGATTTAGATCCCAGCTTCCCGATTTTGCCCATTACTTTTCTCTCGGCTAGATCGCGAATAGAGCAGGTATTAAAAATGATAAGATCAGCTTCGTCTTCCTGAGAGGTTCTTTGGAGACCTCTTTTTTCAAGAAGACCGACCATGATTTCAGAATCGAGCTCATTCATCTGACAGCCATAGGTGCGAAGAAAAAATTTATTAAGCTGTCTCATTTCTCATCATCTCCCATATCTTAATCTCTTTCTTTCTATTTTGGAAAACAATGATAAGAGAAAAATAGATCTTTTTTCAATGATCTTGAAACAGAGAGAGGAGGAAGGAGGTTTTAAATAAATTTTTGTTCCCTATTTTTTGGCAGCAATTTCCTTTAAAAAATTTTTCGCAGAGGAGTAGACTCAATTCTTAAGAATTTTTTCGCACGAATCGGAGGAGAAGGCGTAGGGGAGTTCATTCTGTTGAAAAAGCACAACTTTCTGCTAAAGGCATGTTGGCAAAAACACGCTCGATTTTTAACGAAGTCCCCGAACCAACGAGAGATTCAAGAGGCTTAAAAACAGGCATCTCTTTGACCGATTGTCTTATGTCTGCTCTAGCCGTTTTTGGACTTAAATTTCCTTCTTTGCTCCAGTTTGATGAAAATCGGGATACAGACGTGATTAAGCATAACCTCCACAGTCTCTAACATGTCAAAAACGCTCCAGATGATACCAATATGCGGCAACGCCTTGACAAGGTAGACCCTAAGTTAATAAGACCTGCTTTCACCGCGATTTTTTCTCTCGTGCAAAGGGGAAAAGATTTAGAAGATTACAAGTTCTTAGGACGCTATTTTGCTCATTGCTTGTGATGGAACAGCGATGTTCTCTTCGGACACAGTCCATTGTGAAAACTGCTGCGAAAAGCATCATAAAGATGGCCGAGTCACCTATCATCATCAGATACTAGTATCTAATTGCATAAATTCATAAACAAAAATTGAGTTTACTAACATAATGCTCGGCATTTTCCAGGTTGCCTTATCGCTGGAGTTTTTCCCTTAGGTGCATACGTCCTCATCACTTGGCATGTTGAGCACACTCCAGCTTCATCACCCCATTGAATCTCGGCATTTTCTACTTTTGCTCTGATAGCTATAGCTGGGTATTCTTCCTTGAGCCACTTTTCAACACGTTGCGGCTGCTGCTCGTATGAACGTCGCAGTGGTTTTTGAGCTGTATATCCCCAGGAACGCAGATACTTTCCTACAGTAGACTGAGCCAGTTTTATATTAAAACAATGTCGAATCAAGTGCTGGACCGACTTTCGAGTCCAGAGAGCAAAAGGCATTTTCAACTGATCAGGACATCTGTCAGTGATAAATCGCTGGATAATTTTGCACTGAGATGTTGAAAGTATTGATTGCTCGCCCACCCGACGGCCTCGTTGTTTTTTGACGATAGCAGCTTCTCCGTTGGCACGGTACACTTTTAGCCACTTTTGAACAGTGCCTCTAGCGATTCCGAGAAAAAAGGCTGTTTCTTTGACAGGCCTATGATCTATTTCCACTAACTTTATGGCACGTTTTCTCAGTGCTTCTTGAGTTTCTTGACTCAGCTTTCTTGCGTCACCTAATTGCATGACATGAATGTTATCGTATCATCCGATTTGTGTCACCTATTTGCATAGCGGGTTAATACAAAGACCTGCAAGCGTTAGAGGAAGCTGCCCAAAAGGCATGGGATCAATCATGCATCAATCCCACGATTATCCAATCAGTTTGCAACGCACCGTATATCCTGTGAGTAACCATCTCATTTGGAAACCGTATAAGACCCAAATAGTGGAAGACGGTCAACTCATGAAGAGGAATTCATCTTCTCTAAATAGGGCCTCTTGCTTAATCTAAAGTTCGTTAGATGCTAACTTGTTCATTATAAAATACTTATAATTTTATTAATTTTCAATAATTTATATTAATTATTAAATACATGAATATGAAATATTTAAACTAATTTTATTAATAAATTGCTTAATTTTAAATAAATTATTATAATTAATAATATAATAAAATGTGAGCATTTTATATGAATATAATTAATCTGAATGATCTAAATTTAGATCTTAATTTAGTATTAATTGATAAAAACTTAGAAGTATATCGATTTAGTAACAAAATAACGAAAAAACTGACTCTTTGGTTGACCTCTTTATTCTTCAATGACTTTGATAAAAACCAAGTGCTCAACGCCCTCATCCATTATGATAACGCCACCCCTGTTCTTAGTTTTTATGGTGCACAATATCCACGGCAGATCAACATTCAAAAGATTAGGGATGTGTTTAACAAAAATGCCCACCGAAGTGTCCCCCCCTCCTACCGTGATCAAATTAATCAAGATTGGAAAAAATTATTTAGGCCCTCAGAGAAGTTAGAAACAGTGGCTTACTACTACGACTTTTCGGCTGTGATAGAAGAGGCTATAAAAGCCAAAAAACAAGGCAAAAAAATATGTCTTGTTATCGGTCGCAGACCCTCTGAAGAATCACCCCATGAAGCTAAACAGGCAAAACACAATGAAGTTTGGTTTTCTGCCGATATTAGCATGCTAAAGGAAGATCTTTTCCACCCGAGAGCTAATCGACACTTTTGGTTAGATTTTAACGACTCACAAACGCTTCAAGCTCTGAAAGGTATGTTTGATTCGATTGTGATAGATGAGTCAACTCCCAAAGAGTTAAAGGGAGATTTTGCTAATCAGCTTGGAATTTTGCTTCGATCAAAAGACAGTCAGTTGATGTTCAAGGCTGATCCAGGATACCGACTCGATGTAGATGAAAAAGAGCACACATTTAACTCCTCTAAAGGCCATGGGAAGCATTTTCCTGTCCAATCCTCAGTAGATAAGGCAGTTTTAATAGAGCAGCATGAAAACAACCTAACACTTCACTTTCAAAACACCTATGCGGGTGTTGAACTCAAAAAAAACACGGTCTATCCTTACGCGAAAAAAAGAACGCGACCTACCGCTATAAACTTTTTCATTGTTAAAGGATATAATTTACAAGGGAATAAAGGAACGAGCAGATTTATTAACTAATTCCACTTCTTTGATCGGCTGCATAGAGCTTGCAGCTCCTAACTCATGGAATTTACGCGCTGAGGAGAGGACGTTGCGCTCAAGAGAGCCAGTTGCCTGGTTGAAGGCGGTGATGGACTGTTCAAGCGCTTTTCCTAAATGGTTCCAATGTCCCGTCAAATCCGAAATACGCTTATAGATCTCTTTTCCAAGTTCACTCACCTTCTCTGCATAAAGAGAAAGACTTTCTTGCTTCCATCCATATGCTACAGCTTTGAGCAGAGCAATAAGCGTCATGGGAGTGGCTAAAATCACGCCTTGGAGTGCAGCTACCTCCATTAAAGTGGGATCGGTCTCTAAGGCAGCGCTAAAAATTGTTTCAGAAGGAAGGAAAAGAACGACAAATTCAGGAGTAGGCTGAAAATATTCCCAATAATTCTTTTTTCCTAAAGAGGTGATGTGCTCTTTGAGGTGCTTGGCATGGAGCTTGAATTTGTCTTGGCGTAAGGTTTCGTCGAGATAGTCAATCCCTTCTAGATAAGCCTCGAGGGGTACTTTCGCGTCGATGATCACTTGTCTTTCGCCTGGAAGTTTAATAATGAGATCGGGTTTTCGACGGATGCCGTCAGTCATCTCAAACCCTTGCTCGATGAAATCACAATGCTCTACCATTCCGGCTAATTCAACTACACGTCGTAGTTGAATTTCTCCCCATCGCCCACGACCTGCAGGCGAACGAAGCGCACGCGATAGCTTCGACGTTTCTAATTTGAGTTGCTGTTCAGCATCTAGAAGGGAGTTCAGTTGATGCTTCAAAGCATGGTGCTCTACTTTACGCTCATTCTCCAAGATTCGCAACTGCCCTTCTAGTTTGGAAATCATCTCGGATAAAATGCGGCGCTTGCCTTCTTCTTCTTCTAACGACTTTTCGTAGACATGCAAGTAGGTTGCATTCGAGATTTGTTGATACGCTTTTTCAAGCTCTTCTTGGGAACGTATTTTTTGCTCGGCAAGCAGGCATCTGAGGAGAAGACGTTGATAACAGTATCCTAAAAAGACAAGGGCTAAACACAGAGTTATCACTAAATAAATCAATCGGATTCCTCCTCTTCGGGTTCAAAGTCTTCTAAGGTCTTAGATTTTTTACCCGCAATGAGCCTGATAACCGAGAGGACAACCCCTAAGATGATATAGCCCCAGGTAACTCCTAAAAGAACCACAGGTAAAAAGTGCAAGATACCATACAGAAGGAAAATGGCCACCACCACCATCATGAGCATGAGTTGAACAGAGGGAAGTTTAAAATGAAGCGTTTTTAGGCTGGGGAATTTCCAGCGACTCACCATTAAAAGACCCAAGACAAGCCAAATAGTTGTCAAAATAATGGCAGAGGAGGGGTTCGATAAATGGAGCCACTTTTCCTCGAAAGTAGAGACAAAAAATAGGTTGGTAGAGACTGCCGCAATAGCAGCTGCAGGAATGGGCAGGCCTGTAAAATTCTTCTTTTGAGCTTCTTCCTCTTCTGCATTTCCCTTACTCTGGACCGACTTCACATTAAACCGGACAAGGCGCAAAACTCCGCAAATGGAATAAGTCATGGCCCCAAAAATTGCAAAAAAAGAGAGTCCTGTCCCTTGTTCTAAAGATAAACTCTTCAACAGCAAAACAGAAGGAGCCACCCCAAAGGTGATGGCATCAGACAAGGAATCGAAAATGACCCCAAAATCACTTTCAGCTTTGATAACACGTGCCACCGCTCCATCCAGAACATCCGCCACTGCCGCTACCAGGAGGAGAAGGAGAGATGTGAAAAGCACATGATAGCTCCCCTCTCCGGGCTCCACCATGTTGATTTTAAAAATCACAAATAAACCGCACGCCAGCCCAAAAGCGGTGATGGCATTGGGGATAAAATAAACCCTTTTTTTCATACTTACTTCATTCTAATGCATTGAAGGAAATTGGGAAACTGCTTATGTCTTCCTATATATGACCCATTACACATGGCAATCCCTTTTCGACCGAGTTGAAGAAGAAGGCCCGAAGCGGATTGTGGCCCTCTTCAAAGTAGGCCTCAAAGAAATGCCCCGCTTGGAAAGAGCCTTCTTAAGTCCTCATCCTGAGGAACATACAAAAGCCCGAGAGGAGGTTTTAGCTCTTTTTAGTCGTATTGATATCGAAATGAATCAGGCTATCGCAGACTCAAAATTAGATCCGGAAGAGTTTATTCAACAGGTCAAAAAGACCTCAAATTTCTCCCCAGAGGAGTGGGGTCAATTAGCCCGTGTCCCTGAGCTTGTAGGCAAACATCATACAGAGCTTTTTGCCCAAAGAGCCTTTCATACTCCTAAAAAACGGAGCCCTTTCTTTAAAGTCTGACCCCTCTGTTAAAAAGTCCCTAAAATCGCCCGAACTTTAGTTACGGAACGGGTCTAATGGCTGTGTTGAAAAATTCTAAAGAGAGAACTTGAAGAAAAAGGCCTAAAATAAAGAAACTCCTTTACTCTCCTGCAAGACAAACGAAGGAGTTCTAAAGATGCGTAAACGCAACTGGCGCGAGTATAACAAGAACTTAGTTCAAAAGGGGAAGCCTCACTTTTCTCATCGATCCCAAAATCATGAAGACTCTAGAAGTTAAGGCACAAAAAA
>DAIDHO010000023.1 GCA_027459675.1 Parachlamydiales bacterium | reverse complement strand
CATTCTTTGTTAAGCTGGAACTTTCAAACGCTGCCAAAGGTTGTATGAAATCAAATTTTCAAGCCGCCGCTGGTATAGCAAGCCGACTTTGTTTCGGATGATTTTTTGATTGTTGGTCATACTGACATTCCTTATATTACTCGCTGAAGCCACGCCTTGCCGCCTAAATGGCAGCAAGGCTTCAGTCTTCGCGACTTGTTTTGTTCGCACTATTTATGCCACAAATGTCAGATTAAGTCTTTGCTAGAAAATTTAGGTTTTTTCAGCATGTTGCAAAGGCTTGATCCCGAGTCAGCTTTAGGGAAATGTTTTAGGAGTCGTATCAGAGATAAATTTAAACCGATTGGAGCGTCCGTTCCCACTTTTTGAATTTACTTGGGTATATTGTCGGATTAAATCAGGTTCATTGCAAATATTTAAGCGCAATTTTGTGTTGCAAAAATCGGTGGCGGTACAATATGGGTTTAAATCACTCCTTTGATATTATTGTGTCAAGCAAGGAGGGAATTCTATGTCTGTTATCTTTAAGCAAAGAGCCGTGCAGGTCCTTCTAGTTTTAATTTTTTATTTCTCGTTTGCAGCTTTTTTACCACCCGTGGTTCATCAAGGATTTTATACCTTCAGCATTTTCATCAAAGATATTTTGATGTGGCTCCTTCCTTTATCTGTCGGTTTTTTTATTGCCCATGCCATCGGATCTTTTAAACAGTATGCTCCTCTTTTTATCATCACCCTTGTTATTTTTGAGACCTTATCCAACTTTTCGAGTGTATGGTACGCCTACCTCGGAGGACATCTGGCTGTCGAACATTTACCCCCGCTGAAGGTTGCGACCTCCAATTCTGATTTTCCAATCCTCTGGCGTCTTCCTCTCTCAAGACCTTCCTTTTGGTCAGCTGATAAAGGTGCTCTCACAGGTCTCATCCTAGGATGTATTTCAGCTCTCACCCGCTTCCCTTTTCCGAAACAGTTTCTAGATAAGGGAAAAGAAAAATCTGAATGGGTGCTTATCAAAATCTTCTCTCGTGTCATTCCCCTTTTTGTCCTAGGCTTTGTGGCACGCATGTATCAAACCCATCTTTTTCACAATGTCGTTATTCCGTATAGCACATTGTTCGTATGGCTTCTGATCCTGCTTGCCTTCTACATCCTAGGACTTTTTGTGCTTGGCAGCCTAGGGACTTTTAAAGACATCTTGCAATCTATCAAAAATGTTCTTCCTGCAGGAGGAATTGCCTTCACCTCGGGCTGCAGCATCTCCACCATGCCTTGGACCATTGAAGGAACAGCGAAGAATCTGCAAAACCCCTCGTTTGCAAAAGGGGTGATCCCTGCTACCACCAACGTACAACAAATTGGAGATTGTATTACTAACACCTTCTTGTGTTTTCTTCTGTACACCCATTTTTTTGGACATCCCCCTCCTTTTATGACATGGGCTAGCTTTAGCATCATGTTTGTGCTTGCACGCTTTGCAACCGCTGCGGTGCTGGGAGGAGCAATCTTTATTATGCTCCCCATTTACGAAGCCTATCTTTCTTTTAATGCTGAAATGATTGCCATTATCTTGGCTTTTAACGTCATCCTCGACCCCATTGTTACTAGCTCTAATGTCATTGCTAATGGAGCTTTGTGCCGTATTTATGAAAATGTGTGGAATAAAGTGGTACGTATCACGAAAACAAAAAAGCTCCCCATAGGTAAAAACTAGGGGAGTTTTTGTAAAAAATTACTTCTTGATGTGCTTATTTAATGCGCCAGCCATTTTGAGCATATCAATAGGCTTTTTACCTAGGACTTCTCCCAGCTTTTTATCTGGGTTGATGATACGTCGTTTTTTTGCATCTTGGAGCTTATGAGATTTAATATAAGCCCAAATTTTCTTGATAATTTGAGGACGCGTGAGTTTTCCAGATCCCACAACTGCTGCTAGCTCAGCAGAAACAGAGTAGGTCATCTTTGTAAGACCCCCTGCTTTTCTAGCTTTTTTTGCTTTTTTCTTTTTTACCACAGTTTTTCCTTTTTTGTTATGAGTCTAACTTTACAGATAGACCATGGAAGCTTTTCACATCTTCTTATCTGAGGTGTAAAATTTTTCTAAAATCTTCTCAAGTGTTTTTTTCTGTGGAAAAAAGAGATCAGGTTTGTTTCCGTTATTTTTAACAGAAAACCTGATCTCACAATGAATTATAAATGTTTTAAATGGCGTGAAAGTTTTTGAAGGTCTTGGCTGACCATTTTAAGCTTTTTTGCAAACAAAGCTTTTCGGCGTTTCAATTGTTTTAGATTATATCTTTTCATACATCCTCTTGATTATTTTTTGATAAGTGAGGGTCTAAATGATTAAACCAGCACCTAATTCTAGTTTTAAATAAAATTAATTTAATTTCAAACTATTTTTTTATTATTTAATCATTAAGTCTTATAATTATAATAAAAAAACCCATTCCATTTGCAAGAAAGTATACATTTTTTGCACCCCCCTCTTAATAGAGTTTTAATGATATTTTATTTTGCATTTCCATCCTCTTTTCATTATAAGCAAAATCATGGGAAAGGATGTGGTCATTGTAACGGGATCTTGCGGCCGTATTGGCTCACGGGTGGTTCAAAACCTTGGAGACCAGTACCGGATTATAGGGTTTGAACTGCTTAAAGCTTTCTATGCCTCTACAAATGAAGAGCTTGTTCCGGTAGATTTAGGATCGGACGAGAGCGTACACCAGGCGTTTACCCACATTCGAAACTTCTATGGCAATAAAATCGCTTCCGTCATCCATTTGGCCGCTTACTACAGTTTTTCTGATCCCGCTTACAGCAATTATGAACGGATTACAGTCAAGGGAACCGAAAGACTGCTTAAGTCTCTTGCAAACTTTGAGGTCGGACAATTCATTTTCTCAAGCACCATGCTCGTCCATGCCCCCAGCTTAAAACCCATCCATGAAGAGTCTCCTGTCGTCCCTAAATGGGCCTACCCTCGATCTAAAGTAGCGACAGAACAGCTGATCCAAGAGCTCCGAGGAAAAATCCCAGCGGTGATCTTGCGTATTGCCGGTATTTATGACGATGAGTGTCATTCGATCCCGATTGCCCATCAAATCGAGCGGATTTATGAAAAACGGCTAGAAGCACGGCTATTCGCAGGAAATATCAATCATGGAGCCTCCTTTTTGCATATGGAAGATCTGGTCTCTGCTATTTTAGCCTGTATCCAAAAAAGAGATCTTTTGCCTCCTCACCTGACCCTCCTCTTAGGAGAGCCCCATACCCTCTCCTACGATGAGCTTCAAAGGGAGATAAGCCGCCTTCTTTTTGGTAAAGAAATCAAAACCTTTTCGATTCCCAAGGGGTTTGCAAAAATGGGCTCCTTCATCGAAAACCATATCCCTTTCATCCGTCCTCCCTTTATAAAACCCTGGATGATTAATTTTGCTGATGACAATTACCTGCTCGATATCTCCAGAGCCCACCACTATTTAGGATGGGAGCCCAAGCGCTCTATCAAGTCTACGTTGCCTCGGATGATTGAATCACTCAAAAAAGATCCTCAAAGATGGTATAAAATCAATGGCCTTCACTAGAACCCACTTGCTCCCGCTCTGGGCTCCTTATGCTATTATATTTTTAGGTTTCTGGCTCCTCACCTGCTCTGTCACATTTGGCTACTCCGATTCACTTCTTGCTCTCAATGAAAAAATATGCGGAATTCTTTTTATCCTCTTGGGCTGGAGAGCTAGCCGGAAAGGAGACCGGAAAGCTCCTTTGACCCCTCTTGCGGGGATCAGTCTTATAGGACTCTGGCTTCAACTGGCTCCCCTTTTATGGAGAATTCCCAATCCCGCAGGCTACAGCAACAATACCTTGATAGGAGTTCTTGCCATTTTTTTCTCTGTGCTTCTGTCTTCAGAATCTAAAAAAGGGTCTATACCTCCGGGTTTCAGCTACAACCCTTCGACATATGTTCAACGCTTTCCAGTGGCTCTTTTAGCCTTAATCTGCTGGTTTTTATCCCGTTATCTTGCAGCTTACCAGCTCGGATTCATCGAGACTATCTGGGATCCATTTTTTAAAAATGGAACTCTTCAAGTGATCACCTCCAAGATCTCCCGCTCCCTTCCCCTACCCGATGCAGGGCTAGGCGCCCTTGCTTATACGCTTGAATTTCTCCTCTGCTGCCATGGCGATGAAAGCCGCTGGCGCACCACACCTTGGCTTGTCCTCTCTTTTGGATTTCTCGTTATCCCTGTGGGAATTGTCAGTATTTTACTCATTCTGCTGCAACCACTCCTTGTGCATGCGTGGTGCACGATCTGCCTACTCACTGCCCTCCTTATGCTCATTATGATCACCCTCACCCTCGATGAGGTGAAAGCCTCTGTCCAGATGCTACGTCAAGCCAAAAAAGGTTTTTGGCATATTTTATGGAAAGGCATCGAAGAAAGAAGTGAAATTTCGAATTCCCACGAAATCTCACTCCAAAGTCCTGCTCTCCAACTTATAAACGCCTTTTTTTGGGGGCTTCGGCCTTCCTGGAGACTGACCTTAGCTGCAATGGGTGGACTTGTTCTCTTCCTAATCCCCTCTTTTTGGAACATACAAGGATCAATGGCTGTTTTAGAAAGAGTAGTAGGAATGCTGGCTGTCGTCATTTCCGTGATGAGCTTTGCCACCACTTCTCGACTCTTAGCTTATGCTTTGGGGGTTCTTTCAGGAATTTTGATCCTCATTTCGCTCCTTTTTGGGTCTTAACAAAACACATTAAGACGCCGCTCAAGATAATCAGGATCCCTCCTGTTAAAATCAAACAAGGGAGACCTAGAGTTGCAATGAGATTCGTCGATAACCCTGCTAAGACCCACGCTAGTGCCATCACAGATCCTGAAATGCCCATCGCCCAACCCTGAAGCTGAGCACTTACTGCTTTAGAAAAACAGGTGAGCATCCCTGTGTAAGCCAAACAGTCAAATAGAGCAACTGGAACCGCCAAAATCCATTGGAAGAGTTCTATAGGTATGAGAGCACTTATCATTTGACTTATTCCCGTCAAAAATAGAGTCGCCACCGTAATATGTTCGATATCCCAAAACTTAAGAGCCATTCGCATGACCAACAGAAGACCCAGAGCAAAGGAGACCCCAATCAGTCCATTAAAAGTTCCGAGTTGCCAGGAGACATAATTCCAGCGGGTGTGAAGCCAAACAGGCATCAGCTGAAAATAGAGACTAAATCCCACTTGCATAATGAGAAATATAATCGATAGAAAACGGACCGATTGATGCTGGAACGCTTCAATGAAAATATGAATAGGTCTCATGAAGTGAATTGTTTTAGAGCGCGTTTGGGTGAAAGTTTCTTCAAAGGCCCCGGCAATCCATACGACCGCACTCAAAGCAAGAAGAGCAGAGAAATAAAAAGGAGTTGCAAAAGTAAAAAGGGGCAAGAGATTTGAATCCGAGAAGAAACCTCCTAAGAAAGGGCCTAAAGCATTGCCTACGCTAAGCGCTAGCGTCATTGACGTCATATTCAAAGCCTTTGTCTTCTGTGTACTCAAATCAGCAATAGCCGCTTGGGCAATAGGCTGACTGCCCGCCATTAACCCCGATAACAGACGACCCAGCATCAAAACCCAAAGACTCAAAAAATCTGTTCCAACAGCCATCAACAAAAAACTCAGGAAAATACCGCCCATGCAAAAGAGAAGTACTTTTTTCCTTCCCCACATATCCGAAAGATCTCCCAGAAAAGAAGCTCCAAAAAACATTCCTAAAGGATAAAGTAAAAAACCGAGACCTAGAAAAAAGTGGCGGAGTACAAGAGAAGCATCTACAGGAATCAAAGGATGTGCAGTACTTGTAAGAATAGCCGTCATCATCGGATAAACAAGCCCAAACCCCATCGCATCGATCATCACAGCATAAAGACAGGGGCTGATGCCCCGCGGTATAAAAGATCTCATAAAAAACCTGTCCTAAACAGTACTTGATCTGACACTCACTACTTATCTGACAGCATTGTCTGTCAGTTGTATTTTATCTAACGCTTTCTCTTCTGCTAATTGCTTTGACTCTTTAAATGTCTGCATGGGTATCTTTCCATAACAGTACTTTCCACCCTACTTTCATTGTACTCATGCATCCAATTGTCTAAATCCTCTTGCAATTCGTCAAGGCTTTTATAAACATTTTTTACGGAAGGCTAGTGAGTAAAACTCATTTTGCAGAGAGAATTAATTCAGCGCCGTTTCAGGTTTAGCATTCATATATCCTTGCTTGAGTTCAGCCGCATAGACGACCCATAGACCTAAGGAGACAATTGTCATAGACATAAAGATGAGCCAAGAAGGCAGTTCCCCCAAAAAGATCCAACCATGGAATGCAGCAAAGACAGGACTTAATAGACCCATGAAGGAAAGAAAAGTGGCGGTAAATCGCTTCAGCAGCATCCCATACAAGTTATAACAGATAATATTCGATATAAAAGCCATGAAAAGGGTCCAGCTTAAAAAGGGAAGCATTGCTCCTGGGATAACGGGAGTAGGGGTCCATGATTCTATAAAAAAAGAATGGGCAAATGCCATGATAGCCCCTATAAGCATGCTGCTTCCATTGGCCATGAGGGGAGAAGTTTGATGTTCTTTGACAATCAGTCTTAAGAGCACCCATCCATAGACCGAAGCGAGTGCTGCCCCTACCATCGCAAGTGAGGGCCAGGATAAAAAGCTAAAAACAGACCACAATTCTTCCCGCCCCGTTTGAAGTGACAAGACTGGAAGAATGCCGATCAAACCCAGTGAAAGACCTATCCACTTCCGTCCATTCATTTTTTCCCCAAAGTGAAGGTAGGAGAAAAAAGCAGCAAAAAATGGGGAAAGACTATAGATAAAACAACTTTTGGCGGCTGTTAGATACTGCAGAGCCCAAAACTCCAAAATGTTGGTAAGATAAATACTAAAAAAACCCAAAAGAATAATTGATAGCCATTGGAGAGGGCGGATCTTAAAAGCTGATCTTTTACTCACCAAGAGATAAGCAAGCAGTAAGAGACCCCCGAGTGCCATCCGCGCACCCGTTAAAAAAAGGGGAGGGCTATACTGCAGGGCAATCTTGGCAAAGGAAAACATGCTTGACCATAGGGCATACATGAAAATGACGGTCAAAATAGACATGGAAAAGAGGATACCACAATCGACCATTTCCGAAAAATAATACGAACGTTGATTAAAATTTTCTTTTTATTAAGTAGAGACCTTTTAGAAGACTCTATTAGATCTGTTGTGTAACTACAGATCTATTCAATTCGAATAGAGTAAAAACGAGTCTCCTTACCGTATTTGACAAGCAGCAGAATGCGTTTATTTTGTCCATTTTCTGCAAGTACGTTCTCATAGTCAGTCGTATTAGTAATTTTTTTATGGTTAATAGCCATGATGAGACAGCCCGGCCGTAGTTTGGCGCGTGCAGCAGGGGAGCCTGGTTTAACCTTGGTGATGACCACGCCTTCATCAGAGTTAGAGTACCCTAGCTGTCTTGCAAGCTCTGTCGAAAGATTTTCTACTTCGATTCCCAATTTTTGAGAGACCACTGCAGGAGTAGTAGACTGGTCTGAGACAGCTCCTAGCTTAACGGAGAGGTTAAGGATTTTTCCTTTGCGATGGATTTTCAGGTGAGCCTCAGATCCAGGATCCATCATGGAAATTTGATTACGTAACGAATCTCTTGATTTGATCGATTTTCCATTGAGCTCTAAGATAATATCTCCGGTTTGGAGGCCTGCTTTTTCGGCAGGAGAGTTTTTTGCCACGGAGGTGATGAGAACTCCTTCCGTTTTAGAAAGGTTAAAGGCTTCTGCAATTTCCTTATCGACTGTTTGAAGCTCGATCCCCAAGAATCCTCGAGAGACGCTTCCTTTTTGAATTAATTGATCCATCACATGGCGGGCCATATTGCTCGGAATCGCAAATCCAATTCCCATATACCCTCCGCTACGAGAAGCAATCGCCGTGTTGATCCCAATGACTTTTCCTTCCAAGTTAAGAAGGGGACCTCCCGAGTTGCCCGGGTTGATCGCTGCATCGGTTTGAATGAAGTCTTCGTGATCGGTGATTTTCAGACCTTGTCGGCCCAGCGCACTAATCACCCCTACTGTCACAGAAGCTTGCAATTGGAAGGGATTGCCAATAGCAATCACCCATTCAGCCACTTCCAGATTTTCAGAATCGCCCAGTTCTAAAAAGGGAAAATCCTGTTCATCAATTTTTTCAATTTTGATAAGCGCCAGGTCGGTTCGAGGATCTGTTCCTACAAGCTTAGCAGAGCGCAGCTGTCCATCATTTAGGGTTACCTCAATCTTGTCCGCCCCTCGGACCACATGGTTATTAGTCATGATAAGACCATCCGGGGATACAATAAATCCTGAACCTTGTCCAATTTGCGGCTGTGGCTGAAGGGGACGTCCTGGGGGAAAACCAAAAAAATGATTGAGAAAATCATCGCCAAAGGGATTGCCATACGGGTCTTGGGGACCCAAGTTATCATTATCAGCAGGATTTACTTCAACGCGGATAAAGACAGATGCAGGGGTCGCCTTTTTTGCAACATCACTAAAGAGTTTAGAAAAAACTTTTGCATCGCATTTACACAAAGAAGAGGGATCATTTTTCTCAGGAGAAGTAATGGGAGAGGTAAGAAAAAGGGAAAGAGCCATCAGTGATAAGAATTTCATAATTTTTTTCCTTCAGCACCTTCATTTTAACATCCGAGAGACTTCAAGTAAATAAGGGACCGAGTAATTGCTCAAATGTGGGTCTGTGCTCCTCTACATGCGCATGATGAGTTAGCTCTTGAACCCGAATAGGCACAGCAGTGATATAACCTTGAGCCAGAAGCACGACGTCACTATCCGCAGGCTCGTCATGATGCTCCCATTTTTCACCAAGCCAATAATAGGGAGTTC
Organism: Parachlamydiales bacterium; assembly: GCA_027459675.1. GTDB lineage: Bacteria > Chlamydiota > Chlamydiia > Chlamydiales > Rhabdochlamydiaceae > PALSA-1444. Next base: position 3,811 of record DAIDHO010000023.1, on the reverse strand, counting down.
TTTCTGTAGGGTGGATCCGCTTATCGGGATCATCATTCATATAACCCAGTCCTTGCTTAGCAAGCCGAATACCTTGGATAGGTTTTTCGGGAAAGTTAACATTCAGAATAGTTCCCGCAGGAAGAGGATATTTAAGAACATGCTCCACAATGGGGAGGATATATTTTTGCAAAAGAGTGTAATCGGGATTATCGTAGTTTTCGTAAGAAAATGCGATCCCCGGAACCCGTCGAAGAGCTCCTTCAATCACACCTCCTACAGTGCCACTATAAAAGACAGTTCTTCCTAAGTTAGACCCACGATTGATCCCAGCTAAGATGAGATCAGGAGTCCTCGGAAGGAAAGCATTCAACCCTAGTTTGATACAGTCTGCAGGTTTTCCGCTGACTTTCCAGGCTTTGAAGCCCAGATCTTCTGACACTTCTTCCATTCGAAGAGGATTATTTAATGTAATGCCCACCCCTGCTCCTGAAACATTCTCTGAAGGGGCTACAATCATTACCTCAGCCATTGGGGCCACAGCGGCTGCAAGAGCTTTAATTCCTGGAGCGTATACTCCATCGTCATTAGTGATTAAAAGGCTAGGTCGATGCATCAGTGTGTCCTGGGTTTATGTTTTGCTTTGGTAAGCTCAGAAATGACTAAAATCAGCAACATTCCGGCAAAAAATGCAGGAAGAAGAGGAGAAATGGCGTAAGGAATGTGTAGATTGATCAGAGGCCAAAATGCAGAAATAATTCCCCCTCCTAAAATACCTCCCCAAGCTCCATATTTATTCACCCGTTCCGAGTAAAGGGACAAGAGAACAAGAGGGCCAAAAGAAGCGCCGATTCCAGACCATGCATACTCCACCAGGATGTAAATCGAATGGGTTTTACTCCAAGCAATAAAAAATGCAATCAACCCCACTATGATCACTCCTAATCGTGAGACAGCTAAAAGCTCCTTAGAAGAAGCGTTAGGATTGAACAATCTTTTATAGAAATCTTCTGTTAAACTCGAGGTGAGTACCAGCACCTGCGAGCTCATAGCATTAATTGTTGCAGCTAAAATAGCACAAAGAATAAAGCCGACAATAAAAGATGAAAAACAGTTCTGAACCATTCTGATAAAAATTTCTTCGGGGTTCCCAATAGAGCCCTGACCGAAAAAAGGAATAGCCACAAGGCCTACCAGTGTTGCAGCACTCAACGACAAGGTCATCCAGCTCATTCCCACCCATTTCGATTTATGGATCTCACTTACATTTCTAATTCCCATAAATTTAGTGACAATATGAGGTTGTCCAAAATAACCTAATCCCCATCCAAAGGTGCTAGAAATCACCGAAATCCACGTAGCGATAGAAAAGTTGGGAAAAAGCGATTGGGATAAGTGATATGTTTCCATGCTTTTGGAAATCCCTTCTAATCCCCCTACTTTTCCAAGTAGATATAAAGGGACTCCAATGATAACAAGGAGTAAAAAAGAGCCTTGAAAAAGGTCAATCCAAGCCAGCGTGACATATCCGCCTGAGAAAACGTAAGGAATCACAATTAAAATGCCGATCAAAATGGCCACTCCATAGTCGATCTTGAAAAGGGTGGTCAATAGATCTCCTAGGCCTGTCAAACCAGCTGAAATATAAATCGTATAAAAAACAACTAATATAGCAGCTGAAAACAGTCGAATAAGGCCGGAGGTATCACCTAAGCGACTTTCAAAAAAGGAAGAGAAAGTCAAACTATTGAATTGTTCTGTGGCAACTCGAATTTTGGGGGCAATCCAGACCCAATTTAAATACATACATGTAATCAACCCAATTGCGACCCATGCTCCTATCATTCCTCGTGAAAAAATCGTCGCAGGGTAGGCCAAAAAAATCCAGCTGCTCATATCACTGGCGTGGGCAGCAAGTGCTGTCAACATATAGTTCAAAGATCGACTTCCAATGATAAAATCAGAAGCTGATAAGCTCTTGCGATAGGAAAAATATCCAATTGTTAACAAAATAAGAAAATAGATAAGAATTGCTAAAAGCTCTAGTGTATACACAAGTTTAACCCCAATCTCAACACTGTATCAAATGATAAAAAACAAATCTATAGGATGCTTAACAATAGACATGCTTAAGCTAAAGGTTTACTCAATATGTCATCATTTTCGGATCGCTTTGTCAGATCCGTAATTTTGAATGGCATGGGAAAGATTTCCACGGACATTTGGAAACCTCTCTTCTAAAATTTTGAGCAGATCTTTGACATCTTTTCTAAGGGATTTTTGGCCTACCGGACATTGACAGGTGATGCGTGCAAACTGATAGAGCCTGGCAAATTCCCGAATCTCATGCTCTCCTACGAAAATCAAAGGCCGTATAATGGTTACCCCGTAGTCATGCATGGGAACCTTGGGCAGGTTTCCTGCAAACTCACCTTTGTGCATCAGGTTCATGAGAAGCGTTTCGATGCTATCATCTCGATGGTGCCCAAATGCCACCAGTTGACAATCCAGCTTCCGGGCAGTTTCAAAAATCAGTTTTCTACGCTCTCTGGAGCAGCTATAGCATTCGAGAGACTCTCTTTTCTGGCTGGAATAGCATACCATCAGCGGAATCTCGAGCGTTTCGCAGATCGGGGTAAGAAACTGCTGGCTCAAAGATGAGCCGCAAGAAAATTCGCCTGCCACATGGACAGCATACAATTCGAAAGGGGGGAAACCCTTCCCGGCAATGGCTTTCAAAAGATAAAGCAATGTCAAGCTATCTTTACCGCCACTCAGGGCAACTAAAATTTTTGTGTGGTCTTCCACCAACTTAAATTCATACAAAGCCTTGCGACACATACTTTCAAGGCGTCTTCCTAAACTGGTCCAGGGAGGTCTAGCAATCGGCAGCTTCATCTTGCAAAGAACTGTAGCATGGAGTGTAGTACGCTGTTAAGAAAAATAATAGATTTTTTAGCGAGGGGTGCTGACCGGCCTAAAACTTTCTTGATAAATTAGTAACGATAGGCTCATACTTATCGAGCAACCCATTTAGAGGAGGAAGGAGGTGGAGAAACCCGGTCGAAATGATCCGTGTCCTTGCGGTTCAGGAAAAAAATTTAAAAAATGTTGTGAAGCGAATCCTGCCAAGAGCTCCATCGGAGCTGCTGAAGTCCTCAAAGGGCCTCATAAAATGTCCTCTCTTTTCAAGCGTCACGTAACTTCGAATTCTAAGAAGGACAAAACTCCATCTTGAGAAATATCGAATCTATTTGATATAAGTGCGTCTGTTCTTTAAAGAAAGCAAGATCAAATTTGCTGGCTTAGCTCAATTGGTAGAGCACCTGATTTGTAATCAGGGTGTTGAGGGTTCAAGTCCTTTAGCCAGCATCTTTTGTTGGGGGTGTCGTATAGCGGCAATTACAAGGGACTGTAAATCCCTCGCCTTCGGGCTTCGTGTGTTCGAGTCACACCGCCCCCATTCCCTTATAATCAAAGGGTTACAATGTTCGCCTTCCAGCTGAAAATTCTGGAAGGCGATTTTTTGTCCAACCCCTGTCCAACCTTTTCGTGATAACGGAAGCTAACAAAAACATCATAATATCTGATGCCTATTTGTATCTTGATCGCTCGCAAAATCCGATTGTCAGGAGTCTGATAAAAATCCCAAGTGGGTTCGCGGATAATTCAATAAATTTATTTACTTAAAATTACGAGTAAATTGGGGTTGTTTACGAGAAAAATTACGAGTAATTTACGAGAAAAGTAGTCTTAGAAACTGTCGTTGAAAACATCACAAACAACTCAGTCTCTTTGACATGATTCGTGACATGGCCAGGTAAATCATATT
>DAIDHO010000022.1 GCA_027459675.1 Parachlamydiales bacterium | reverse complement strand
TCAATGAGCTTCCAGGGAGAGTGGGGCTCTTCCTACTGGTCTTATTTGGGGGCTGTAGAGCTCGGCTGGCGCTGGTAAGAAGAGAGGGGTCCACTCCAACAAATTACTTTCTCTTTTTGCTTTCCAGATGTCTTTTTAAATAGGATCAGCTATATTCACGTCTATGCGATGTACCACCTATTGTACTGCGTCGGCATATGATATTTCCCGCCTTTTTCAATCCCTCCAACATTTTGGATCGGCTCAATTATTTCGGGACTGTGTTCACCTTTTATTGAAAGAAGATCGAAAAGCCAAAGGAGACATCTTTTATTTTTCGTATGGATGCGTAGTGCTATGGGGTTTTACAGATGAAGAAGAGCAAGCGATTTTAGGGTCTTTAAAAGAGTTTGAAAAAAACCCCATTCCCAAACCTGAGATGGATGAATTCACCTATATTTATGACGAAAACATGCGGATCGAAGAGGATGAGATTTCTCTTCCCACGAAAAATGTCCTCACTAAGCTTGCTATCTCCTATGGTCTTGCCCAATCTGTTAAGCTTACAACTTTTGAGGAGATGATCCAAAAAACAATTGATAATACAAAATCTCTGCCCGAAGATCTGGCCACAAAAGGAAAGATTTCGATGTCGCGCAAAGGAATATCTCGCAAGATGGGAGAACTTTTCATTGAACGAAACTTCATTAACTTGCACTCGGAAATCTTGGACACCCCTGAATTTTTCTGGAATTATCCTGAACTTGAGCCTTACTACCGCCGCACCACCCATTACCTGGATACCAATAAAAGGGTCGAGGTTTTGAATAAACGGCTGGGGGTGGTGCATGAACTTTTTGAAATCCTAAGCAACGAACTCAACCATCAACACTCATCTAGACTGGAGTGGACCATCATTATCTTAATTTTTATTGAAATTTGTATTGTGGTTTACAAAGAGTTAATGTGATGAAATACCTCTTTATCGGACTCATTCGCCTCTATCAGTGGATCCTCGCTCCAGTGATCGGCCCGACATGTCGTTTCTATCCTTCCTGTTCTCATTATGGATTAGAAGCGATCCAAAAGTATGGAGCGATCAAGGGTTCATGGCGTACGATCAAGCGGATCTGCCGCTGCCATCCTTGGAATCCAGGCGGGGTGGATCCTGTGGAATAATTAACGTTTTTCCCTCTCGGAGTTTATCTGTTTCCAAATGGTTGGCTTGGCGCAGTGCTTCCACTGACACTTTATATTTCCGCGCAATTTTCCAGAGATTCTCCCCAGGGGCAATGGTGTGAATATGCTGCTTTTGCTCCTCTGTTGGAAGAGAAGAGGCTATTTTGTCGATAGGAGCTGGAAACTGAATCCCCGCAAAAGTAGCCAACGTCGCTCGATGGTCATAGGGCTCAGGAAAGGGCAGCTGTGCAAAAAAGTAGAGCAACTCGGCTGCTTTTCTCCAGACACTATCCGAGCGAGGGCTTGTAATCAGCTCTTTTAAAAGGTCCTTCAATGCAGTGGATGATTCTTTGAATAAATCTAAAAAAGTCATCAGATCTCTATCATCCAGACGTTTGAGGATAAAATCACGATCCCATTGTAATAAAATTTTAGCAGCAAGGGTCGATCGAGCACGCACGTAACTCAAAAGAAGCCTTTTTAAACGCTCTGGCGTCAAGTCCATGGCTTCTTTTTGCTCTAATGCAAACTGATGTAGCGTCTTCCAGTCTCCTTGGGCAACCATCTCGATAATCCACTCGCGGGGAAGATTGACTCGTAATCGTTGACATAAGGTGAGGACAGCATTAAATTCAGGCGTCAAATAAAAAGCCTCCAGAAGCGCTGCGTCGCGAGGACGCTTTGCATGTTGCACCTCGTAGAAAAGACCCATGGACGTAAAGGGAAACTTTTCCGTTTGGATAAACCGACGGATCGCTGCGAATTGATCTTCTGAAAGACCCGGATATAAAATTAAAGTGATTTCTTCAGGCCCCCCTTTGTGGGCTAAGGCGATTCCTCTTTTTTGGATAGAAGATCCTTGGAGGGCTCGTTCAATGTCCAGGCCATGAAAAGCCACTAAGCTCGCCAATGCAAGATCTCTTTTCTTATACCCTTCTTCCACAAGTTCCTCATGATCTAATTGGTCCACAAGCTCTGCCCATGACAGAGTAGAAAACATATGCAAAATTTCTTGATTGGTTATCTGAGCCACCTGCTTGGAAGGAGCAGGTTTGAGCTCAAATGAGATTGTCTCAGGACGATCCCGGAATACAAGGTAGATAAGGGAAGATAAAAGTCCAATATTTAAAGCCCCACTCCAAATCAAAAGCTGGGTAAGAAAACGGCTTTTTTTCTCCCACTGAGGTTGCATCGTTGTATTCAATGTGGTATCCTTGTTTGGAGAAGTAATTGCAAAAGCCCTTTATTTACAAATACGTCTGGGAATATTTATACCCTTAAGGAAAGTTTAAATGAAAGTTTCTTTATCATGGTTAAAAGCCTTTCTTCCTCTTACTCAAACGGCGAGTGAGATTGCCTGTCATCTTACGAATCTAGGAATTGAAGTAGAAAGCATCTCGGGTCATGAAGCCACCTTTTCAGGAGTTATCGTCGGAAAAATTCTCCATGCAGAAAAGCATCCGGATGCCGATCGGCTCAAGGTCGCTCATGTGACCGATGGAGCTCAAGATTACCAAGTGGTGTGCGGCGGTTCCAACTGTCGAGAAGGAATCGTGGTAGCCTTTGCAAAGGAAGGAGCGTGCCTGACCGATGAGAATGGGAAAAAATGGAAAATCAAAAAGAGCAAAATCCGAGATATTGAATCCAGTGGCATGCTCTGTACGTGGAAAGAACTTCAGCTTTCTGAAGAAAGTGAAGGGATCATTGAACTTCCCGCTTCTACTCCTCTAGGAATGGACTTTTCAGCGGTCGCTTTAGATCCTGTCTTTGATCTCTCGCTCACCCCCAACTTAGGTCATTGTTATAGCATTCTAGGGATTGCTCGAGAACTTGCTGCCTGCCTTAAACTTAAAATCGGAGACCCCCCCCATCTTGTATCCCTTGTATCCAGGGAAAACGCTCTAGGAAGGGGAGAAGGGTCTGAAATCAAAAGGGTCGAAATTGAAGATCCCACCCTATGCCCTCGGTATACCTGCTGTATGATGACGGGCATTCGAGTGGGACCCTCTCCTGCTTGGATGCAAGAGCAGCTCACCAAATGTGGACTGCGCCCTATCAATAATATCGTCGATATTTCCAACTACGTCATGCTAGAGCAAGGACAGCCGCTGCATATTTTCGATTCAGACCATATTGCGGGTCCTAAACTCATTGTCAAATTGACTCCTAGCCCCTTCTCATTTCAGACATTGGATCAAAAATCGCGCGAAATTCCTTCAGGAACTCTTTTCATCTATGATGAAGAAAAACCGCTTGATCTAGCAGGAATCATGGGAGGTCTGGACTCCGCCGTCACAGAAAAAACCGTCAATATCCTCATTGAAGCAGCCGTTTTTGCCCCTTCCACTATTCGTAAAACCAGTAGACTCCTCGATCTAAAAACCGATGCATCCAACCGATTTAGCCGTGGTATTGATGAAGAAGGAGTGATTCGGGCTTTAAATCGGGCAACGGAGCTTATCTACGAAATTGCAGGAGGAACCATCCACCCTATCGTCGATGAATATCCCTCACCTTCGCCCAAGAAAAAAATCCATTTGCGCCCTGAAAAGGTTAACCAGATTATTGGGTTCCACTTAAGCAAAGGCGAGATGATCGACTTACTAAAGCGTCTTGAGATGCGTGTGACACCCCATCACAACGATCTGATGGTAGAAGTTCCCTCCTATCGAAATGATGTGCATATCGAGGCCGATTTAATTGAAGAAATTGCCCGCCTCTATGGATATCATCTCATTCCAAAAGCACAGCCTGTGTACACAGCAGGATCTCTGTTAGATTCCCCCCTGTTCACTTTAGAACAAGAGGTACGCTCTATCCTGCTGCGTGAAGGTCTTCAAGAGTGTATCACCTGCGATCTGATCAGCCCCGCTGAAAATGCCCTCACCCGTGAGAAAGAAATGTCGGATGCCGCAACGCTCTCTGTTCTGCATCCGCGCTCTATGGATCAGTCTATTCTCCGCACCTCTCTTCTGCCGGGAATGATCAAAGTCGCGCAGCAAAATTTTAATTTTCAACAAACAGATCTTGCCCTCTTTGAGATTGGAAGAGTCCATTATAAAGAAGGGGAAGCCATTGCAGAGCCGACCTGCGCTGCCCTTCTTCTGTCAGGCCTTTCAAGACCTGCCCATTTTGATCGCAAACCCAGCCCTTTTGATTTCCTTGATTTAAAAGGAATGATTGAAAATTTATTCGACTCTCTTCATCTAAACCCTATTCAATTTCATCCTTCCTATCTTCACGCCTTTCATCCGTGGAGACAGGCGCACATCACTCTGAGGGATAGGAAAGTGGGTGTCTTGGGAGAAGTGCATCCCGATCTTATTCGTAAATCCAACCTCCATGGGAGAATCTTTTTTGCAGAGATTAACGTAAGTGATATTTTAGAATTAAAAACACCATCTGTCCGCTTCCGCCCCCTCGCCCCTTATCCCTCCTCCACACGAGATTGGACTCTCACCATTTCGACTCATCTTCCTTATGGAACAGTCGCTGACTTAATTAAATCTTATCACTCACCCTATCTAGAATCGTTTGAAATGATTGATTCCTTTAGTAGCAAAGAATTAGGCCCTGATCGAAAAAATGTCACCTTCCGTTTTATTTATCGCGATCGACATCAAACCATTGGTTATCCCACGGTAGAAGAAGAGCATCGTAAACTCACCTCTCACCTCCAGAATGCTCTGGATGATTTTATACCTAAGCAACACCTCTAGCGGAAAAGGGTCCTAATCTACTATCATGAAGCGCATGGCATCACATACACGCTAAAAGTGATGCACTGATTGAATCGAAAGGAAGGTTTTTCATGCGACGTTTTGTCATCCCTGTATTAGGATCTCTGACATTGTTTTTGGCCAGCTGCCATAAAAATGCCCAAGAAAATAACGTTGTTTCACAGCGATATATCCATAAATATGGATATGCAGTCTCCAAAAATGAGTTTGAAGAGAAAAAATATCCCGGACAAGTTATTACCGCTTTAAAGACGGGCGTCACGATCACCACAACTTATGAAAATGGTCTTCTCCACGGCCCTACCACCCACACATTCCCTCATAGCCAGACAGTGGAGTCTTATTTCCTCTATAACCAGGGGAATCTTGTTAAACAAATTTTCTATGATATCCACGGATTGCCGCTCAGAGAAGAAGTCCAGCTCTCTCCCACCCGCTTTTCTTCCACAAAATGGTATAACGATGGGACACCTCTGTCGACCGAAGAGTATGCAGGCCCAGAACTCGTTGAAGGACAGTATTTTAATCGTCAAAATGATATAGAAGCACGGGTAGAAAAAGGGCGAGGTTTGCGGGTTATCCGAGATATTCAAGGAATTCTTCAATCCAAAGAAGAAATTGAGCAAGGATATGTTGTCAAACGGGACACCTTCTACGCAAATGGAGCTCCTGAAAGTATAGCCTATTTCGTGCAAGGCGTTCTCCATGGAGAAAAGAAAAGTTTTACTGAAAATGGAGAGCCTTTAGCTGTTAAAGAGTATATCAATGGAAAACTCCATGGGAAGTCTACTTTCTATAAAAATGGAGCTCGCTGTGTGGAAGTCCACTATCTCGATGGCATGAAAAACGGCCTCGAAATCCACTACCTGGATGGAGACACCGTTTCTCAAGAAATTCTCTGGGAAAACGATCGCAAGCACGGCCCCGCAAAATATTATGTCGATGGCATTGCTCAAGTAGAATACTTCTATGATGGAGACCAGGTTTCCGAGTACAAGTGGAAAGAACTGAGCCAGCTTGACCAAATGATCAGTCAGATCAACGCTCCTCCATCATGAAATGCTGCTGTAGCAGAGCATCATGAAAAAACTCTTTCAAATTGCACCGCGCCCCCGGGTGAAAGTCCACGTGCTGAGTAAGAGTGATACATTAGAACGTATCACTCTTTGTCTTTATTCAAATTTTACGTTAGAGTGTGATTCTCCCCACCTTGCAAAGGCTTTCTTACCTTGGCTTGAACACTATGCCAAGGGTACCTGGACCCTGTTTTCCCTTCCTCCTTATAAGACCCCCTTTGCTCGTAAGACCGCTTCCTACCTCCAAACCACTCGTCCGGGGAAGCTTCTCTCTTATAAAGAACTCTCTGAAGCCATTGGCCAACCCCATGCAGCTCGAGCTATTGGTAATTTTTGCAAAGGTAATTTATTTCCTCTTTTGATTCCCTGTCATAGGGTCATTCCGTCCCGGGGAGGCTTAGGCGGCTTCACCCCTGATCCTCAGATTAAGAAGGAGCTTCTTCATTTTGAAGGAATTAACCTCGATTAACCGCTTTGGCACATCTCTTGCATCTGTATGAGGTATCAACAGGAGCGTGTATGGAAAAAGAACAAATGCAAAAGAGGATTTCAGAGCTTGAAACCCTCAATGATCAGCTTGTTGCAGAGCTCAGCTACCTTGACCGGCTTCTTAAAGAAGTTGGCTTTGAAAAAGGACTTGCAACTCTGAAAATGGCTGCCCAGGAACTCTTGAACGAGGAACACCCTGACACAGAAAAAGCTGAGTGACAGTTTTTTAAAAAATTTTATTTAATTGTCTCCTTCTATACCTTACTAATGAGAGATGATGATTTTGTTACAGAGAATTGTTAAGCTCTAATCTAAAAATAACTGGTTTTTTTGGGGCAAGGGAAGTATTATGGCATAATAAATGACAAACCCCATTTTATCTCTTTATAAAAGTTATGCGTACCCTGTTTTTAATCAAGCCCCACAGAAGAAGTCTGCTATAGAAAAAGCCCAGAATCTTCCCATCTCCCAAAAAGTAGCCCTATTTATTATTCCACTTTTTCTCCTGTTTATTTGCTACCAACTGTACAAATCCCTTCCTTCTTTATCTCGACGTAACACTCAACCTATCCCCTCCCCACAACCTCCACAACGAGAAGGATGCGATGGTAAAAATTGTACAATCAATCCCACTTCCAATATTCTGCTCACGCCCGAAAAAGAGCTAGAAAAAAGAAATGGAGACTCACCTATATCACCACCTTCCCATGAAGGTCCAAGTATCATTAGCCCTCAGGAGCGCACCTCAGATCTGCAATCTCCTGTGCCTGCGACTGTTCAACCACAGCCCTTTTCCACCCTTGAAAAATTACAAAACTCCTTTCCAGGGAAAGAAATAAAACAGACGGATACTCTAGCCCCCCCCCCGCTCACCGAAGGAAATGGAGACCCACCTATATCACCACCTCCCCATGAAGGTCCAAGTATCATTAGCCCTCAGGAGTGCACCTCAGATCTGCAATCTCCTGTGCCTGCGACTGTTCAACGACAGCCCCTTTCCACCCTTTCCAACCTTGAAAAATTACAAAACTCCTTTCCAGGGCAACAAATAAAAGAGACGTATGAAGATAAAGAGATAAATTTTCGTGATTTTTTCATGCAAGAGGTGCTGAGATTAGCGGAAAATCCAAATTGTCAAATCAAAGGAGAATTCTATGCTTTAAATTTTTTAAAGGATAAAATTATATCTATCACCAAGCTTCCTGGTGGAGAAAATAGTTTCCTTCCATGGTTTCAAAAGAATATGTCAACCTTTGGGAGTAAGATATTAGATTCGGTAGAAATAAAAATCCCTAGTAAAATTAGTTTAAAGATTAATACAGGGAATGAATTATCCTCTCTTAAATTCTATCCTCATTCTATTTCCTTGGAAGTAAAATTTTCACAAAACTCATCTTGGACAACATATCTTGAATGTTTTGAGATATTCAATTCTCCTTTGCAAGAAAAAAATTCAAGTGTCTCCTACAATTTTCGTGTGAGGCATTCATGTCGATGGGTCCCCGCTGTTAGTATCACCTTTAAACAATTCATCGAATTGTTAAAATTAAATAACGCGAGTTGAGCACAAAAGCTAAGCAGCTAGAAGAAGTAAAGCGCATTTCTGTTCCTGGTTTAGTTCTATTTTTGGTTTATCAGGATCATAGGTATAGGCAATCAGCCCTCCTATAAGATTGACTAAAAAGTTCCAGCAACTTCTATGTCGAGGATGTTCAATCTGACAACATGCCTTCAATTTGTTATGGACACTTTCGATGAGTACCCGTTTTCTCAGAATCAGCTTGTCTACGATACTCATCAGCCTATTTTTCATATTGGATCGAAGCTTGGTGATCAATTGCAGTCCTTTCTCATAAAGCTTTAAAAATAAATCATTTGATATAAAACCACGATCTCCAAACAGCTTTCCAAATAATTCTTTCGATAACCATTCGACAGGAGCTCTATCATCCACATTTCCTGGTGTCAACATGTAAGCTAGAATTTCGCCTTTATCATTTATAATTAGGTGTAGTTTAAAACCAAAAAACCATCCTTTAGAGGCTTTGTTGCACAATTCGGCGTAAAGTCGATTTCCCGCTTACCCCAATCCAGTTAGCGGCTTAGCTTAGAACTTTTGGGCCTCCCCAGCTCGGTCATTCGTTTGAGCACAGCAACCTTGAGTCGCGCTTCTGTCACCTGATTGCACCATGTTCTCGCAGAGAACTTCTCTCCTACAGTCGTCTTGTAACGAAACATAAATGTTTCCACGAGTGATCGTCGGTGATAGCCAATTTCTTTCTTCCACTGCGCTCGACCTTGTTCACCGAGCTCTTTCACCGGAGGGGCATTATGCCATCCAGGGTGACCATGATTCACACATCCACAATTTTCATCGATCAAGGAAAATCATTAAGGATACGCTCCTTTTAGACCTTCATCCACAACTTTCGATCATATCTCCCTTGAGATATGGAAGAGGTCTAATCTTTAGATTAGATTTACAAAAGGGCCACCACCTCTTCAAAGGCCAGGGACTCTATTCCCTCTTGCCCTTCCCACCAAGACTGAGAGAGAGCTTCTTTTTTGGATTGAAGATCGAGAATTTTGGCCTCGATGGTTTGCGTGGTAAAATATTTGCGGGCGATGACAGTGTTTGTGCGACCGAGGCGGTGCGTCCGATCGATCGCTTGTTTTTCCACCGCGGCATTCCACCAAGGATCGTAGAGAAAGACATAATCTGCCGCTTGTAGATTGAGTCCTACTCCCCCTGCTTTTAAACTAATGAGAAAAATCGATATGTCTGGGTTGTTTTGAAAGGCATGGACAGGGGTTTCTCGATCCCGAGTAGATCCATCGAGATAAACATATTTCCATCCTCTCTCTTGAAATTGGGCTTCAAAAAGATGAAGCATAGAAGTAAATTGGCTATAGAGGAGCACTTTCTGCTTGGCCTCAACTACTCCTTCTAGATCCATGAGCACTTGAGCGCATTTGCTTGCTTGCCCTGTATAAGAAGGATCGACAAGCCGGGGATGAGAAGAGAGTTGACGCAAGCGCAAGATAAGTTCCAACACTTCCATTCGATGAGCAGTCAAACCTTCCTCTGCAATTTTCTGCATGAGCGCTGTGCGCCTTTCTTGCAGGAGCGTCTCATAGATTGCATACTCTTCTTCGGAAGGATCAACACCTACGACTTGGATAATTTTTTCGGGTAGATCAAGCCCTACTTCTTCCTTAGTCCGGCGTAAAATAAAGGGGGCTATCTTTTTACGAGAAAATTCGGAGAGTTGCGCCCTCTCTAAAAGATGTGGCATTAGAAACTGAAAAATTGAATACAGCTCTTCCATTCGATTTTCAATAGGAGTACCTGTAAGAGCGAGTCGAAATTTCCCTTTCAGCAAATAAATACTCTGAGCCACTTGGGTGGAGGCATTTTTAATCATCTGCGCTTCATCTAAAACGATGGTATCAAAACTCACTTGAGTAAATAGATGAATATCGGCGCGGAGGGTAGCATACGAGGTCAAAATCAGCGCCTTTCCAGCGATAGAGGCCAGGCGGTTAGGACCTTGATGGATATAAAAATCAAAGTTTGGAAGAAACCGTTGGAGCTGCTGCTTCCATAGAGAAATCAAAGTCACAGGCATGACAATTAAGACAGCTCCCTCTCTGAGAGTTAGAAAACTTAAAATTTGTACGGTTTTGCCAAGTCCCATCTCATCCGCAAGAAGACCTGAAAAGCCTGCGCGATACAGAAAAGAGAGCCAATTTAATCCTTTTTGCTGATAGGGAAAAAGTTTTCCTTGAAATGCCTCTTTTGGCGACATTTCCTCCCATTTTGTGCTCTGATAAGAAGGAGGAAGGGGAGTAATCTCGCTTAAAAGACCGATGTGTGATCTTCGCACGTGAATCCCTTCCGCTCCTCGCTCTTCACTCAGAACAGCTTCCCAAGAGGAGGGAAGCTCGATGAGTCCTACTTCATGTGGAGAAAGATCAATCCACCGCTCATGCCTCTCAAAACATCCCATGATATCTTGCATGGGTAAAGCTTTTTCTCCAAAGTGTGCTGTACCTCGTAGAATCAGCGCACCGTCCGTTTCTTCTACTTTGGAGTGGATGGCATTCTGTTTCACCACACGCTTGCCTCGATGATCGATGATTTTCCACCCTATTTCCAACAGGAATGCAAGACTTTTTCCGACTTGATCCAGGGGACAAAAGTAATGAGAGCTCCCTGTAATTTTTTTCTTAAAGCCGGTTTCAAGAAGATCATTTTCCCACTCTTTTTCTTCCAAAGTAGGAAGATGATCATGAAAAGCACTCTCTCCCCACCTTCCGTAATCTAGAAATAGGCTTGCAAAACCGCCTGTACGATCTGTCAGTTTCAAAAGGGGTAAAGGAGGGGGTTTCAGCCTGGGTTTTGCTCCTTTAAAACGGTGAGGTAGGCCTTTTTTTAAGAGTTCATCGAGTTGTGGAGCTGAGACAAAGGGGGGCTGGGGCTGATAAGCATCGGAATGGTCCCAAAAACGGAAAACTCCTCTCTCTAGAGCCCCTAATGGGGAAAGGAGATCGCATATTTCCATTTTTTCAATGCGAGATCCTACCGTTAGGTAAGGAGATAAAGAAAAGGTGTCTTCTTCGATAGACTCTATTTCAAAAAAATATCCGGCAGCTAGAAAGGGGTCGAGAAGCACCTTCTTCCCTTTCCACGTCAGAGCTCCTTTTGCTGCTGCCTCTTTAATGGCTTTTAAAGATCCTCTAAGAAGCAGTTCCACGATAGCGTCTAAAAGGCTTGGGTCTTTCTTGTTTTACATAAGGACGTGTCCGAGGAGATTTCTCACAGGCTGTGCAGCAACAACCTTGTGTTTTGTCAGCGCATTGTAAGCAAGAAATAAAGAGTTCGTTGCAGTCCATATTGGCACAATTAAAATAAAGATCAGAGGGCTGCTTGCAGTGCAGACACACGCTAATCACTTCTGCCGGCTCACCTGTTGCATCTGGCCTACCTGGCCCACCTGGTCTAGCTGGCCCATCAGGTGAGATCGGAACAGAGAGTCTGTCATCAAAGACAAACAATTTTCCTCTCCAATGCTTCGAGCCCAACTCCAATCCATACTTGATGACACCCCCTTGCAACTGATAAACTTCCTTAAACCCCTCTTCTTTCATAAGCGCAGAATACAGCTCACAGCGGATTCCTCCTGTGCAATACATCATCACTTTCGTTGTGGAAGGATCCCTCTCCTCTTTCAACTTTTTTGCATAGTTCGGAAAATCGCGGAATTTTTCGAGATTAGGAAGCTCTGCCCCTTCAAAATGACCCAAATTCCACTCGTAGTCATTCCGAACATCGATAAGAAGAGTGTTTTCATCCCGCTCTTCAAGCATTTTTTTCCATTCTTTAGGAGAGAGATAGTCCCCCGATTTAGATCGGTCAACGGCCCTATCCAATGCTACAAGCTGAGATCTCATTTTAACAGTCATTCGAGGAAAACAATGTTCAGGCCAGGTGTGAATTTTAAACTCCACCCCTTGAAAACGAGGATCGGATTTCAGCCACTCCATATAGTCTTGAGCCGCTTCAAAAGAGGCGCTCATCTGACCATTAATGCCTTCCTTCGAAATGTAAATTCTACCCTTTACATCCCGATCTGCAAAAAAAAGTTTATGCCGAAGTACTTCTACCGAAGGCTCCTCAATGTGAGTAAAAAAATAATAAGCTAATACCTGTTTCATCAAGGCGAAAGTATAAAACTCTTCTCTACAAAATACAAGACGGTAGATTATTCCGGGTGTAATTAAAAGTTTTAGGTTGCCCGAAGCGGGCAACCTAAGAGAAAATAGGAAGCTCTAAAAACCAGGAGCTACTTATGGAAAAGTCATTAGCAGAACGACTCGAAGCATATCCAGAACTGAAAAAACATATGGAGCAAATGCTTGATGTTGTAGAGAACATTGGAGGAAGAGCCAATAAGGCAAATGATGCTGAGATTCAGGTGGTAGATAATATGCGCAAAATTGGAGCGACTGCATTACAAGAATGGGCTGTTCACAGAGAAAAAACCACTACCAGTCAATGGACCGAAGAACATCCAACATCAATAAAGCATGGAAAAAAAAGTCCATTGGGAAACTACTGTTGGGCGACAAGAAATCATAGTACAGCGCTTTTTACATCAACAAAAGTTGATCGTTCCATTTACCCAAGAAGTCGAGGTAGATTGTAGGGATTATTCGCTTCTGTTGGAACGAGCAATCGTCGATTTTGGGGCAGACACATCGTTTGGGCAGGCTGCAGAAAAACTTAAGGAACATTATGGCATCAGCGTGTCTACAAGTACAGAATGGACTCCCATACGCCTTCTCCTCCGATGTGTGCGAAAAAGTTCTTAAGAATTGAGTCTACTCCTCTGCAAAAATTTTTTTAAAGGGAATTGCTGATTATTCCTGGTAGATCATTAACGGCCCATGGTATATATTAGATTCCTTGCCTAAGCAAGAGTTCGATTCCTCATTTTTCCTTAGAGACTGTCGTTGAAAATTTTAATTTGATATAATGTCATCTTGAAAATGAGGTGACATTATGAAACAACAAAAAAG
>DAIDHO010000021.1 GCA_027459675.1 Parachlamydiales bacterium | reverse complement strand
GCAGTTGGCCATTTGCATAAAACTGTTCTTCCAGGCCTTCCTTTTTCCCCTCTTTAAAATGTACAAAATGGCGGGGATGGTCGAAGACGATACCGGCCAGTAAAGAGTTCCACATCGCCTCAATGGGATGGTCATTTCTTCCACCGCCTCTTAACGTCTCTAATGTCCGGATGAGTTTTCCATCGGGTATAGTCTCGATGACGAGTTTAAATCTCTCGAGGTCACCGAGGTTTTGAAGGTCATCTTGAAAACTTTTCCATGAGAATAAATGTAAATCTTGTATAATGGCCATGAGCTATTCTTGTGTTAAGTTGTTTTGGTTGAATTACTTATAGCATGAGCTGCTCATTTTTCTCTATGAAAACTGGAGAGAATGTGCCCTCCGGATGAAAATCCTGAGGGCTTTTTTTTGATGGGGTGAATTTTAGTGTTTTTGGTGATCTAGCAAATCGGCTCTATAGAGAGCTTCTGGGGTAAACCTCTTTTTCGATGGATCATTTTCCATAGGAAAATCGATTCATCGAGAAATGCTCAAGTTTAAAGCGAGCTCGTTTTTAGAACCTCATCAAGCCTAAAGGAGATAGGGCACTGTTAACAAAGTAGGGATCACTCAGAAATCCTCTAGCTCTTAAAGAACGATTTTACTTTATCGAAAAAGTTCTTTTTTCGAGGAGAGTTGGTATCTGTTTCCAGCGCTGCAAAAGATTGCAAGAGTTGTTTTTG
Organism: Parachlamydiales bacterium; assembly: GCA_027459675.1. Classification (GTDB taxonomy): domain Bacteria; phylum Chlamydiota; class Chlamydiia; order Chlamydiales; family Rhabdochlamydiaceae; genus PALSA-1444. The sequence goes on along the minus strand of DAIDHO010000021.1, from coordinate 14,077 downwards.
TTTGTCAGAAAGACGAACAGGCGTCTCCACTGAGATTCTAACGAGAAGATCTCCCATTCCTTGTCCATGTACATTAGGCGCCCCTTTTCCTCGAATACGCAAGACTTTATCGGGCTGGGTTCCTTCAGGAACTTCAATCCGCACTGAACCTCCATGGGGAGAAGGGATATCTTTTTTGATTCCTAAGGCAGCTTCTGTAAATGAGAGAGGAAGCTCTACAATCACATCATCTCCATCACGTTGGAAAACAGGGTGAGCTTCGACGTTAATATAGACGTAGAGATCTCCAGGAGGCCCTCCGGCATGCCCCGCATCTCCGTAGCCGCTCATTCTTAGACGCATGCCATTGTCAACGCCGGCAGGCACCTTGATTTTTATCGATTGTTTTTTCTTAAGCCGTCCTTCTCCATGGCAGTTTTTACAAGGTTCAGAAATGGTTTTGCCTTGTCCGCCGCACGCCGAACAGGTGGTCGACATGCTGAAAAAGCCGCGGCTTTGATGGATAGCTCCGGAGCCATGGCAGCGCGCACACTTTTTGATAGCAGAAGGAGATGCAGCTCCAGAGCCATCACAGGTCTCACATGCGACATAATTTGAGATAGAGGCTTCTTTTTCAGTGCCCGAGATTGCCTCTTCAAAGGAAATAGTAAGGTTCATTTTTTTGCTGCTGCCCTGTTGATTAGCAGCTGTGCTCTGGCCATTCTCAAAGCCGAAAATAGAATCGAAAACCGACCCACCGCCACCTCCAAAAGCATTCATGAATGTTCGGAGTGCTTCTTCGGTAGATGAGAACCCCCCCATTCCGCCAGGGCCCCCACCCATTCCGCCGCGAAGGGCATCTGCTCCATACTGGTCGTAGATTTGCTTTTTCTTCTCATCGCTTAAAACTTCATAAGCTTCTGAGATTTCTTTAAATTTTTTTTCAGCGGATGCGTCGCCCGGATTTTTATCAGGATGGTATTTGAGGGCGTTTTTGCGATACGCTTTTTTAATTTCTTCAGGAGTGGCTGTACGAGAAACCCCAAGGGCGTTGTAATAATCAGACATGATAACCTTAAATTGGTGGTCCTAAATTTTATCTAACCCGCAAGGAATAAGAACTAAAATTTGTTAAATGGCTTAACTTTTTTGTATTTGAGAGCGGCTTTTGCTTTAGCACGACTTTTAACAGAGGGCTTATCATAAAATCGGTGCGCTTTAGCTGCTTTTAAAACACCTTCTTTATCAACTTTTTTCTTTAAAGCTCGTAATGCCTTGTCAATAGGCTCGCCTGGGCGCACTTTTACACTAGTCATGATAAAAAAAATACTCCTCTTATTTTATAGGAATATGTTAGAGCCTAGGGGAAATATAGACAAGTTCAATCTGTGAAGAGGTTTGACCAGATAGAAAGGAGGAATAGGCGGTGGCGGCAATTTCTGCCAGATTAGGAAGGAGCGTAGAGGAGAATCCGACAAGAGGAATCTTCCATCCAAAAGAAAGAGCTTGAGCTAACATCGCACCTACGCGTGTTCCGGTAAAAGATCCAGGTCCTTGTCCTACCGCAATAAAGTCAAATTTTAAATCGACAAACGATGGAAGAGACGAAAATAAAACTTTAGACAAATCGCGTCCTTGGGGAAGTGAAATTGTTTGGACTACCCTCCCTGCTTGAGCCAAAGCAAGCATGCCTTCTTTGCCTGCCGTATCAATGATTAAGCATGTCATACCCACTAGTATGCCTTGATACTGCTATTTAGGATACCGCTATTTTAGAGATAGAAAACTGGAGTAGACCTCTTGCTTAAGCTAAAGGTTCGTCACTTTTTAAATTAATGTTCCTTAACAGAGTGCCGGGAAGAGAGCGGTGGGATCGGGTGCAACAGGGGCAACAGGCCCGAGGCCTTTAATTTTTTAATATGGACCCAAATGAATTGTTCGATTTAGAGTTGAAAAGTGCGAAAAATGGAATAGAAAAGTTTTCTGCCTCATTAAGGGCATGCTTGACAGAACAGGCTTGGCCTTAGTAAAGGTGAAACAATAAGTTAAAAAATAATTTAACTATTCATAATGAGGATCATTTTAATTTATGAAACACAAAAATAATGGGCTTGATGCGGAAGAAGAAACGGTGGCAGAAGCTGTGCAGGAATCTCTTCAAACCAAACAGGAATTAGAGGCGACCACAGGAGGGCCCGATCAAATATTTATCATCCCTCTGACTCGGCGTCCTTTTTTCCCCGGGATGGCAGCCCCTGTTGTCATAGAGCCAGGGCCTTTTTATGAAGTTTTAAAGCTCGTGGCAAAAACCGAGCATAAGTGCATGGGGCTTTTTTTAACCAAGCAAGAGGATGTAAATCTTTATAAGATTGGTTTAGAGGATCTGTGTAAAGTGGGTGTACTAGCCCGCATCTTGCGTATTATCCCCATGGAACAAGGCGGGGCGCAGGTGGTGCTAAACATGGAGAAGCGGATTTCTATAAAAAAACCGGTTCGATCCAAATATCTTCGAGCTGAAGTTAAATACCATGAAGATGGGGTCAGAAAATTGACGAAAGAGCTTAAAGCTTATTCGATTAGCATTATTACAACGATTAAAGAGCTGCTCAAGCTGAATCCTCTCTTCAAGGAAGAGCTGCAGATTTTCTTATCCCATTCAGATTTTACAGAGCCCGGCAAGCTGGCAGATTTTGCGGTCGCTCTCACCACGGCAGGAAGAGAAGAACTTCAAGATGTTCTGGAAACGTATGATCTGAATGAACGGATTGATAAAGCACTTCTTCTTCTTAAAAAAGAGCTCGATCTCAGTAAGCTTCAAAGTTCTATTACTCAAAAAATGGAGCAAACGATTACAAAATCGCAGCGCGATTTTTTTCTGAGAGAGCAGCTTAAAACGATAAAAAAAGAGTTAGGAATTGAAAAAGAAGATCGTTCAATTGATCTAGAGAAGTTTGAAGCCCGGCTTAAAAAAAGGGTAGTTCCCACCGATGTGATGACGGTGATTAAAGAAGAAATGGATAAACTTTCAGTGTTGGAAATCCAATCTGCTGAGTATGCTGTGTGCCGCAACTATTTAGATTGGTTGACGATTGTTCCATGGGGGATTACAACAGAAGAGACTCATGATCTTAAAAAAGCGAAAAAGATTTTAGAAGAAGATCACTACGGCCTTAATGATATCAAAGAGCGTATCTTAGAGTTTATCAGTGTGGGAAAGCTGTCGGGCGGAGTGAAAGGGAGTATTATTTGCCTTGTCGGACCCCCAGGGGTTGGAAAAACGAGCATTGGGAAGAGTATTGCACGCGCACTCAATCGACAATTTTATCGTTTTTCAGTTGGGGGAATGCGCGACGAAGCGGAGATTAAAGGACATCGGAGGACCTATATTGGTTCGATGCCTGGAAAAATGATTCAAGCGCTTAAATTTACACAGACTATGAATCCTGTGATCATGCTGGATGAGGTGGATAAGCTCGGAAATAGCTACCAAGGCGATCCAGCCTCAGCGCTTCTGGAAGTGCTTGATCCTGAACAAAACAAAGACTTTTTAGATCACTATCTCGATGTGCGGTGTGATCTTTCCAATATTTTATTTATTGTAACCGCCAACGTTTTAGATACGATTCCAGAACCCTTAAAAGATCGCATGGACATTCTCCGTCTTTCTGGTTATATCATGGAAGAAAAAGTAAAGATTGCTCAGCAATTCTTGATTCCACGTAATCGAAAAGCAATGGGACTTAAAGCGGTAGACGTTGATTTTTCTATAGGATCTCTCAAGCGTATAATCAATGGATATGCAAGAGAAGCAGGTGTGCGAACATTTGAAAATGCCATTAAAAAAGTGCTTCGAAAAGTGGCTGTTCAAGTCGTCAAGTCGGAAGAATCCAAGAAAGAGAAAAAATCCGAAGAGCACCATGTCACGGAAAAGAATTTGGAAAAATATTTGGGTAAACCCATCTTTACCAGTGATCGTTTTTATCCCAAAACCCCTGTCGGCGTATGTATGGGACTTGCCTGGACCTCGATGGGAGGGGCAACGCTTTATGTTGAATCGATTGGTTTTGCCGCAGAAAAAACAGAGATGAAACTCACAGGGCAAGCAGGCGAGGTCATGAAAGAGTCGTCTCAAATCGCGTGGAGTTATCTACAAAGTTCCTATCAAAATTATGCGCCAGGAAAAAAATTCTTTGAAAAAACTCAAGTGCATATCCACATTCCAGAAGGGGCAACCCCTAAAGATGGTCCTTCCGCAGGTGTCACAATGCTGACCTCTCTTATCTCTCTCCTTAGAAACCAGCCTGTTGCCCAAGACTTAGGCATGACAGGAGAACTTACCTTAACGGGTAAGGTTCTCCAAATCGGAGGAGTTAAAGAAAAGCTTATTGCGGCCCGCCGTTCGGGTGTTAAAACCCTTATCTTCCCCCGAGAAAATAAGCGTGATTTTGATGAGCTTCCCGGTTATATTAAGAAGGGACTACAGGTCCATTTTGTGGATCATTACGATGAGGTTTTCCGTGTCGCATTCCCCAAAAAGCTTTGAAGAATATTTTAAAAAAAAATGGATTGAACTCGAACACTTAAGCAGCCGAATTAAAAAGCTCAAAAATCAGGGAAAGAAGATTGTAACTTTGAACGGCTCTTTTGATCTTCTGCATGCAGGCCATCTTGAAATTATTTATGAAGCCTCACAGCAGGGGGATATTCTGCTTGTGGCACTCAACACAGATGATTCGATCAAAAAATATAAGAGTCCTACAAGGCCGATTATCTCTTTGCCTTATCGTGCTCGCATGATGGCAGCTCTGGAGTTTGTGGATTACGTTACATGCTTTGATGAAACCGATCCTCGTGCTATCCTAAGTAAAATAGAGCCTCATGTTCATGTGAATGGGGCCGAATATGGATCAGAATGTATCGAAGCAGAAGTGGTTAAAAGTCATGGGGGGCATATACATATTGTTTCTCTCTTGCCGGGCCTTTCGACCTCAAATATTATTAAAAAGATTAAAACATGCGATTAATTGGTGAATTTCAAAATGAAAAAGAGGCATTCGAATTTCAAACTTTTTTACAGAATCATGGGATTCAAAGTGTCTATGACACCACGCCCGATTCTACTTACCGCCTTTGGGTGATTGAAGAAGATGATTTCGATAAGACCTTAGGTTACTACCAAGAGTGGCAGCACGATCCCACATCCCCTAGTTTTCATTTTTCTCAACCTCCCAACGCAGACTCTGAACATGCCGTTTCTGTATCACATCCTGAACACACCCGTTGGAGGGTCCGGATGTCTCATCCTCCCTTACATACCCCCTTCTCGCTTAATAATTTTATTATCCTTATTTGTGGATTCCTCTTTATTTGGACACTTTTTCAAATGAGTCAACTCGAGAAAGAACGAGGGAGCGTGGCGCTGAAATACGAGCTTGTTCCTCTTCAAAAGGAGTTGATGTTCGATTATCCTGCGGACCGGGCCCAAATCGAAAAATTTTTAGATCAAAATGATATCAGGACAGAGGAGGATTTAAAAGCCCTTCCTCCGAAGGTACAAGCCCGATTTCAACAGATCGAAAGGACGCCCACGTGGAAAGGGGTAGTCGATATGTTTGTCACAAGAGATTGGACACTCGTAGAGAAACTTCCTGAAGGAACTCTCTTTGGGAAAATTAGACAAGGAGAAATCTGGCGCCTTATCACCCCCGTTCTCTTACATGGAGGGTTTCTCCATATTCTTTTGAACATGGCGTGGCTATTTGTATTAGGGAGACAAATTGAGGCATGCATTGGGAAAATCCGCTATCTCTTTCTTTCTTTAATATTGGGGATTGTAGGGAATGTGGCTCAGTATCTGATGACTGGACCGATGTTTTTAGGATACTCCGGTATTATAATAGGAATGGTAGGTTTTATTTGGATGCGTCAAAAAGTCGCTCCTTGGGAGGGATATCCTCTCCAGCGTCCTGTCATCCTCTTTATCACTGTTTTTGTAGCGGCGGTGTTCGCTTTGGAGATTCTGTCAATAGCGCTTCAATTTTTTCATATCCAGGCCTTATTCACGAACATCGCAAATACCGCGCATGTAGCGGGAGGAATTTTTGGCGTTTTGTTAGGGCGTCTTTCCCTCTTTGAAAGAGGCCAGCCGTGACCGTGCGAGATTTAATTATCTTAGGATGCTCCAGTCAGCAGCCTACACGTCGGCGCAATCATAGCGCTTATTTGGTAAGATGGAACGGGGAAGGATTCCTTTTCGATCCAGGAGAAGGGACACAACGACAGTTTATTTTTGCAAATATTGCCCCCACTTGCGTCACGCGGATTTTTATTAGTCACTTTCATGGAGATCACTGTTTAGGCTTGGGGTCCATGTTCATGCGACTTAACTTAGATAAAGTAAAACATCCTATCCACTGTTATTATCCGGCAAGTGGAAAAATGTATTTTGATCGGCTGCGATACGGAACGATATATCATGAAAATATCCACGTGGTAGAGCACCCTATTCACAAGCCCGGTCTCGTACAAGAAGATGAGATATTCCGCATTGAAGCGTATGCCCTTGATCATGGAGTCGAAAATTTTGCTTATCGGATTATTGAAAAAGATATACGCCGTTTTGAGAAAGAGAAGTTAAAAGAGGAGGGCATCGAGGGTCCTCTTGTACGGCAGCTGCAAGCCCTTGGCTGCCTTGTGATAAATGGTAAGAAAATAACCCTAGATGAGGTGAGCTATTTTCAAAAGGGGGATATATTCTCTATTGTGATCGATACAATTCCCTGCCCGGGTGCTCTTCAAGCTGCAAAAGAGGCGACGATTCTATTGTGTGAGAGTACCTACTTGAAAGAGCACGCCCATCTGGCCAAAGAATATCTTCATATGACCGCAGAAGAAGCTGCTCACATTGCAAAAAAATCGAATGTTAAATTACTTGTTCTGACCCATTTTTCTGCACGATATCAAGAATTAGACGGGTTTGAAAAAGAGGCGCGTGCGATCTTTCCTTCCACTGTGACAGCAGATGATTTAAAGGTCATTCCATTCCCTAAAAAACCTATCAAGTAAAAATTTTATTTTCATTTTTTCTTCGATTTGGTAAGCATCAAAATTATATCAATCAATAGGTCTAAATGAAGAGGATCGTTCCAAGAATTCGATGAGAATCGACGAACTCTACATTTTGCAACGAGATCTTAATGAAGGAGAAAGGGATGAAAGAACAGATAGCAGTGTCTTTGGCTGGATTGATGTTATTAACATCCGGGGTTGAATGGGCGAATGGTAAAAAAATTTTAGGCAGTTCCTCGTCTAAAGGGGCGGGTCGAATCGAAGCCTCTCATCCTAAAACAGCAAAGCCTTCTGAGGTGAGTGAAAAAAATGGAGATCGCGCTAACCTCAAAAAAGGCGGTTTTGTGGCCCGCGCAGACTATCTGTATTGGAGGGCGGATGAGGAAGGGGTTGAGTATGGATCGGTGACCAAGATTGCCCCTATTCCGTCTGACAACTCCAGTCACTTAAAGTCACCGAAGGTCCAATGGAATTCAGGATTCCGACTGGGAATGGGGTATACGTTTGTTGATCAAGATTATTGGAATTTAGCAGCTCTATGGACCCATTTTTTTACGCATCAATCGGATTCAAAAGCATTTTCTGGAAATGGAGAGGCGGGATCTTTTTTCGTGCCTGCATGGGGAACCGCCCTATTGGGTACAGCTGCGGATAGAGCGTGGGTGAAGTGGAATTTAAACTACAACGTGTATGATCTTAATTTAGCTAGAAATTACTTTGTCTTAAACACCCTCTGTGTTCAACCGTTTGTAGGTCTGCGGGGGGCTACCATTCAGCAAAGGTATCATGCAAGTTATAATGCAATTCCAAATCCTGGAACAAGCGCGCGCATTCCCACCTCTTTTAAGGCTCATACCGATTTCTGGGGAGTGGGCGCCCATCTTGGAACGGCTCTAAAGTGGCAGATGAATCGCTCTTTTTCTTTCCTTGGAAATGTGGGGACATCTCTTCTTTATGGCGATTTCAAAATCCGTGAAAAGTATCAATCAATACTGAGGACCAATGGGGTAACTACCCTCTTTCCTTTCCAAGAACATCTAACAACAGGTGCCTTTAACGTCGATGCGATGTTAGGTTTGCAATGGGAAAAGTTTTTTAATCAAAATAAATACCGCCTTTCCTTCACCGCAGGATACGAATGGAGCGAGTGGTTTTCTCAAAATAGGATGTTAAAGCTCAATCAGCTGGTCACATCGACGAATACAATAGGGAATGAAGTCAGCTTGAGCAAGGGAGACCTCACTCTGCAAGGTGCTAGCTTCCAAATCCGCTGGGAGTTTTAGGATTCATAATACTTCCAGATAAAATAAACAGTTCTTCGCACATCACCTTCAGAGTAAGGGGATTATGGAGAAATTCTTGAATGAGAGGCCCTAAATCTGCATTAGCAGGGTTTTCAAGATAGTCCTGAGAGGCTCTCAGCATCGAGACATTTTTATCCGAAATAGAATGAAGAGTGGTAAGGAGATGTTCTAAATCTCTTCCTATCGATTGGATCGTGGGCGCGGCAGTGTTTATCACATTCTGAGCAAGGTGCTCCAATTGCACTGTTTGCTCTGCAATTGCTTGGAGATTTGTTGGATTGGAAGGTTCGGGATGGGAAAGAAGTGTGGCATAGATTTCAAGAGCTTGGCCTAAAGCACGAGGTGCGGTGGATGTGCCACTCGGTCTCATAGGTTCATTCGAAGACGGGTAAGGGGATCCTAATCCTGGCACTGACATAAGCTTTATCTTCTCCTTTGATTTCTCTATGGTGAGCTGTGTTCCAACAAACACCTGGCCTATACGATATCACTTTGCCAAGTATTCTTCTAGGGGTCCGTTAAAAAAATGAATCCCATCTTCTTCAAACGCAATTATTTTAGTGGCTACTTCCTCGAGAAGCTGGCGGTCATGCGCTGCCATAATCACAGTGCCCTTAAAGTCTTCTAAAGCCCAACTTAAAGCAGCCACAGCTTCTAGGTCTAGGTGGTTATTAGGTTCATCCAGGACTAAGAAGTTGTAGTTTAGGAGCATGATCCCACCTATGATGAGACGCGCTGTTTCTCCTCCTGAAAGGTGAGCCACGGGTTTAAAGGCATCTTCCCCAGAAAATAACATTTTCCCCAGAATACTGCGCGCTTCTTGATCGTAAATTCCATCTTTTTTGCCTTTGAGCCAGTCAAAGAGAGTGAGCGATCCTTTCTTATCAATAACCTCTGAGTGATTTTGAGGGAAGTACCCGAGATGGACCTGATGTCCTAATTCAATTTTCCCCTTATCTTGAATAAGGAGTCCTGCGATCATTTTTAATAGCGTGGTTTTTCCACGACCATTATTTCCAATCACCCCAATTTTATCGCCACGGAGAATTTCGAAGGAAAGATCGGATATGACCGGCTCTCCATCGAAAGCTTTTGTCAGGTGATCGATTTTTACGACAATTTCTCCGGAAGCTTTTTCAGGGGGATAAAAGCGAATGTAAGGACGTTGGATATTTGATTTTTTCAGCTCAACGGGTTGTAAACGATTGATTTCTCGAATGCGAGATTGGACCTGACTTGCACGGGTCCCTGCCCCAAACTTGGCTACAAATTCCTGTAATTGGGAAATTTTCTTTTCTTTAGATTTATTTTCCTCTTCTGTTCTTGTCCGAACAGCTGTTTTGGCAACCACCATTTGATCATAGTTACCGGGATAAATAATCACTGTCTCATAATCAATATCAGCAATATCGGTGGTGACCGTATTTAAAAAATATCGGTCATGGCTGATGACAATGAGAGTTCCTTTGTATTTATGGAGAAACTGCTCGAGCCAGCCAATGGAGCTTAAATCGAGGTGGTTGGTAGGTTCATCTAAAAGGAGCGCTTCTGGCTCTCCGAAGAGGGCTTGGCACAAAAGCACTCGAAACTGAATGTCAAGAGGGATTTGGTGCATTTTCTTGGAATGGTATTCACTTGCAATTCCCATTCCTGTTAAGAGATCTTCTCCTTCTGCCTCAGCGCTGTAACCGTTTTCCTCGGCAATGATTTCTTCGAGTTCTCCCAGTCGGATTCCTACAGCATCAGTCATCTCTTGTTCATAGAGATGATCCCGCTCCAAAAGAGCACTCCACAGCCGCTTGTTTCCCATGATGACGACATCTAGCACTACAAAATCTTTGAAGTCTTCGATGTTTTGTTTGAGAAATCCCACTTTATGAGGCAGAGTGACCGTTCCACTGTCTGCGGTTTCAAGTCCCATCATAATTTTCATGAGAGTAGACTTACCCGCCCCATTGGGTCCTGTCAAACCGTACCGATGTCCTTTATTAAAAGTGACATTCACGTTATCGAATAAAAGACGGGGTCCAACTTTTTTTGAAACTTGTGTTAGAGTAATCATAAAAGGACTCATTCTAACATAAGGGAGCTTAATTAGGTATCACCATGCACGATTGGAAAGAGAAATTTTTAACCTATTTAAAAGCAATTCGAAATGCGTCTCCCCACACTCTTCGAAATTATCGGCTCGATTTAGAGGCTTTCGGTTCTTTTTTACAAGATACCAGGCTCGAAGCGGTCGATAAATGGAGAATTCGGGAGTATTTGGCTTACTTAAATCAGAAACACGCCACGAAACGAACCATCTTAAGAAGGCTCTCATCATTGCGCTCTTTCTTTAAATTTCTTTTGAAAGTAGGGGTTCTCACTCACAATCCGCTCGATGAGATCGATAGCCCCAAGCTTGATAAAACAATTCCATCTCCTCTTTCTCGCGAAGAGATCGATCGTCTTTTTGCTCAGCCTGATATCTCGACGTTTTTAGGATTTCGAGATCGCGTCATCATGGAGCTTTTTTATAGCTCGGGACTTCGTATCAGTGAACTAGTCGGTTTAAACCGACCCGATTTTGATGCAGCCAACCTGACTCTGCGCTTGCAAGGGAAAGGGAAGAAAGAACGGGTCATTCCTATCACGAAAAATGCGGCTAACTGGATGACAAGTTATTTGACTCATCCGGAGCGCTTTTTAGACAGTGATACCCATCAGGCAGAAAAAAGTCCCGATGCCATCTTTTTAAATAAATGGGGGACAAGACTCACTCCTCGCTCAGTCGATCGAAGCTTTAAAGAGTACTTAAAAGCTTCGGGTTTAGCCGCTCGGGCCACGCCCCATACAATTCGTCATACGATTGCCACGCATTGGCTCGAAAATGGAATGGATTTGAAAACTATTCAGACGTTACTGGGGCACACCTCGCTTGCAACAACCACTATTTATACTCAAGTGTCCAAAAAAATTAAAAAAGAGGTTTACAACAAGACACATCCTTTGGTAAATTAACACTTTATAAAAAACCACAGGAGTTTTAAATGAAAAAAGCATTTCTTTTTAGCATCCTCGCCTTATCCTCTCTTTTTGCGGATGATGTTGATTTTGTGGCAGCCGCCCAAACCAAGCAAACTTCCCCTCAAACTCCGATGAGCTCATCCAATATGATGATGAATGTCAATACCCTCACTTCTGCGCGCCCTGAGAGTGAAAATGGGTGGTACTTATTTGCGGATGTCCTCTACTGGCACGTGGATATAGGATCGACAGATTGGGCCAATGTGACTTCTACCAATAGTGGAACTGCAGGTGCTAGTAACCATTCTCTTAACTATAAGTGGGATTGGGGATTCCGGGTAGGGATTGGAGCGAATATCGACCACGATATGTGGGATACAAACTTTTATTACACCTGGCTCTTTTGCGATGCGAGCAATAAGGCAGGAAAAGGCGGTTCTACAATCGTTCAAGACGAGATGGGGATTGCCAATAGTTCTACCACAGTCAATTCAGGTTCAACGAAGTGGGATATCCATTTCTCCATGTTTGATTGGGAATTAGGACGGGGACAGTATGTCAGCCGTAGTCTGGCTCTTCGTCCCCATATGGGAATTAAGGGAGGATGGATTAATCAAAACATCCGAACAAAGTTTCGCTCTCCCACAGAAGGAGTTTATAATGAAAAGCTTAAGAACAATTTCTGGGGAGTGGGACCCTCTGCAGGGGTTAATACAATGTGGGTCTTAGGAAATGCGGGTGCCTCCAATGAACACCGCTTCTCCCTATTTGGAGATGTAGCGGGAGCTTTGATGTATGGACATTTTGATATTTCCAATCGTCAAACTAATACCAGCCTTTCCAATGTGCTTGTAACGGATCTTCCCACCAAGGGGCTCAATCGTAATCTGGCTGTGCCCATGTTGCAAGGAATGTTTGGACTTTATTGGGATACTTCTTTTAATCAAGCAAAGAACCACTTCGCTTTTAAAGCCGGATATGAACTGCAATATTGGTTCCGCCAATTCCAACAAGTCCGGGTGACTAATTCCCTTATGACAGGAGCAGTCAATACTCGCATCAGCGATGATCTTGCCCTTCAAGGGGTCACAGCGGAATTCCGCTTCGATTTCTAATTTTAGCCCTTTATCAACGGCTTCGAGTGGGAAGCCGTCTATTAAATGTTCTCTAACTCTCGCGGTTTTTCTTTATTTTCCTTAACAGACTGCTTAATCTAGCTAAAATATCTATTTATTTCTTAGAAAGTTTATTTCTTACGCAAAGGGATTAGGCTTTTTCTTTTAATAAAAAAGTTTACTAAAAGAAGGATGTACGTTAAAAGAAGGATATATACCTTAGAGAAATAGGTAGAGAGAACAGGTAGGAGTAACAAATGAAGAAAACAGTACTGTTGAGTGTCTTAGCTTTGACCGCTTCTTTGTGCGCAGATGACGATTTAGTGGCTGCTGCTCAAAAAATGAACGGCTCATCTAAGAGAAACATGAAAAAGAAAGACAATAAACAAGCAGAGATGAATATAGTCACTCTCACTTCAGCACGTCCTGAGAGTGATAACGGATGGTATATTTTTGGCGACGCTATTTATTGGAAAGCGGACGTGGGATCCACGGATTGGGTGAACGAGGTCAATAGTATTGTAAATCCGGTCAGAGCCAAGAACCATTCTCTCAATTACAATTGGGACTGGGGTTTTAAAGCTGGAATTGGCTTTAACATGGATCATGACATGTGGGATTCAAGCCTTATGTATACTTGGTTTCTTACTAACCACAAGAGTCACGTGAATGGAGATAACGGACAGACCATTCAGTTAACAGACCAAATAGGAATTGCAAGTGATTTTTCAGCCCAACCTACCTCTGGTTCTACAAGATGGGATCTCCGTTTTTGCATGTTTGATTGGGAACTCGGACGTTGGCACTATGTAAGTAAAAATATAGCCCTTCGGCCGCATGTGGGGATTAAAGGGGGATGGATTAACCAAAAAATTCGCACTAGTTTTGGTTATACTCCCAGCAGCCCTACCTCTCCAGCCTCTGCGACTGAGAAATTTAAAAATAATTACTGGGGAATAGGACCTGCTCTAGGGATTAACACTTTATGGGTTCTGGGATCTGCAGGGCAAGCCATGGACCATCGTTTTTCCATCTTTGGAGATGCGGGTGGTGCTTTGATGTATGGTCGTTTTACACTGAGTGATAAACAAAATGTCTATAATCAATCCCAGACGCTTGTTACCAATGGGGGGCTTAACCAAAAGGGACTCAATCGGAATCTAGCAACCGCCATGCTGGAAGGAGCACTCGGTCTTTCCTGGGATGTTCCTTTCAATAGTGGAAGAAACCATTTCATGCTAAAAGTAGGTTATGAACTCCAATATTGGTTTAGACAAAATCAATTGGTTCAGGGTTCTCCCAATATCCGCTTTTCTGATGACCTTGCTCTGCAAGGCGTGACAGGAGAGATGCGTTTCGACTTCTAATTTAGAAGTAGACCCTTCTTTCAAGTCAGCCTGTTTTCTTATCGTGCCACTGGGAGCACGATACGGGAGACGGGCTGATTTTTTAATAGACCTCTTGCGTAATTAGATTGTGAGTTCAAAATTATGGACTCCTGCGATAAGGTTGAAGCGCAAACCGATATACTGCACCCTATTAAAGAAAAAGCTTGGTTTAGGAGATAATCAACGACAACCCAAGGAGTTTTATGAAACAAAG
>DAIDHO010000020.1 GCA_027459675.1 Parachlamydiales bacterium | reverse complement strand
TCTGTGATAGACCCAAGCCCCGAGCACAAAGGCCGAATGAGGTTTACGGAATTGACATGACGAAAATCAAATTAGAAAACGAAGGATGGGCTTATCTTGTTTTAGTCATCGACTGGTATACCAAGAAGATCGTAGGTCATACACTGGGTGATCGGTCGAAGAGTAGCCCCTGGTTATCAGCTCTAAACCAAGCAGCATGTTTACAATGTCCAGAAGGAACAAGAGAAAAAGGAATCAAGCTTGTCTCAGACAACGGATGTCAGCCGACATCCGTAACTTTTATGAAAGCCCTAAGCTTGATGGGAATCGAGCAAATTTTTACGAGCTACAACAACCCTAAGGGGAATGCAGATACGGAACGAGTATTCAGGACATTAAAGGAAGAGATCATCTGGACAAGGGAATATCAAAGCCTATCGCAGCTTGAAAAAGCCGTCAAGGAATGGATTCACTATTATAACACTCAATATCTGCACTCATCACTAGGTTATAAACCACCCGTGCAAATTGAAGAAGAATACAAGGGGAAAGCCGCATGAACAAAAAAATACCCCTTCAAAAGCAAATTAAAAACTCCTACTTTTCAAGCTTGACAAATGGGGAGCATTACATTTTTATGACGGCCACTTACAAGAAGAGAAAGGACAAAAGAGTAAGCCGTTATAAAAAGAGCGGAACTCAACTGAGCGAGCTTGTGAGCGAAGGCGAGAGCTTTTCTTTAGGTTTCAAATATTTGTTCTAATGTCATGTGCCCTGGGCCCTTCTCACTTTCTAATTGAGAACTATGTCGCTTCTTGATAAAGTTGCTCAAGGAGAGGTAGATGATGGCTCTACAACTTACAGAATCTGTTCAAAGCGCTCTACAAGCTGCTCTAGAGGATGCCAAAGCCAGGCGGCAGACGGAAGTCTCAGACCTTCATCTGTTATCTGCTTTAATGGCTGATCCTCAAGGATACTTTTCGACTTTTGCTGAATCGCTTCATTTAAACCGCGCAACGCTTTTAGATCAACTGGAAATGTTGATCAAAAAATTACCTACGTATGGAGGGGAAGCTCAGCCGCCTTCTCTTGCCAACTCTGTTCAGTCTCTTTTCCAAGAAGCTCAATCTCTCGCAAAGAAATGGAATGATACCTACATTGCAAGCGACCATCTTTTACTCACCTTTTGGAAAAGTAATAAAGAACCTTTTTCAAGCTGGAAAAATAAAGCGGGGTTCTCTCTTCAGGATATAGAAAATAAAATAAAAGACATTCGAGGAGATACGCACATGGATTCACCGACTGCAGAACAAACCCTTCAAGCCTTAGATAAATTCTGTAAAAATCTTACAGCTCTCGCCCGCGAAGGCAAGCTCGACCCAGTGATTGGCCGTGATGAAGAAATTCGCAGAACGATGCAGATCCTCTCCCGTCGAACCAAAAATAATCCCCTGCTGATTGGAGAGCCGGGGGTTGGTAAAACTGCCATTGCAGAAGGGCTTTCTCAGCGGATTATTCAAGGAGATGTCCCCGATTCTTTGAAAGGAAAACAGATTTTTACACTTGATATGGGAAGCCTCATTGCTGGAACGAAGTACCGCGGCGAGTTCGAGGAGCGCCTGAAGAGCATTTTAAAAGAAGTGGAAAAAAGTGATGGCACTATCATTCTTTTTATTGATGAAGTTCATACTTTAGTCGGGGCCGGCGCTACCGAAGGAGCCATGGATGCAGCCAATCTTTTAAAACCGGCCTTGGCAAGGGGAACCCTTCACTGCGTGGGGGCCACAACACTTACAGAATATCAAAAATACATCGAGAAAGACGCTGCGCTAGAACGCCGTTTTCAGCCTGTTTTAGTAGAAGAGCCTACGCTTGAAAATGCGATTGCAATTTTAAGAGGACTGCGCGAAAAATATGAGAATTTCCATGGAGTACGCATTACAGAAAGCGCACTACATGCAGCTGTCTTCTTATCCCACCGCTACATTTCGGATCGGCAACTTCCAGACAAAGCCATTGATCTTATCGATGAGGCTGCTAGCATGATCCGGATGCAGCTGGGAAGCTTACCGCTTCCCATTGACCGGAAAGAGCGGGAACTTGCGTCGCTAATTGTCAAACAAGAGGCTTTAAAACGGGAAGAGACTCCTATAGCCAATGCTGAAATGGAAAACCTAGGTAAAGAAATTGCCGAACTGAAAGAAGAGCTGGGCATTTTAAGAGGAAGGTGGAATGAAGAGAAAAAAATGATCGAGTCTCTCAAAGAAAAAAAGAACAAGTTAGAACACCTTAAATTTCAAGAAGAAGAGGCTGAAAGAACAGGCGATTACAACAAAGTCGCTGAGATTCGTTATAGCCGTATCCCTGCCCTCAAAAAAGAAATCGAAACAGACCAACAAAAACTGGGGGAGCAAAAAGACCGCCTTCTCCAAGAAGAGGTGGATGAACCTCTCATTGCACAAATCGTCTCCAAATGGACAGGCATTCCTCTTGATAAAATGCTTGAAGGAGAGTCTAGTAAACTCCTCCATCTTGAAAAATCAATGGAAGAGTCTGTGGTTGGACAACCGTATGCTATTCAAGCGGTCAGTGAAGCAATCCGAAGATCAAGAGCTGGACTAGCAGATCCAGGAAGGCCTATCGGCGCTTTCCTATTTGTCGGACCTACAGGAGTGGGTAAAACAGAGCTTTCCAAAGCTTTAGCGCGGCAGCTTTTTAATCAAGAAGAGGCGATGATCCGAGTGGACATGTCGGAATACATGGAAAAACATGCGGTCTCCAAACTCATCGGATCACCCCCAGGGTATGTCGGCTATGAGGAAGGAGGTCAGCTGACTGAGGCTTTGCGCCGCCATCCTTATAGTGTGGTTTTACTGGATGAAATCGAAAAAGCGCACGCCGATGTCTTTAATATTCTCCTCCAAGTCTTTGACGATGGTCGTATCACCGATAGCAAAGGACGTACAGTCAATTGCAAAAACAGTATTTTCATTATGACCTCTAATATCGGTTCGCAAGAGCTTCTGGAATACCTTCATGCGAAAAAAGCCCCGACTAAAGAAGATATCTTGCTCATTCTAGATCCGATCTTGAAAAGACACTTTAGACCTGAATTTCTCAATCGGCTCGATGACATCCTTCCCTTCCTGCCTCTCCATAAAGAAGATATGGAAGCGATCGTGATTCTTCAACTTAAACAGGTCCAAAAAAGGCTCCAAGATCGGAAAATTAAACTAAATTGGAATCCCGAGGTAGTGATCTATCTAGCTGAGAAAGGATATGATCCTCTCTATGGCGCCCGTCCTCTAAAAAGACTGGTTCAAAATGAAGTGGTTAACATGCTCTCTTCAGCACTCCTTAAAGGAGATATTGTCCCCGAGCAGGCTCTTATCCTTCAAATGAAAGAAAAAGAAAAAATCGTTTTCGCTTTTGATCCCTCTTAAATAAGCTCTTGCGCAACCCTACGCAAGAGGTTTAATCTCCTTCTGAACAAATCAGAAGAGATAAAGTCAGGCGTAAACGATGCCAAAGATGGGGGCGTCTAGAGTACCTTTTCTTAGAGTCCACGGCAATAAGGTGGCGAGAACCGACAAGCTCCATGAGGCCTGGAACTGCCTTGTCTTAATAAGGCAAGCGATGGTACCGACCGCTAAAAAAAATGATTCAACTGAATTTACAAACTCAGAAAAAAGGGAAAGCGTAAGACTATAAATCAAGGTAGCTAGAAGAGCTAGAGAAGCAGCCTTGCTCGCTGCGACATAATTGCCCTTGGTGACGATGAGTGTAGCAGTAAAAGAGTACACAACACTCACTATCCCTTTAAAGACGGTATCTTTTGGGTTTGAGGCAGGAAGCGCTAAAGTTGAAAAAATCTCTTCCAAAGGAGTAAAAAAAAATCCCACATAGCTCATACTCTTCTTCCCATTGAAAAATCTATTAATAATTCATTTCGATTCTTTTAAAAACTCTTGAAATTGGTCCTGTAAAGATCGTGGAACAACTTCTTGGATACCCAACTTGTCATACATAAGAAAATAGGTACATGCAACCATAATCCCGAGCGCAGGACTAAAGAGGGCGAGCATAAGAGAAAGACCGCAGACTCCTGCCCTTTTTAAAGAATTCCACCCTTTCTGGAGCTTTGCTCGAAGACTTTTTAACTTTCCAAAAGTGAGGACAAAAAGAGGCACCCACAGAGCGAGTTTAGTAAGAGTCCACACTGCCCACGCTATATCACCGAGAAGTAAAAGAAAAAACAAGATGCGTGCAGTCATCGAAGAAAAGAAACGACTGGCCTTAGGGGCCGGGGTTTCCAAGGGTTCAGAGGAAAATGCTTCCCCTTCCTCATCCCGATTGCCGGCCTCATCCCGATTGCCGGCTTCTTTCATTTCCAAGATATCATAAATTGCCATACTTATTTCCTAAGTTTGTTCATTCCATTCAATGCCGCAATTCTATACCCTTCGGCGTAGGTGGGGTAGTTGAACACCTGATCTATAAAATACTCGATTCGGGCATTAAAACTCATTGCAATTTGTCCGATATGAATCACTTCTGTGGCTGCTCGTCCAATAATATGAATTCCCAAAATTTGAAGAGTGTCAGCGTGGAATAAAATCTTAAAAAGTCCTGAATCATTTCCTACAATAATGTTACGGGCAATTTCATAATAATAGGCGCGTCCTACTGCGTACTTAAAGCCCAATTGCTTGAGCTCTTCTTCAGTATATCCACATGAGGAAATTTCAGGGATGGTATAAATTCCAATGGGATAAAAGAGAGGAAAATCATGGATCTCAGCTCCAAATGCATGACACGCTGCAAGCCGTCCCTGTTCCATACTTGTCGAGGCCAGGGAAGGTCCTCCAATCACATCACCTGCTGCATAGATATGAGGAACGTCTGTCTGAAACATTCCATTGATGGAGATATACCCTTGCTCATTGACTTTGACACCCGCCTTGTGAATATGCAGTTCAGTTACATTGGCTTCTCTTCCTAAGGCATAGAGAAGCATTTCTGCCCTCAGCTCAGTCCCGTCATTAAATTGAACCACTGCTTCCTGTCCCCTGCGATGAATTTTTGTGGGCTCCTTCAAACCCATCATTCGAAGGCCTAAATGTCCCAAAGCTTTTTGAAGATGAAGTCCAATCTCACCATCTAAATTGGGAAGAAGATGTTCTTTCTTATCAATTACAGTGACTTCAGTTCCAAGGGCAGCAAAAAAACTTGCATACTCTGAACCAATGATCCCCCCTCCTAAAACCAGCAAAGTTTTAGGAAGATGATCGATCTTGAGAAGGCGTGTTGAATCCAAAATGACTTCCGAATCAAAAGGCACATGCAGAGGATTGCGCGGTCTTGATCCTGCTGCAATCAAAAACTTCTGAGCTTCTATATAAAGGATAGGCCTTCCTTCAGAATTGAAGACCTCTAAATGCATAGGGTCTGTAAAACGAGCCGTACCTTGCACAAAGTGAATTTTATTTTTCTCGAATTGACGCAAAAGAAGCTTACGCTGCTCTTCTAACACTCGATTGAGGCGATAGTTGAGATCATTAATAGAAATCAGCTTCTCTGTGCAGTTTTTTCCGTAAAAGCTCCTCTCATAAAATCCTGTTAGATCTAAAATGGCTTCCCGCAAAGATTTTGAAGGAATTGTCCCCCAATTTAAAGAAGTTCCACCGGGATGTTCTTCTTTTTCAATAAGGATCACCCTCTTTCCAAGTTTTGCAGCTTGGATTGCTCCTTTCTGACCTGCAGGCCCAGAACCGATGACAGCATAATCCACTTTTAAAGTTTGCATAATAAATTAAAATTTTCATTTAACATCTCCCCGATTCAAGAGCAACTGTTTTTCTTGAGAGTTATGCCTCGCTAGTGCTATGCTTCCCTTTTTAAAGAAGGATTAATTTATGCCTAGGCAATGTCAAGTGACAGGAAAAGTCCCGGTACGCGGTAAAAGTTATGCCATCCGAGGAATCGCAAAAAAGAAAAAAGGGGTGGGCCTCAAAGTTACAGGAATTAAAAAACGACGATTTAATCCCAACTTGATGAAAAAACGTTTCTGGCACCCTCAAGAAAAACGTTTTATTACCCTACATGTGACAGCACATGGCATACGTCGGATCGATAAATTAGGTTTTGCCGCTGTTGCGCGCCAAATCCGAGCCCGTGGCGAAAAAATTTAATTCAAAATTTTTCTTTGTTATCTGTTTTGCCGCTTTATATGGATTTTGTATCAAGGCGGCTCTTTCGCCCACTCTTCCTTCTCCTTCCTGTCCCCTCCTTTTATACTCCAATCAAAGCCGAGATGATTTACGCCTAATCTTAAAAAAATGTTTTGCAAATGCTAGATACTCTATTGATCTCTGGATGTACGCCGTTACCGATTCTCTTCTACTTTCTCAGCTGGAGAAAAAAGCTGCAGAAAACGTGAAAGTTTCCATTTATTTCGATAAACGAGGAGGGACTCCTTCTCTTCCTTCTTCCCTCCATCCTCATCAAATGAAAAGCAAAGGATTGATGCACCGCAAAATTGTTCTTTTAGATGAAAGTATTGTGATTCTAGGTTCTGCGAATATGACCACTTCTTCGCTACAACTTCACGATAACTTATCCGTTGGAATTTATGATCCTCAAATGGCTCAGTTCATCAAGTCTCCCTCCTCTAAAACCTACCTGTTTCCGCAAGGCTTATTATGGCTTTTACCCGATCCCAATGCCCTCCAAGAAATCCAAGCCCGCATTGATGCAGCGCGCTCTTCGATTTTTATTGCGATGTTCACTTTAACTCAAACCGACCTCATCCAAGCTCTTATCCGCGCCAAGAAGCGAGGGGTACATGTCATACTTGCACTCGATCGATATACTGCACAAGGAGCAAGCAAAAAAGCCTTTGAAGCTTGTGCAGCTGCGGGGATTGAAATTTATCTCAGTTCAGGGATTCCGCTTCTTCACCATAAATGGGCCTACATTGACCAAGAAGAACTGATTTTAGGATCGACTAATTGGACAGAGGCGGCTTTTCGAAAAAATGAGGATGTGCTTCTTTTCTTGAAACTCCCTCCTCCTCTCCAATCGAAGATCAAATCGATTGCCTCTGCAATATATTCCGAAGGGCTGAAAGCTTCAAATTAGCCCATTCGCCAGGGCCGTTTCACAATTTTCTACCAAGAAATAGCTTCCAGAGATGCTCCAGATAATCAGGATTCATAGCCGCTCTAGTTCGTCGGTGTTTCAACCCTATTTTTTTGTTGTCATCAAGACGTAGAACACTCAAGCAAAATCTTCGTACGGCTGCCATATTAGAGGCAAAACTTCTGTCTCGTCCTTGAGCTCGGTCTTCATCAAAAACTATATCCAAACTCCAGTGACATTGATTTTCAATAGACCCATGAGTTCGGATTTGATGCAGTAGCTTTTCCACACTCTCTTTCGATGAGGTTAAATACCACCGTTTGTCAACTTGTGTTGCACTTTTTCCAGAGCTTGCTATTCTCTTTGCCTCGACCATGATGAGAGCTTCTAATCCTGCCCAACGCTCCTTTCCTTTTAACCATCTTAAATCACGATAAACCCAGATTTTCCGGTTTTCTACTCGTCCATGTCCTTTATCATTTTCTTCATGAAATTCATAGGCCGTAGGATTAGAGGGAATCAACTCAAATAACGCTTTTGCTTCGTCGTGTAAGGTGCCTTGATTTCCTTTCAAAGCCAAGAGATAAATCCCTCCTTTTGCATGAATTTCTTCTGCTGTCTCTCTTTGGCAATGAAGGGCATCGGCAGTCACTGTACAACCTTTGATATTTAGAAGCTGTAAGATATCTCTAGCTGCTGGAATTTCATTCGATTTTGCCTCACATGTTTTTTGCGCAAGAACAACTCCTAACTCTGTTGCCCACGCACTCACGACATTGAGTGCGCTACCTTCCGGGTTGCTAAAAACGGTTGGCATTTTTCCATCTAAACAAATCTGTCCCTGATAAGAGCTGAAAAATCGCTTGAAGAGTTTAGCAAACGCCTCTTCCAAATTTCTTGGATTTATAACCTGTACGATACGCCATAGTGTAGGCCGAGAGGGCAAACCGTTTTTAAGAGATAAACGATGGAAGAGCCATGAAGCTCTTTCTTCCATGAAAATCATGATGCCTGTCAGAGAGTTGGCACCTGTTAGCATTGCGGAGACAATGATAAACAAAACTTCAACCAGGTTATGATTGGTTTTTCTTTTTTGCCTTGGGTCTTTGATCTCCTTAAAAACCTCTATGGCCTCTTCGAAAAGCTCGTCTTCATTGATGTTGTCATTGTTCAAAATATTCACACAGCCTCCTTGTCGGGAGGCTAGCATCTGCTATATGGCAGAATGAATGTCAACTAAAAAATTGTGAAACGGCCCTGGCCCATTCGCAGTATAAAATGGAATCAAACGATTCTCTTTGATATAAGATAAGTTATGTCACTGTTAGCGATGGCTTTTTCTCTTTTCTTGCTCATGGACCCTGTGGGAAATGTCCCCCTCTTTATTGCGATTTTGAAAGACATTCCAAGTGGACGCCAACTACAAATTATTTTTCGAGAATTGATCATTGCCCTCTTAATAATGATCACTTTCCACTTTGTGGGAGATGCTCTTTTAAGCGCGCTTCAAATTCAACCCTATGCCATCTTAGTCTCTGGCGGTATTATCTTATTTCTCCTTTCTTTAAAGATGATTTTTCCCACCGGACAAGATTTTGATGCGCTCTCAGGCAAAGATAAACAACCTTTTATCGTTCCCCTTGCAATTCCACTTGTTGCAGGACCTGCCGTTCTTGCAGCGATTATTTTGTACTCGCGTCAACAAACAGAAACACTTCTTACTATTACAGCCATTATTCTAGCGTGGGCCGTCTCAACAATCATTCTTCTCTCTTCAGCCTTCCTCCATAAAATACTCGGGAAAAGGGGTATTTTAGCAACTGAAAGGCTGATGGGACTGATCTTAACGATGATGTCTGTTCAGATGTTCTTACAAGGAATTTCTCAATTTATACAAGCCTTGTCCTTATGAAAAAGAATTTAAAATGTAGGATTGCCTATGAGGGGACTGCCTATTCCGGATGGCAAAAAACAGAGACAGGGCCTAGTATTGAAGGCGAGCTTGAAAAAGCTCTTTGTCAAATATTGCAACATCCGGTGAAGTTACAAGCTGCCAGCCGAACGGATGCAGGAGTGCATGCTGAAGGACAGGTCATTAACTTCTTTACAGAACGAGAAACTACCCTTGACCGGCTGAAAAAAAGTTGTAACGCTCTCCTACCTTCTGATATTCGCATGATTGAAATGACCGAGGCGCCAAAAAATTTTCATCCTACCCTCAATGCAAAAAGCAAGGAATACCATTATTCGATTTGTATAGGATCCACACAGCTTCCTTTTCATCGAAGGTTTTCGTGGCATTTTGTCAAACCGGTGAAGGTTTCTCTGATGAGAGAGGCTGCTGCCTTGTTGATTGGAGAGCACGATTTTTCTGCTCTTACCAATGAAAAACAAAAGAATAATATCCGAAAAGTTTATCAGATTGAAATTGAAGAGTGGGAGAATGATCATATCCGAATTCGAGTGGCAGGAAACCATTTTCTTTATAAAATGGTGCGCACGATCGTCGGTACGCTTGCTTACGCCGGATGTGGAATGCTCCAGATGAAGGATATTGCAGACCTTCTTAAAAGCGGGGATCGAACAGCAGCGGGCATGACCGCGCCGGCACATGGATTAATATTAAAAAAAGTCAATTATGATTGAGAGAAACGACCTTTGCTGGTGTGGAAGCGGAGTGAAATGGAAAAAATGCCATTATCCTACAGAACCTGCCTATGATTTCAAAGCGCTTGTCCGCGAATATAAAAAAAGATATGGAATCATTCTTAAAACGGCTGACCAGATTCAAGGGATTCGCAGAGCATGCCACTTAGCTGCCACCATTTTAAAAAAAACATGCGAAAAAGCCCAAGAAGGTGTCACAACCAATGAACTCAATGATTTTGCTGAAGAGTTGCACCGAAAAGCGGGAGCCACCGCTGCGTCTTTAGGATATGGAGAACCTCCTTTCCCTAAAAGTATTTGCACATCCCTCAATGAAGTCATCTGCCATGGGATTCCCGATGACAGGCCTTTGCAAAAAGGGGATATCCTCAATATCGATGTGGCTTGTATTTTAGATGAATATTATGGTGACTGTAGTGCCATGGTCATGATAGGCCCTGTGGATAAAGAAAAAAAACAGGTGGTGGAGGTTTCAAAGGAATGTCTAAGACGTGCAATTGAGATTTTGAAGCCGCATGTGTTAGTTGCGGAGATTGGACAAGTGATTGAAGATTATGCTCGTGCTCATGGGTGCTCTGTCGTCCATCAGTTTGTTGCCCATGGAGTAGGCCTTGCTTTTCATGAGCCACCGCAGATCCCTCATCACTATAACAATCTGGCTATTCCTCTGATGGAGGGGATGACTTTTACAATAGAACCGATGATCAATGCCGGCGTCCGCTCAGGTGAAATCGATCCGATCGATAAATGGACAGTTCGTACTTCAGATGGTAAGCCGAGCGCCCAGTGGGAACATACCGTTTTGATTACGAAAGAAGGTCACGAAATTCTGACTCTGCCATAATCGGCTTTTTTTTCTTTTTAGAATCTTTGGCAAGTTCGGCCAGTTCACTTTTAGTGTCGATTAGCTGTTTTTTAAGCTCTCGATTCAAGCTCTCTGTTTTCCGTCGTTCGAGATCGAATAAATCGGGATCCATTTTAGAAAGTACTACTTCGCTGAGTTTCCTCTCCTTTTGGATGAGCTGCTCAGCCAAGGCCTGGCTCTCTTGACGTAACTTTTCAATCTCTTGCTGATGAACTTCGACAAGCTTCTGATAAGAAAGACATCTATCTTCCGAACGAATGACTTTTTGCTGCAGCGTTTGAATCTCACGACCCAGCGCCTCAATCGTTTGTGAGGCTTTGGCGGCCTCCTCATCTACCTTTGCAGGGACGGGTAATTCCACCGGTTTTTCAGTTTTAGACACAATTAAAGTAATAAACAAAGACGAAGCAAGGGCGATTCCAGCTGCTAAGGAAGACCACGCGAGGATCTCATTCTGAAGCACCAGCCAAATAATCGTTAAAATCCCTAAACTAATCCCAGCCCATCTCAACATGCCATGAGTCTCCCTAAAATGCGTCCCATTGTCAAAAATCCTAATTCCAGCTGCTTCAGCCCAAAATGTTCGTTGGGAGCATGAATATCGTCGGAATCAAGTCCAACGCCTACCAATGCGACTTCTCCCCCTGCTGCTTCAACCAAATCTGCGACGAGAGGAACCGACCCCCCACCAAAGATCTTTTTACATGGTTTTCCAAATACCTCAGCATACGCATCAGAGCAAAGATGTGCAAGCTTTGTGTAAGGAGAGGTTCGAACAGGCTTGCCTCCATGGTCATGTGTCACCTCCATCTCCATGCCTTTGGGGAGATGTTTCTTAAGAAATTCCATCACACACTGCACAACTTTGAGGGGATCTTGGTTGGGAACGAGGCGACACGAAATCTTTGCGCGGGCTTGGGAGGGGATGACGGTTTTAAAACCAGCTCCAGTGTAACCCCCTGAGATTCCATTGACTTCTAAAGTCGGTCGAATCGTATTCGACTCCCAGAGGGTGTAGTCTCCTTCTCCTTGAAAGGCCTTGAGGCCAAATTGCTCTCGCAGATAATCGAGATCCAGCTCTTGCGAGACTTCATGCAATTCGGCTGGACTCAGTGTTGTGACATCCTCATAAAAGCCGGGAGCTGTCACAACGCCTTCTGCATCCCACAATTTAGCGAGCAATTGTATCAACACCCGATTGGGATTCAAAGCAATTCCTCCTAATAAACCAGAATGAAGATCGATTTTAGAGTTAGTACATTTGATCTCCATTGCGATAATCCCTCGAAGGCCCATTGTAATCGCAGGTGTTTCTAGCTTAGGAAGCCCCATATCCACAATTAGCACATAGTCTGCTTTAAGTTCCGCTTGCTTTTCTTGAACCATTTGGAGAGCTCCTCTGCTTCCACACTCTTCTTCTCCTTCGATAAAGAGCTTGATATTTAGATTCACTTTTTTACATAGGTCAAATACCGCTTGAAGAGCTGTGAGGGTATTCAAACATTGCCCCTTGTTATCAGAAGCTCCTCTAGCATAGACATATCCTTCTTGTAAAACAGGCTCGAATGGCGGGGATTGCCACTTCTCAAGCGGGTCTACCGGTTGCACATCATAGTGGTGATAAATAAGAAGTGTAGGCCGCAAAGGGTCGGCTTCATACGAGGCAAAAACGACGGGATGACCTTGTGTTTGCCAAAGATCGACTTTAAAACCGATATGTTGAAGCCGTTGGCTTACCCACTCAGCTGCTTTAAGTATATCTTTTTTATAAGCTAGGTCCGTGCTAATCGAAGCAATTTTTAAGAAAGAAAAGTAATCCTTTAGGATTTCATTTTCATGAGCTTTATACCAAGACCGCAAATCATTAAGACTTGGATTTTTCATAGACGCTCCGTCATAATTTCAGAGGCACTTGCAACCAGATAAGCAGCAAGGACAGGATCGCCACCATACGTCATTTTCACTTCCATTTGACCATCGTTCGTCGGCTCGCCGCAGGTGATCAGCACATAGCACTTATTATTTTCTGAAAGGACTTGCGTGATATTTTGAGTCTGACTTTCTTGGACCCATCTATCAGGACTCTCGTATGTCAGCATATAAATCCTTTATTCTGTATATATTCAAATAAAATACATCTCATATGTTTTATTAAACTGCAATCGCTGTTTCAATTAAAATTATACTTTAACAAGCTTGACTCTTAACATTTCATCGGCTTTAATGTAGATTCATTTAGGAGGCATATGATGACATTCTTGAAAAGAATTGTTCTTTTTTTAGCAGTGAATGCGCTTGTTATTTTTACCATTTCAATCCTTTTAAGGATTTTCAATGTACAGCCTTTCCTCCAAGCTCATCGAATGAGCTATGAAGACTTGGCTATTTTCTGCCTTATCTGGGGTTTTGGAGGAGCTTTCATTTCGCTGGCACTCTCTCGTAGCATGGCAAAATGGATCATGGGTGTTCGAGTGATCGATCCCCACACCTCTGATACTCAAGCCAAAGAGTTAATTGAGGTCGTTCACCGCTTGGCACAAGCAGCTCATCTCTCCTCGACGCCTGAAGTAGGAATCTATGAATCCCATGAACTGAATGCGTTTGCCACAGGCCCTTCTCGTAAACGTTCACTTGTAGCTGTCTCAAGAGGCCTCCTTAATAAGATGACTCCTCAAGAACTTGAAGGGGTTCTAGGGCATGAAATTGCTCATATTACAAATGGCGATATGGTAACCATGACGCTCGTTCAAGGTGTGATCAACGCCTTTGTTATGTTCTTAGCGCGTGCCTTGGCATTTGTTTTCTCTGGGGTTGGCAATAAAGGGAATCAACGATCCTCCAATGGCTCTTACTATATGCTGGTTTTCATCTTTGAGATCCTTTTCATGTTTTTAGGCATGCTGGTCATTGCCTCTTACTCCCGATTTCGGGAATTCCGCGCAGACCAGGGCGGCGCAAAGCTGGCAGGCAAAAAAAATATGATTTCAGCCCTTCTTGCCCTTAAGAGGACCCAAGAGGTGGTGGATCAAAAATATGAAAAACCTGCTTTTGCAGCCTTTAAAATTTCGACCCCTAAGCGACAGGGCTTCAAGTATTTTTTTGCAACGCATCCGTCCCTTGAAGCTCGTATTGAAAGATTGGAGAATACCCCCCTTTCTTAATGAAAAGGGGTCCTATGAATGCTTAATTGACCTCTTGCTTAATCAAGAGGTCTAATTAAGCAAGGCTTTAAAATGATCCAGGGCCACAAGATTGAGGTGGTCGATCACAAACACTTCTTGCGGACGGATGATTTCGCACAGATTTTTCAAGCTCTCACATTTGAGAACCACAAAGTCAACCTCTGCCAGAGATGAAAGAAGCGAAATAAACTCTTCGTCGGGATTGGAATCTCTCACGTAGACAATTAATTTAGTATCAGGATCGCGAGAGGCAAGCTGACGAATACTACGAAAGAGCATTGTAGTAATTCCTTGGGTGCTATGGATCCCCAAAACAATATAATGTTTATCTTTAAGAGCTTGCTGAAGCGCAAAGAGATGATCTTCATCGAACACTTTATTATCGACATCAAACTCTAAAAGACGACTGGCTAAATCAGACAGATTAATGCGCGCGCAGCCTAGTTGTTCAATCGCAATTCCAGCGGCAATATTCGCTAGCTGAGCCGCATCCGCTATTTCCAATTTATTACCCAGCGCCACGCTGACCATAGCCAGTACGGTATCTCCGGCCCCTGTTACATCCTTGACTGCTTTAGAACGGACAGGAAAATCACATCTTTCCCCATATCGAGAAAACAGAGAAATCCCTGCTTCTGATCGGGTGATCATCAAGAGGTCGACACTCACTTTTTTGAAGAGAGCTTCTGCCACCTGTTCTAAGGAGGCCTGATGCGATAGCTTTGCAGCTGCATAGGCTTCTTGAAGATTAGGTTTGAGAACCGTTGCTCCTTGATAACGCGTAAAGTCATCTCCTTTAGGATCGACAATAACAGGGATTCCTCTCACCTTTGCCATTTCAATCAAAGCCATCAAAAGGGATGGCGATAAAAATCCTTTTCCATAGTCCGAGATAGCTAAAATATCGATTCCATCTAAAAGTCGAGGCAGTCTTTCAACCACCTCTTGTTCAGTAGATTCGGGAATCATGGAAATCGCTTCAAAATCTACGCGTATCACTTGTTGAGCATCGGCTATAAGTCTATTTTTTACAGGTGTTTGGTAAGGGGTCTGAATAATAATTCCCTCCACGTTAACACCTTCTGCAAGCAGCGACTTTACAATCCCATCTCCTGCAATATCGGCTCCCACTCGTCCGATTGCCACAACATGCGCTCCTAAAGAAACCAAGTTAAGCACAACGTTTCCAGCTCCTCCTGGAAGGCCTTCTTCTTTTTGAACATGGAGAATCGGCACAGGAGCTTCAGGAGAGATACGACGCACTTTTCCGATGGTATAGGTGTCATACATAAAATCACCCACCACGCCTACCCGAACAGGATTTATACGACTAAAAATACGGCTTAACTTTACCATACTTGACTAGGGATTAAATATTCATTTACATATTCATCGACCGCCGACTCAATCGAATAATTTACACGAAAAGATGGGCCGTATTTATTCATCTCTGCACATGTATAGTTTTGATATTGGGTTCTTAATTTTATAGGCATTTCAATATACTCAATCTGAATAGGTTTATTCAAGGCTTTAAAAACCGCACCAGCAAGTTCATTCCATGTTGTAGCCTTTCCCATGCCGATATTAAATATCCCCCCCCGCGATTCATCTAAAAACCGGCATGTCATTTGAACAGCATCTTTAAGATAAATAAAATCACGACACTGTCCTCCATCTTCAAAGCGATCAGGCTCTGTCGACTTAAAAAGTCGGATCACTCCTTCTTTTTGAATGACAGGCACCATTTTGAAGACCATCGAAGCCATACGCCCTTTGTGAGACTCATTGGGTCCAAAAACATTAAAATATTTGAGTCCGACGATCTGATCTAAAACCCCTTCTTTCAAAGCCCATAAATCAAATGAATGCTTGGATTTTCCATAGAGATTAAGAGGCTCTAACTGCTCTAGAAGTTGATGATTATCTGAAAACCCTCTTTCCCCATTTCCATAGGTTGCTGCCGATGAAGCATAGATAAAACGAATCCCGTGCTCGAGACAATATTCTGCTAGTTTCTGTGTATAGAGAGTATTATTTTCTCGAAGAAAGTTTTCATTCTGCTCTAAAGTGTCTGAGCAAGCTCCTAGATGGAAAATCGCACGGATTTCGCTTTCCCTCCCCTGTAGCCATGTAGGGAGTTTTTGAATAGGAAGGAGCTCTTTGTAGCGCTTATCCTGAAGATGCCTAACTTTATGAGGATGATCGAGATGATCTACTAGTACGAGATTCGTATGTCCTTGATCATTTAAGTAACGGACAATTCCTGAGCCAATAAGTCCTCCAGCCCCGGTTACAATAGTAATTTTTTGATCCATAAAAAGAATAAGATTATCATAGAGCAAGGGTTTAAACCAAAGGCAGAAATAAATAGATATTTGCTATGAATCCAAGGAATTAACTCTCTCAGTTCATTCAAATCGCTGGTATGCCTCCTTATGATAGGCCCCGGCGTAATCTTGGGTTTTTTTAGATTAGACTTCTTTCGAAATCTGCTTTGCTTTAAAAATGGATGAGATCTTTAGCTTAAGCAAGAGGTCTATGATTTTTTTGAAGTCTTTTGTAAAGATTGCGTGCAAATTTGGATTGCATTAACGAGGCGATTTGAATATAGCTATTATTTTTCTTAACAGAATATGAGCCGTGTCACTATCATTTTTATTTAAGATTTTTTTTAAACCTCGCCAAAAGCAAACCATTCTTTTATATCCTAAAGGGGAACATCATCATCTCACCCACATTTTTCAAGAGATTAACATGGAATATTTTGGGGGTAAGCTTGATCTTCACATCACCTGGTTTAATCGCAGAGCCTCTGACGCACCTACCCGAATTGTTCTAGGTTCGTACCATGGGAAACGACGTCTCATTCGAATCAACAGCTACTTAGATCAGGCCCATATTCCTGGCTACTTTGTTTCCTACATTGTCTACCATGAAATTCTGCATCATCTCTATCCACCTCTCAAGGGAAAAAGGGGAAAGCGACGCATACATCATCCTATTTTCAAAGAAAATGAAAAAAAATTTAAATACTACGAGGCTGCTCAGGAATTTCGCTTGATAATCCGAAAAAGTTTATTCGGAGACAGGTAGAATTGAAAATTAAAAACTTAGTTAATTGGGGTATGGTTGAGTTAATTGTCAATTCTACTAGTGCTCTGTCAATAAGATTTTTATAAATACAGGCGTTTCATTTTAACACGAGCCTCTTTGCTAAAAAATCCCCAAGCTATGGTTGCTTTTATAAAACTCCCAGTGTATGGGTATTTAACTTGCTCATATAAATCCAAAACATCTTCCATATGATAGACAAACTCCGAGCTGACGGTTGGAATACACCAACTTTTGACGTGCCAAGGCTTTACTTCGTTTTTTTTCGGATAGCTCTAGCATTGGCTTTTCCTTTTCGAACTAGACCTCTTGCGTAATTAGATTGTGAGTTCAAAATTATGGACTCCCGCGATAAGGTTGAAGCGCAAACCGAATCTC
>DAIDHO010000019.1 GCA_027459675.1 Parachlamydiales bacterium | reverse complement strand
CCCTCCTGTGTTTGAAGAGAAAACTATATAGACATTAAAATATTTAGTAAAGACTTATGTGGTCAGGCACTAGAACTCTTGCTTAACTATTGATAACACAGGTAATAACGCAGGGGTCATTCTTCGACTGCATGGCCTATGAGGGCTTCGGAGAGAAGAATGATACCTGCAGAAGAAAGAGCAATTCTTAAGCTATTTTTTACGATCTTACAAGGGTCTACAATTCCACTTTTCATGAGATCTTCCACTTGTTCGGTCAAAGCATTAAACCCCCACCCATGGGGAGTAGCAAGCACTTTTTCTAGAAATAAAGAGCTATCATAGCCCGTGTTGTGAATGATCTGTCGAAAAGGCGCTTGGCATGCTTTAAGAACAATCTGAAATCCTGTCGCTTCATCCCCTTTTAAGCTTGGATGCGGGACTCCTTGTGAGGCACGTAGAAGAGCTGTACCTCCTCCAGGAACAATTCCTTCTTCGAGAGCGGCCTGGGTAGAGTTTAAGCTATCTTCAAAGAGCTGTTTTTTCTGTCGCATTTCAGACTCTGTCACGGCTCCTACCGCGATAACCGCTACCCCACCAGAGAGCTGAGCTTTTCTTTTTTGAAGTTTGTCTTTTTCTTGAGACGTTTTCATTAAGGAGAGCTGAGCATCGATGAGTCGAATCCTTTCTTGGATTCCTGTTTTATCTCCCATTCCGCCTACCAGTGTGGTCCTATCTTTCAGGATAGTGGCTTTATGGATAAATCCGAGAACGTCGGCCTTTGCTTCTTTTAGAGAAAATCCTAATTCTTCTGTCAAGAGTGTGGCTCCTGTTAAGACGGCGAGATCCTGGAGCAACGTTTTCCGCTCCTCTCCGAACCCTGGAGCTTTGATCGCGCATACTTTAAAAGTCCCTCTTAGTTTATTGATGACAAGCGTGGAGAGAGCATCGCCTTCCAGATCATCGGCGATGATGAGTAACTCCTTTCCTGTACTAGCAATGGTTTGAAGAAGATGAATGATTTCCTGGATGGAGGTGATTTTCATATCGGTGATAAGCACTGCTGCGTCTTTAAGCTCTGCAACCAATGTTTCTGTATGAGTACAAAAATAGGGACTCAAATATCCGCGATCTAGCTGGAGACCCTCGACCATTTCGAGCGTGGTCTCAAGTGTTTTTCCTTCCTCGATTGTAACCACGCCACCACGTCCTGTTTTTTGAAGGGAGTGAGCAATTACACTTCCGATTTCATGGTTTCCCGAAGCCGATGAAATTGCAATAGAGAGAGTCTCTTCCAGGCCAGCAATCGGCTTAGAGAGTTTATCAAGCTCTTGAATAAGAGCGGTTACTCCTTTTTCCATCCCTCGCTTGAGCTCAATCGGACTGGCCCCCGCTCCAATATTTTTGAGCCCCTCTTCTACAAAAGCTTTCAAAAGAAGCATCGTGGAGGTAGTCCCATCACCGCAACTTTCTTTCATCTTAGCCGCAGATTCTTGGGCGATAGCAGATCCCATATTGATGAATTGGTCTTTGAATTCGAGATCTTTGACAATGCTATACCCATCGCTTGTAATAGTAGGGGCTCCCCGACTCACCTCTAGGCCTACATGACGACCTGTGGGGCCCAGTGTGACCCCTACCAATGCAGCCACCTTGGAAAGGCCCTCTCTTAGTTTGTGGCGAGCATCTTCTTCGAAAAGCAACTCTTTAGTTTGCGTCATGATAAAATTCCTTTTACTCAACTCTACCTTTTCGGTGGATAAAATGGTAGACATCTCGTTTAGGAATGCCGCGAATCTCCGCTACAATTTTGAGGGCGTCTTGAGTGGATATCTTAAACGTATCGATGATGTATTGAACGTGAGCAGAAAGAGAGAGATCTTCATAGTTGAAATCAATAGAATCAATCAAAAGAACGCATTCTCCGCGAGGAACATTCTTTTCATAATGGGAGAGGAGTTCTCGGGGCTTGCCTACAAGGTGCTCTTCATGGAGCTTTGTCAACTCTCGCATCACACATGTGAGACGTTCTGAGGGAAGGAGGGTTAAAGTCGCGATCAGCCTTTGAGGAGATTCGTAAAAAATCGTGGTTCCAGGGTAAAGCAAAGCATGGGCCAGTGCTCTTTTTTTTTCTTCCTCTTTTTTAGGCAAGAAACCCAGAAATTGAACGCGTCTTTTTGAAAATGGACACAGAGAAAGAGCAACAGTCCAGGCACAAGGTCCTGGAAGGGAGGTGAAGGGAATATCTTCGTGATAACACCGCTCTATCAGTGACTGCCCGGGATCGCAAATCCCCGGGGTTCCTGCATCAGAAAGAACGCCGATAGATAATCCATTTTTTAGATCATGGATGATCTTATCTTCATTTTTTTTCTCATTAAATTGATGGAAACTTCTCAAGGGCACAACGATTTTGTATTCTTGAAGAAGAATTTGACTTCTACGCGTATCTTCGCACAGGAGATAATCGCACTTTTTGAGCGTCTCAAGCGCGCGTAGCGTAATATCTTCTAAATTGCCAATAGGAGTTGCAATTAAATAAAGCATTCTTAAATAAGGTGGCACTCGGAATCGAACCGAGGAATGGAAGCTTTGCAGGCTTCTGCCTTACCGCTTGGCGATGCCACCGTAAAAGGAGAGGGTGTTCCTAAAAGAAAATCAGAAAAAACCTACACTTTCTATTTTTAAACGACCCTTTAATAGTAGAAAAATTATGCGAGATTTTAATTATACGGTCAATGGAATAGGAAAAAAGAATCCATTTTTTCCTCCAATCCCTGTAGTTTTCTTAGGAGCCCTGAGACTCAAAAAAATCCTACTTGCGATTAAAGATTTCATTGTTCTATAAGTTGAAATAAGCATTTTAGGAGATTTACATGTTTAAAGCTGTCTGCTTATCTACTTTGACGCTATTGTCTTGCTCTGGTGTTTTAGAAGCATGGGGAGGAGGCCGCAGAGCTCCTATGGAAAAAGAGCAGCCCCCCATTGACGTTCATTTTCCTTTTAATTCGGAGCAAGCGTGGGGTCTTGAAGAATCTTTACTGGTTTGGAAAACATACGAAGATGATGGAGATTATGCGCTCTATACGAAATCAGATACCAGTGTATCGAATATTCAGAGCAACACCTACAAAATCAAACATCCGAATTTTGATTGGAATGCGGGTGTTCGAGTCAAGCTGACTCGTTATCTGCCTTCCACTGATCCCTGGGATGTCAACCTTATCGGAACTTACTACTATGCCCAAGGAGAGAGCAATCCTTCTGTATCCTCCTCTAGCTCGACTCAGGTAACCTCCACTATTTATGGAACGTGGGCGACAGAAGACGGAGGCTCTGCTCAAAAAGTAAAAGCGCAAACGCATATGAATTTCTTTACTTTTGACTTAACAGCTGGAAGGTCTTATTGCCTGACCCGAAAGATAAATATTCATCCTTTTATCGGAATTCGATCCGTTCTCAATTATCAAAAGTATAAAACCACCCAAACACTTCAAAATACCACTCTTCCCGTTCTCAAACCTGCTTTTGAAGGGAGTCATGATTTCTGGGGCCTCGGTCCTCGTGTTGGATCAGATCTTGTGATGCAGTTTGGAAGGCACTGGTCTTTCCTGGCCACTTTTGCAGGATCTCTCTTTGCAGGGAGGTATAATATTGATGAAAAAATGAATGGAAACTTCTTTAACTCTAGTACCTATACCTCGTCCGATTGGAACATCAAGGACGGAGACACAGTTCTTAGATCTAACATTGACCTTGCTTTAGGGCTGGGGTGGGAAAAATGGGTGCGCGGCCAAACGGTGCGGATTGCCCCTTCCTTTGTGTTTGAAGTCTCAGAATGGTTCTCAATGAAGCGTTGGATTGACATGCGGCGTTCGGGAACCACTCCTCAAGTACAAACCCATCGCCGATATTCGAACCTAGGATTGATGGGATTTAATGTAAACCTACAAGTCGATTTTTAAAATTTAAGAGAATGAAATTTAACATGGAGAGTTTTTAAATGTCCCGGAGTGTTATCACACATATAGCTACAGCACTTGCACTCTCTTCCAGTCTTCCATTGTGGAGTTGGGGTCCAGCTAGATCTGCGCCAGCTAGATCTGCGAATGCCCCCACCGATAGCCCGTCTCGTGCGGCTTCTTCTTTTCCGTATAATGAAGAGCAGGGTTGGTATACAAAAGAAACCTATTTGCTCTGGCATCCTCAAGAAGATGATGTGGACTGGGCAGATCGAGCTAGCGTCCATTTAAGCGACACAGGAACGCAGGGTAACATACGATTGAAAAAGCCCGACTTCGACTGGTATTCTGGCATTCGTCTCAGCATAGGTCGCTACTTACCTAAGCATGATTATTGGGATGTTTCTCTCACTACAACCTATTTTTATGCAAATACTGAAAGCAGTGCTTCTTTTAACGTCTCTACCACTTCCTTACAGCCGACGTCGGCCCCTATTTATGCCGATGGTTTGAACAAAGGAAAAGGAACCTGGAGACTGAACTTTTTTACCTTTGATTTAGGGCTGGGACGTGAAGTTGCAATGACTTCCAAAATTACAGCCCATCCTTTTATGGATCTTAGAACCGTTCTTATGTATGAAACAGATGGGGCTCGTTTTGCTTCTGTGAGCAATGGTTCCTATGCCAATGCCATTAAGTTCAAAGGATTCAATGACTATTGGGGAATCGGTCCTTGTGTAGGATCTGACTTTACTTTTTATCTGAATGAAAGCTGGTCTATTTTAGGATCTCTAGCGGGGTCAGTCCTTATGGGAGGCTCCAAGGTTCAGCAGACTATAAATGGAGCTGATAACTTTAAGATTTTTCATCACGAATATGCCATCCGAGGCAACCTAGAAGGGTCGTTAGGAATTGGCTGGGAAAGATGGGTGCGTCAAAATAGCGTTAGAATTGCTCCATCCTTTGTCTTTGAAGCAGGCCAGTGGTACGATATGAATCAGTGGATTGTTTTAAAAACCCCCATTGGTCCATCGACCAACCCACCCACTTTTTTTGAAACAGATCGACGTCACGGCGATCTTACTTTATGGGGATTTAATTTCAATATTCAAGTTGATTTTTAGAGATTTAAGGAGCATAAAACATGAATTGGGCACGATCCATAAGCACTTTGACAGTCGTAGGTTTACTTGTACAGAGCTCTCTTTGTTCGTGGGGTCATTCGACTGTTTCGAATACGCCTTCCACCTATATCAAAAATAATTACCCTCTTTCACAAGATCAAGAATGGTACACAGAAGAGAGTTATTTGCTGTTAAAGCCTTCCATGGAAAATATGTGGTATGGCAATAAAGCCACCGTTGAAATAAATGGGGCGAGTGTCACAAACACTGTGAAGGTCAAAGATCCAGAGTACGATTGGAATTCGGGCGTACGGTTAGCATTGGGAAAATACCTTCCTCATCATGATGGGTGGGACATGACCTTGACCAGTACTTATGTATACTCAGATGCAAGGAATGAAACGAACGGGAGTCCTTATAATGGAGGCGCTGGTTTTAATTCTTCTTATTCATTTACGAATGTGGGTCAAGCCAATCAAGGAAAGGTCGTTTGGAGATTGAATTATTGGACAGTGGACCTGACTGGAGGACGTCTATTTCAAATGACTCCCAAGGTGGTATTTCATCCTTATTTAGGACTGCGAGGTTCTTGGCAATACCAAACAACCCACTCTACCACTTTTAGTCTGTCTCCTGCCGCTGGGGAAGGATTGGAAGAGACTCTGACTACTTTTAGTAGTAACATCAAGAATGATTTTTGGGGGGTAGGGCCCCGTTTTGGAACAAACCTGACTTTCTATTTTGGAAGTCGTTTTTCATTTCTGGCAAACCTTTCTGCTTCTTTGCTCGTGGGAAATCAAAAACTGAGCAACAATAATGTGGTAAACACGACCGCAGGCCCGTTAACCACTCCGGGGAAGAGTCATGACCGACTCAGTGTCATTCGCACTAACCTTGAGGGAATGGTGGGATTAGGATGGGAAACCTGGCTTAAAAACGATACCGTCCGGATTGCTCCATCTGTAGGATTAGAGGGTTCTCTTTGGTTTGCGATGAATCAACTTTATAATATTTATCCTGTCAGCAATACGTTTGATAACGTTGAACAAAGACGCACAGGAAATTTGGGCTTGATGGGAGTTTCATTTAACCTTCAGGTTGATTTTTAAGGCTTCTGACTTGATATGAATAGAAAGCATTGATATTATGCTTATAATATACTAATGATAGTTTGACCTTTTTCTTTTTTTAAAAGCGACTAACCTTTAGTTACGCAAGAGGCCTGTTCATTATGAAATTCAATCGTTTGCGTTTGATTGGAGAGTTGCTGGGTTTGGATTGCCAAGACCGTCCTATCACCGGTTTTGCAATGGATAGCCGTGAAGTTGAGAACGGGTATTTGTTTTTTGCGCTGCGAGGTGAAAAATTTGATGGGCATGACTTCTTGCATGAAGTAGGAAAAAAGGGTGGAGCAGCAGCAGTTGTGGATGGCACCTACCAGGGAGAAACGGGGGGACTTATTCTTCTTCGGGTTGAGGATGTCGTAGCTGCCATGCAAAAGCTAGCGCGTGAAGCGCAAAAAAGACGCAAGCAGCGGATCATTGCTGTGACAGGATCGGTAGGTAAGACAACCACAAAAGAATTTATTGCCATTCTTCTTTCTCAAAAATTCACCGTTTATAAGACTCCTGGCAATAGTAATTCGCAACGAGGCCTTCCTCTGGCCATTCTTAGAGCCTCCGGAGAGGAGGAAGTTTTTATTGTGGAGATGGCCATGAGCGAATTTAAACAAATTGAAAAGTTAGTCCAAATAGCTCCGCCTGAAATTGCAGTTATCACTAAAATTGGATATTCGCATGTCGATACAATTCCTAGCGGTCTTGAGGGAATTGCAACTGCAAAAGCCGAAATTTTAATGGATCCTTCCACTCAATGGGGAGTGATTGAACAGGAAGCTGCCTCGTATGCTCCCATTCAGCAAGCAGGAAGCTGTGCTAAAGTCACCTATGGAATGGCTTGTGTACGTGCTGAGAGGGCTGACATGGTGCTTGAGCCAGGCGTGCTCGAGGCAGGGTGGGTGCTCAATTACCAGGGAGACCAAAGCCCGGTCTTTAGACTTCCTTTTTCCGAAACCCATTTCCTTCAAAACTTTGCCGGTGCGGCGACGGTCGCAAAACTCATGGGGCTTTCGTGGGAAGAGATTCTTAAAGGGGTGGGAGATCTAAAACCGATAAAGCTTCGTTTTGAGAAAATCGATCGAAATGGAGTATTGATCATCAATGACTCTTATAATGCAAGCCCTGAGTCGACAAAAGCCGCCTTTGAAAATCTGCCTTCCCCTTCTTTTGGATGTAAAACCATTGTGGTATTTGGAGAAATGCTCACACTGGGAAGATACTCTGAGGAAGGGCACAAGAAAGTAGGAGAGCTCGCTCTTTCTAAGGCTGATCATTTGCTCTGCTATGGAAAACGGTGTATGCCTATGATAGAGATGTTTGCCTCTCATGGGAAGCCGGCAGAATTTTTTCGTGATTTAAACACCCTTAAAAAAACATTATTTGATTTGTCTAAACCAGGCGATGTGGTCCTCATCAAAGGATCCAACAGCCATAAACTGTGGCAACTTTTGGAATGAGAGGGTGTGGAATAATTTGGGATAAGGTATGTTGCTTTTTCTGTTTAACTTTTTGAATTCATTAGGATGGAAAATTCCTACGGCTTTCTCTTACTCGTCAACGCGCATGTTGCTCGCTGCACTCACCTCACTTCTGGTGACTGTTTTCTTAGGTCCGCGGGTTATCAAACGGCTTTATGAACTCAAAACAGGTCAGTCTATTCGCGTGGAAGATTGCCCCATGCTTGCCCAGCTGCATGAAAAGAAAAAAAACACTCCCACCATGGGAGGAGTTTTAATGCTTTTTTCTATGATGGTAGCGCTTTTGCTTTGGATGGACCTGACCAGCAGTTATACCCTTATCTTTTTTGTTACAATTATTTGGCTGGGTTGGATCGGGGGATACGATGATTATCTCAAACTCAAGCATAAAAATTCTAAAGGATTAAGTCCTCTTAAGAAATTCTTAGCTCAAATTCTTTTTGCAGCCCTCATCGCTGCCTATGGAATTTTTCCAGGTTTTGCCGAAAAGATACACAGCGGGACCTGGTTTGCTCCGCCCACCGCTCTTGCTATGCACAAAATTCCCAATCCGAAGGAGCGTACTGAAAAAAACTCTCCTAAAACGACAGAGTTTATGACTCAGTATTATGTTCCTTTTTACAAAGAGCCGCTCTTTCAATTAACGGGAATACTGGCCCTTGTTGGTTTTATCATGACCATCATTGTCATCACTGGCTCTTCCAATGCCGTCAATCTCACAGATGGACTTGATGGACTTGCTTGCGGATGCGTTATCTTGGCAGCAGGGGTGCTAGCGTTGGTGGCATTTTTGTCGAATAATATAGAGGTTTCTCGCTATTTAAATATCCTCTACATTGAAGGTGCGAGTGAAATTGGAGTTTTTCTGTGTGGAACGATGGGCGCCTGTTTGGGATTTTTATGGTACAATGGGTATCCCGCCCAAGTGTTTATGGGAGATACGGGGTCTCTTGCGTTAGGAGGAGTTTTAGGGGTGGCTGCCTTTCTTTTGCGTCGTGAAGTTCTCCTGGCGTTGGTTGGAGGCGTTTTTGTAGCCGAGACCGTGTCGGTGATTTTACAAGTTGCAAGCTATAAGCTGCGTAATAAAAAGCGGATTTTTCTATGTTCTCCCTTACACCATCATTTTGAATATAAAGGATGGCCTGAGACAAAAGTAGTGCTTCGCTTCTGGATCATTGGACTTATTTTAGCAGTAATTGGAATTGTCTCCCTCAAAGTTCAGTGAGACTCTTTTCGCTGAACTTTAGCTTAAAACAAGGGGTCTAATAAAAGAGTTTTTATGAATACACTCATTGTCGGATTAGGAAAGAGCGGACTTGCTGCCTACGAGCTTCTTGAAAGAGAAGGGGATGCAGTCATGGGAGTCGATGATGAATCCGCTACTGTTGAAAGGGCAGTGAATGATGGGAAAAAAGCTGCTTTGAAGGTGAATGTAAGAGAGTTCGATCGTTTAGTGGTCTCTCCGGGAATGGCTCTTACGCATCCCCTTATTCAAGAAGCGTTTCAATATGGGATCTCTATTGTGGGAGAGGCGGCCCTGGCTCTTGAGAAGCTAGCCGAAGCGGGGATCGAGGCGATTGGGATCACAGGAACCAATGGAAAAACAACTGTAACTTTACTCATTACACATGTGCTCCAGTACGCGGGATTTGCTGCACATGCCTTAGGAAATGTGGGACCACCTCTTACTTCCTATGTGGCCCTAGCAAAACGGGGTGATATTGCGGTAGTCGAACTCAGTTCTTTTCAGCTGGATACGCTTTCTATTCCATTTTTTGATGTGGGACTTATTTTAAACATCACCCCTGACCATCTCGATCGGTATGCTTCAATGGAAAAATATGCAGAGTCTAAGTGCCGTCTTCAATTGTGTATGAAACCGAGTGGTGAATGCTGGGTCCATGAAAGTATTTTAAAAGATTTTAAAAAGCTTCTTAAAGTTCCTTATTCCACCTACGGTCAAAATCCCGATTGTACCTTATCGAAAAATGGTGTATTCTTTTTGAATAATTTAAGCACTCCTT
The DNA here is from genome assembly GCA_027459675.1 of Parachlamydiales bacterium. GTDB lineage: Bacteria > Chlamydiota > Chlamydiia > Chlamydiales > Rhabdochlamydiaceae > PALSA-1444. The sequence continues at coordinate 8,891 of DAIDHO010000019.1, read as the reverse complement.
CTTCATTTTCAGGAGAACACGATGTTGAAAATGCGCTGGCTGCTTGGATTGCATGTCGAAAGTGGGGCGTTTCAGAAAAGATTTTTCTAAAAGCACTCGAAAGTTTTAAAAAGCCTTCTCATCGGATCGAGTGGGTTGCTAAAATCCGAGGAGTCGACTATGTGAATGACAGTAAAGGAACCAATATTGATGCTACCCTTAAAGCCGTTGAAGCGATGCGACAACCTGTTCTTTTAATTGTAGGAGGTGTTGACAAAGGAGCCTCCTATGAAATATGGAAGAGGTCTTTTACTAAAAAAGTGCGTAAAGTAGTCGCACTCGGGCAAGCGGCAGAAAAAATTGCGGAAGATTTAAAGCCTGAGTATGAGGTGTCTATTGTATCCTCCCTCGCTGATGCGGTGATTTTCTGCCAGAGGGTTGCGTACGAAGGGGACGTGATTTTACTATCACCCGGATGCTCAAGTTATGATATGTTCCGGGATTATGCCCATCGGGGCGATGAGTTTAAACGTATTGTGGATGTTTTACAGGAGAAAAAAGGATGAACAGAAGAGATACTATTATCATTGCAGTCCTCCTCAATGCAGGACTTTTGGTTGTTTTATTTGCTACCAATTTAAAGTCAGACAAGGCTGAAGAAGAGCCTTCTGCGATTACAGTACTGGCTTCCAATCAAAGTGAGGTGAGCTCTATAGAACCTAAACCTCAGAGGACTCCTGTAGCTGCCCCCACCTCTCCAGATCAAGTGGATAAAGCGCTCGAACAATATATCACCCCCCATATCGTCCCTCAAGTTCCCCTAACAGAGCAGCCAAATCCTGATTTCTTAACGGATCTTCAATCCGTTGCTCCATCGAAAGCATCTGCGGCTACATCAGCACCTGCTGCTGCTCCTGAGATGACTTATAAGGAATTGACAGTGAAAAAGGGGGACGTTCTTGAAAGGATTGCACGTCAAAATCATGTTTCTGTCAGTGAAATCATGAAAGTCAATAAATTGACGACGACTCGGTTAAAAATTGGGCAAGTTTTAAAAATCCCATCTTCTGCAGCTGCTAAATATTCTTCTTCTCCTGCTCTTCATTCTTCTTCTCAAGGTGCGCAATATTACACAATCAAAGCGGGGGATAATCCTTGGACAATTGCGGTGAAACATCACATGAAAGTGGAAGATCTTCTTAAACTCAATAATATGGATGAGCAAAGTGCACGACGTTTAAAAGCCGGTGATAAAATCCGAATCAATTAATGAAGCGCTCGAGCCTTTTTCTCTTGATTTCTGTTATTATTCTTGTAGTCATAGGGCTTTCTATGGTGTTCAATACGAGCTCTGCAGAAGTCCTCGACCGCTCTCTTGAGAAAAGTCTTTACCATGCTCTTATCAAACAAGTGCTGTATGCCGTGCTAGGAACAGTACTTGCAGGGGTAGTGTGGTTTTTAGGATATCGGGAAATTTTAAGGCTGAGCGGCCATTTTCTCATTGCAGGAACAGCTCTCTTGGTCTTGGTTTTCATCCCTGGCATCGGACAGCATATTAATGGAGCCCACCGATGGTTGGGAATTGGGAGTTACTCCTTGCAGCCCTCAGAATTTGTAAAATATTTGATTCCCCTCTACTTTATTCATGCTATTTCTTTGCGTGTATCTCCCTTAGATTTTAAATCTCTTGTGAAATTGCTCCTCAAGCTTGCTGTTCCTATTGGACTGATTTTGATTGAACCCGATAATGGCACGGTTGCAGTCATTTTAACTAGCCTTCTTGTTCTTTTTGTTTTGACAAAAGTGCGGTGGGTCTATTGGGGGCTTCCTTTACTTGTGTTAACCCTTTTAGGGGGAGCCGTGGCGTTTCAAATGCCCCATGTGCACGACCGGATTCGGATTTACCTCCACCCAGAGCTCGATCTGCAAGGGAAGGGGCATCAACCGCATCAAGCCAAAATTGCAGCAGGATCGGGCGGGGTTTTTGGACGAGGTCTGGGGGAGAGTATGCAAAAACTTGATTATCTTCCCGCCGCGCACAGCGACTATATTGCTGCCATTTTTGGAGAAGAATTCGGTTTTGTTGGAATCTTGCTACTCGTTTCACTTTATATGGGAATTGGTTATTTTGGATTTTCAATTGCTGCCCAAGCAAGTACGCTTGCAGCATTTTATACCGCTGCCGTTCTGACATTTTTGATCTGTTTCCAAGCTTTTTTAAATTTAGGGGTGGTATCAGGACTTCTTCCTAGCAAGGGGATCAATCTTCCCTTTTTTAGCCAAGGAGGATCGTCGCTTCTTGCAAACTTCATGGTTATTTGTATTATTCTAAACATCGCGCGCGAGCAAAAATATGCAAAAATCTAATGATAAAACCAATAAAATTATTATTGCAACAGGGGGAACAGGGGGGCATGTTTTTCCTGCAGAAGCGCTAGCCCAAGAACTTCTTCAACAATCGTATGATGTGACTTTTATAGGAGGCGGTCTTAAAAACAACCGGTATTTCCATCGGAATGATTTCAAATATGAGGAAGTGGAGACAAGCTCGGTTTTCAAACTTAATATTTTTCGTTCTCTCTGGCTCATTTTCCAGGGGATTTTACAAAGCCTCAAAATTTTATCCAAAATTCAGCCTAGGCTTGTAATCGGCTTTGGAAGTTTTTATACTTTGCCCGTCCTTTTGGCCGCTAAGTTCAAAAAAATTCCCATTGTGCTCTTTGAACCCAATGCAATCCCTGGCAAGGTTAATCGACTTTTCTCTAGGTGGGCAAAGGTCTCAGCACTGCAGTTTGCTGAAGCCGGCAAGTGGCTCTCTGGACCTACGATTGAAGTCAAAATGCCCACAGGCAAGCGAAATTTAACAGAAAAGGAGGTGGCAAGAGAATATTTTTACTTAAAACCCGATCTTTTCACTTTTCTCGTTTTTGGCGGCTCTCAAGGTGCGGAAGCTATTAATAGACTTTTTTCGGAGGCCGCTTGCCGCTTAAAAGGAACTACTTCTTTTCAAGTGATTCATGTGACAGGACAAACAGCTCCTGCTGAAAGGCTGCGAAGGATGTACGCTGAAGCAGGGATTCTAGCGTGTGTGAAGGCTTTTGAGGAGAGAATGGATCTTGCCTGGAGTGCGGCCAGCTTTGTGATCTGCAGGTCCGGGGCTGCAACCGTTGCGGAACAAATTACTTATGCAGTTCCTGGGATTCTCGTTCCTTTCCCTAAGGCAGCAGATGATCACCAAACTAAAAATGCACAGTTTATCGAGAAAAAAGTAAAAGGAGGAATCACCTGTCCTGAAGCGACCCTTACGGTCGATAAACTGGGTGCCCTTTTATCCCAGATACTCCGCTCTGAACAAAGAGAGAAGATGCATCAAGCTATTGTAGTTTTTAGACAAGATCAACACAAACAAGATCTGAGCACCCTTATTAAGAAGGTTTTTAATGATTAAAGGATATCTATGACACGTTATCACTTTATTGGGATCGGTGGTATGGGAATGAGCGCTCTAGCACGCATTCTCAAAGAAAGGGGAGCTCTGGTTCAAGGCAGCGACATAGCTACAACCGATATTACAGAGGGGCTAGCGCAATTCGGGATTGAAATTTTCTATGAGCATGACCCGTCTCATGTACGGTCAGCTTCCACTGTCATTTATGGGTCGGACATTAAATCTCACCATCTCGAATATCAAGCAGCGGCCACTCAAAATCTTCCGCTGATTCATCGATCCCATCTTCTGGCTGGGCTCATGGAGCAGTCTGAGTCAGTGCTTGTGACGGGCACTCATGGGAAAACGACGACTTCAGCGCTTGTAACCCATGTTTTAATTGAGTCAGGTTTAGATCCCACTTTTGCTATCGGGGGGATTTCCCTCAATACCTCGACGAATGGTCGTTTAGGGAAGGGAAAATATTTTGTCGCAGAAGCCGATGAAAGCGACGGGACTTTCTTAAAGTATCAAGGAAAATATGGAATCATTACTAATATTGAAGAAGATCATCTCGATTTCTGGAAAACCCGCGCAGCATTGATGGAAGGGTTTAAAACGTTTGCAGCTCAAGTTTCACAGCACGTGTGGTGGTGCCACGACGATGGGATTTCAAGAGAGCTGGATTTACCAGGCAAAAGCTATGGTTTTTCTCCACAAGCCTATCTTCGGATTACCAACTGGTGTCAAAAGGGGTGGAGCCTTTTCTTTGATCTGGAGAAAGAAGGCAAAAGATATCCCAACATCCAGATCCCCCTGATTGGAAAACATAATGTCTTGAATGCTACCAGTGTTTTTGGACTTGCATTGGAGCTCGGTATTCAAGAACAGCACATCCGGCAGGCTTTTAAATGCTTTAAGGGCGTGAAACGCCGCATGGAAAAAAAAGGAGAAAATCGGGGAGTCATGATTCTCGATGATTATGCTCATCATCCCACTGAAATTCAAACGACACTCCAGGGGCTTCGAGCAGCGGCTGGAGAAAAAAGAATTGTGGCCCTCTTTCAGCCGCATCGATATTCACGCTTTAAAGATTGTTGGAATGGGTTTTTAGAAGCCTTTGAGGCAGCCGATGTTGTTTTCGTAACTGATATTTATGGAGCAAGGGAAACTCCCATTCCGGGGCTAAGCAGTGAACAATTTGCGTTTGAACTGAAGAAAAAGATCTCTATCCCTGTTTATTTTGCCTATTATGCAGACCTTCTTCAAAGGGTCGGTGAATTTTTGAGACCTCATGATAACGTGATTACGCTAGGAGCAGGGAATATTACTTATGTGGGTTCAGAGCTTGCAAAATATCCGATCAAACCTTTTCAAATCGGTATTCTACAGGGGGGGCCGTCTGCTGAACATGAAGTCGCCCTTCTCTCCTCTAAAATGGTAACTCAAGATTTGAATCGGGCCTATTATCAACCGAAGCACTGGACGATCTCAAAAGAAGGGGAATGGATCTATGAAGGCCAAAAAATTGCTCTTCCCGACGTTGTTTCTGGACTTTTGGCCCAGGATCTCGTCTTTCCCATTCTGCATGGGCCCTTTGGAGAGGATGGCACGATCCAAGGATTTTTAGAAACTCTGGGCCTTCCTTATGTCGGGTGCGATTTCCGCTCCTGTGCTGTTTCTATGGATAAAGCCTGGACGAAACACATTGCTCTTTCTCATGGAGTCAAAGTAGCCCGTTTTATTGAATTTACAATTCAAGATTGGATTAAAAACCCGGTTGCTGTGCGAGAAAAAATCTTAAACGAATTTCAGTTTCCTTTTTACATCAAAGCGGTTCATCTCGGATCAAGCTTTGGGGTCCATCGCATCAGAGTAGCGGCAGAGATAGATAGGGCCCTTGAAAATATCTCTAAGCTAGATTACCGTTTTCTTGTCGAAGAAGAAGTAAAAGGACGCGAGCTTGAGTTTGGTTTCATTGGAGATACAGAAGTAGAGGTCTCCGATGCAGCTGAAGTCTGCAGGGCGGAAGAGCTCCACACCTATCAAAATAAATATTGCGCCTCAGGCAACCCCTCGATCCCTAAAGTACCTCTTCCTCCCGATGTTCTACAAAAAGGAAGAGAAATTGCCCTAACCGTTTATAGAGCCATGGGATGCTCCGGTCTTGCTCGGATCGACTTCTTTTTGGATCCCGAGGGTAGCTGGATCTTAAATGAAGTCAATCCCATGCCCGGGTGCACGCCAATGAGTGTTTATCCTGTCATTTGGAAAGCCGAAGGGTTGAGCCTGTCGGAAGTGATAGACCGTGTGATGATTGCAAGCCTTCATCGATGGCGCGTGCATAAGAGGCACCTTAGACCACCTGAGAATCCGCCCGTAGAGTTATGAAAACAATAGCGCCTGTGCAGGCCGTTGCTTGGATTGTAGGCACGCTTCTTCTCGTTCCTGGAAGTGTGTATAAAGTGATGCATGGTTTAAAAGAGGTGCATAAGCCGAGCCATTATTTATGCCGCATTGTCCAAACGGGCCCTCAAAGAGAAGCTCTTAAAACACCCTATCTTGCCGAGCTGATCGATCTTTCTGCCGATAGGCCTATTCTAGATTCCCAGTTCGATTCCCTCCTTGCACAAAAAAAGCTTTGCTCCTCTCCTGTGATTAAAACAGCTCTTCTCAAGGTCATTAAACCTGATACCGTCTACATTGATTACACCGTACGCCAGCCTCTTGCCTGGTTGTATGATTTTGAGAATGTGGCGCTCGATGAAGAAGGCGTTCCTTTTCCAATCTCTCCTTTTTTTTCACCCAAAAAACTTCCCCAGATTATAATTGGTATTAAAACCTTTACCTGGAATCAACCTTTAAAGGAAGAGAGAGTGGTTCTTGCTCTTACTTTTCTAAAAATGATGCTTGAGTACTCTCTCCCAGTCGTTTCTTTAGATGTGAGAGCCTCCACAGCCCCTTCCCTTGGACAAAGAGAAGTTGTCGTAGTTCTGAAAGAGAAAGGGGTTTCTAAATTCTTACGTCTTACTCCTAAAAATTTTGCCCAAGAGCTGGGTAATTATTTAGAACTAAGAAAAACCCTTCCTCTTGAGAAACAGGTGATTGATCTTCGTATTCCTCAATTAGCGTTCATTGAAATGAGCAAAGAAAGTGTGTAAACCTCTGAGCTATAGCAACTAACGTCGCTTTTTGCCCCACTTCTGAAGCAGCCTACTGATTTACACACTAGTAAATAGACCTTTTGCTTAAGCAAGAGGTTTAATAGAGAGAGTCACTCACGTTCATCTCTGATTGAGTACATTTTCATAAAACAGCCCCCCTTTAGATGGGCCTCATGCCTACTCTCATCTTTTTATTAAACTAATTTCGAATTTGTTTTTACTTTAAAATAATAAAAGTTTTTCAAGCTTTTCTTGTCGCAAAATCCAGGGGAATGATAGAGTGTTTTTTTGGACCTTTTTAAAATTGAGATAGAAGAATATGAAAGAATTTGTTGCATACCTGATTAAAAACCTTGTAGACCTTCCGGACTCGGTCGATGTGAATCTTGTAGAGGGAGAACAAGGAACTGTGGTCGAAGTAAAGGTTTCTCCTCAGGATGTAGGTAAGATTGTGGGGCGTCAAGGGCGTACAATTAAAGCTCTGCGAACCATAGCCATGACAGTGGGTGCGCGCGTAGGACGCAGGGTTCGTCTAGAAGTTGTTCAGTAGTTTATAAGTGTCTCGGTTAAATTCCCTATGGACCTCCCCTTGTCTTTAAAAATTAATTTTAATATTGTTAAGCCTGCAGTATTTGAGGTTTTGTGACATCGAGTTCCACTCTTGGCGATAAAACGGTGCAGGACATTATTAGTCCGTTTCATCTGCCCCAAGGTAAAAAAGTTCCTTTTACTCCCAAAAAACGTAGAGTTATCATCCTTGCAGGACCGACGGGAGTGGGGAAGACTGCCATGTCCATTCGAATGGCCCAAGCCCTGGGAGGAGAAATTATTTCTGCTGATTCAATGCAAGTCTATCGAGGAATGGATATTGGAACAGCGAAGGTCAGACCCGAGGAAAGGACAACAATCCGGCACCATCTTATCGATAGCCGTGATATCGACGAGACTTTTAACGTCGTCGATTTTTATCATGATGCTCAGCAAGCATTTAGGGAAATTTATGCGAGAGACCATGTTCCGATCATAGTAGGCGGAACCGGTTTTTATATTCATACTTTAATTTATGGTCCTCCTCGGGGGCCTGCCTCTGTGCCTGAGGTGCGGATGCGCCTTGAGAAAGAAATCGATGCGAAAGGGACCCTGGCTTTGTACGAGCGATTAAAAGCGTTTGATCCTGAATATGCTAGAACCATTACAGAAAGAGATCGGCACAAAATCATTCGAGGCCTGGAAATTATCCAGTTGACGAATCAAAAAGTATCCTATTTTGAAAAAGGGGCAACTCCTGCTCACGAATTCGATTTTCGGTGCTGGTTTCTGTATAAGCCGAAAGAAATTTTATATCCTCTCCTTGATGAAAGATGTGATAAAATGATCGCGGAAGGTTTTTTAGAAGAGGTGAAGAAATTAGATCAAGAAGGATTAAGAAAGAATACATCGGCCTCCCAAGCCATCGGTTACCGACAAGCGCTTGAGTATTTACAAACGAGGCAAACAACGGATGATTGGCATCATTTTATGGAAGAATTTAAGAAAGCCTCCCGCCGATATGCCAAGCGGCAGTTTACATGGTTTCGAAAAGAGTCTTTATTTCGCTGGATGAATGTCCATAAAATGGGCCCTGAAACCTCCATGGAAATGGTCATTCAAGATTATGAGCAAGGTTAGGAATGCTCTATTAAAAAAAAGAGGCGTCCTAATAATAAAGCCTACATTCCTAGACCTCGCAATGAATTTTTTTGAATTAGTTGGACGGAGCTTGCTTTAGTACTTTCTTTCAAAAAAAGAGGGTATGTATGACAGAAATTTCCGAAGGAAAAATCCAAACAGCAGCGTTAGATCATCAAGGTTTGGTTGCCGCAATTTGTCAAGATTTGAAAATAGCACAAAGAATTGATGGACGACTAGTGCCTGACCACATAAGTCTTTAACAATATATTCTCGCCAGTTTAACTCTTGCTTGTTCTGTTGAAAATGCCCAATGGATTTTTTTCTCAAGTCGGTTTCTCTCTTCAACAGCGGCATCCAACTCTCTAGCCACACTTTCAGCACTCTCTAAACGCCTTTTAAGACTTTGCCGTTCAAGCACAGATATTTCGATTTCTGCCATGTTGAGCCAACTTCCATGTTTCGGCGTGTAATGTATCTCGATTTTTTTAATGATCCTCCTCGCTTCTGCAGGAGAAAAATACTCGTAAAGAGTACATAATCGGTGCGTATTCAGATTATCAAGAACCAGTCTGATTTTTTCTGCATCAGCATAATGAATGTCCACCATTTCACGTATACATTCGGCAAAGTCTTTTTTGGTTCTTCTTGCT
>DAIDHO010000018.1 GCA_027459675.1 Parachlamydiales bacterium | reverse complement strand
ATTATGACCTCCTTCGGTTTTTTACGGCACTTCAGTTTACCGCAAATCCGTGTCTCAATCTATTGGTGGCAGTATACAAGAAAATAATAATTTTTTGTTAAACAGCAAAATTTTTATGAACTTTATAATGCAGTGTGAATGACCCATACCTAAATATTTACAAATCAGACCAGAGCGGTATATGATACAAAATATGCGATATTTTCTCTGGCTTTTACTCTTCCCCTGTCTCGTGTGGTGTGAAGATCTTTCCCTACGTACACGGCTCAATAGTTTAGATCCCCTATCCGTGACAGAACACCTAGCTTTTTATGAAATTTATTCTGAAACTCCTGAAGGAAAAGAAGCATTGATCCATGCTTGGCGTCTTTTATCAGGGGGAAAAATCGATCCCAAAAAACTCCCTACTTCGCTCCCGCTTGTCGATATTCAGCCTCTCATTTCTTTAATTACAAGGGAACAAATTCAAAAGCCGGTTAAACTCAAGCCGGAGCAGCTGCTTGCGGTGGAAAAACTGGCCCAGCAGCTGCCTAATCGTTTTTTAAAAGGTCATCAAATTTGGACACGCCTTGAGCTTTTAACTCTCGAGCCCCATGAAATCGATCTAAGTCGGGGGCTTTTTATCGAACAATTCAATGAAAATGTGGAAGAAATTCGGCAATATGAAGCCGCCTTGGACCTCATGGCTCTTCAAATTATAGCAAGGCTTCCTCAATCGGCCACGCCGGAAGACCAAGTTAGAGAAATCAGCAATTTTATTTTTCAAGAAATGCGGTTTCGATTTCCTCCCCATTCCATCTATGCAAAAGACATTGACCTTTACACCTTTCTTCCGTCTGTAATGGACAGCCGCGAAGGTGTTTGCTTAGGCGTTTCCATTCTTTATCTCTCTCTTGCCCAAAGGATTGGTCTTCCTCTCGAAATCATCACGCCTCCGGGACATATCTATGTGCGGTATCGGAAAGGGTTAAAAATCCTTAACATTGAAACAACAGCTCGTGGAGTCAATTTACCTTCCGATGTCTATCTCGGTCTCGATACACGCCGGCTGCAAGAGCGCAATCTCAAAGAAGTGATCGGACTTGCCTATATCAACCAAGCCTCTGTCTCCTGGGGGCTCAAAGATTACGCTAAAACCTTAGATTTGTACGAAAAAGCAAGGCCTTATTTGGGAGATGATCCGCTTTTAAATTTATTCATGGGTCTTAACTTCATTTTCCTGGATAAAAAGAAAGAAGGGAAATTTCTCCTAGAAAAATTGCGAAATTATACCTTTGATTGGGCCGTTTCCCAAGAAACGCTAGCCGATGATTACTTGAACGGAAAAGTCGATGTCCGCGGGATTAAAACTGTCTTTATGCATGTCGATCAGAATCGTGAATCGATTATAAAAAAACAAAAAGCTCTCAAAAAAAACCTCAAAAAATATCCTCATTTTCGAGCGGGTCTCCTACAGCTTGCCATCACCTGGCTCCAATTAGGACGAAATGGAGAAGCAGAATCAGTTCTTGAAAAATATCACCAGATTGATCCTACAAATTCGGTCGTAGAATATTATCTTGCCGTGATTGCAACCGAACGTTTTGATTATAATAAAGCATGGCGTCATCTCCAGTCTTCTGAATCCATTTTAAAAGTGCGCGATCATAAAAGCCCTGCTCTCCGAGACTTACGCAATCATCTGCGCCCCTATATTGTTCCCTAACTTGAGAATTTCTTCTCTTGCTAAAAACAAAAATTTTTTTTAAAAGGAGCTTGAACCCCTATTTTTTAAGGATATATTCATGCAACTTATTCGCGCTATTCCAATTCTAGCTCTTTTTCTTTTTGCTATACTTAACTCCGATAAACTCATCGGGCTGATCAAACTGAATGACGTCATGTCCCGAGCAGAGCAAAAAAAAACAGGGGTTGCGCGGCTATCTGAGGTGCAAAAGCAAGAGCTTGAAAAATGGATGAATGATAAATTTGTTCTAAAACCGGTCCAAGCGGAGGTGCCTCTTACCTTACAGCAAAATCTTCAAAATGGTTCCCAATTAGAACTAAGCGATGGATCTATCTACGAAATTATCCCCTCTGACCGTTCTAAAACAACTTTTTGGCTTACCCCTATTGTCATGAAGGTAGCCCCCAGCGATGACCCCATGTATCCTGTTCTATTGACTAATACACTCACGGGTGTCAGTGTAAAAGCTAAGCAAATACGTGCTGCTACCCTTAAGCCTCCTACAAATCCACCCTTATAAGGAAGTTATCGATGAAGAAATTTCTCTGCAGGAAAGCGGCGATGTTCTATCTGACCTCCCTTTTTCATAGAGCCGTTTTGAACACTTTCTTGAGCGCCTTTATCTCCGAAGAGACACTCAACACGCGGTCATATCATCCTTAAAGGGAAAATTTTTTTAATAAAATGGGAATAAACCTTTGATGAGAATCGGGATGCAGACGTGATTAAGCATAACCTCAACACCCTCTACCATGTCGAAAACGCTCCAGATGATACCAATATGCGGCAGCGACTTGACAAGGGTTGTGTTTGCTTGGAAAAATCAAAACTGTCTCATCTGCTATTTTTTTGTGTCAAAAAATTCTTTTTAAAGGGAGCTCCTGGAGTCTAATGACAACGCTTGACAAAAGATACCTTTATTTCTATGAAGAGGTTAAGATGTCTCTTGTCAGCGCAACAACCTCTCTATTCTTTGTTTTAAATTCCCTTGGAAATGTTCCTTTTTTTGTGGGCATTCTAAGCAAGTACCCTCCTAAACGTCAGCGTAAGATTATCTTCCAAGAAATGGTGATCGCCCTTTTTATTCTTTTGTTGTTCAACTTTTTTGGGGAAGAAATTTTAAGCGTTCTCGGCATTGACAGGTATGTGATGGGAATTGTCGGGGGAACCCTTTTATTTTTGATCTCCCTCACCATGATTTTTCCCAAGCCCACAACCTTAAAAGTACCGCAGCGAGACCCTTTTATTTTTCCCCTTGCGATGCCCGCAGTTGCAGGGCCTGGGGCTATCACCACTGTGATGATTTATTCTCAAGAATCATCGAATCCTCTGTGGATGGTGATTCCTATCTTTATCGCCTGGAGTTGTACAGCCCTCGTCCTTCTTGCTTCCTCCACCATTAAAATGTTCCTAGGTCAAAAAGGGCTTATCGCCTTTGAAAAACTCGGAGGCATGGTCATCTCCTTAATTGCCGTTCAAATGTTGACAACAGGATTTATAGAGCTTCTGAAAAACAACCTTCACTCTTAAGAGATACATACGAACTAGATCCTATAATCAGGTGATCATCGAGATAAATGCCCATCACACGACTGGACCGGATGAGATGACGAGTCATTTCAAGATCGGCTTTTGAAGGGGTTGGATCGCCCGAGGGATGGTTGTGCGCTAAAATTAAGCTACTGGCTTTATGACGCACAGCTGGGAAAAAGACTTCTCTTGGATGAACGAGAACCTCTGAGAGCGTCCCGATAGAGACTCTTTCTACAGAGATCAGACGTCCTCTCACATCTTTTAAGATAACGTAAAGAGCTTCCTGCTTGAGGGGGGATAATTCATAACGGAGCAGCTCATAGGCAGCCGCTGTATCAATGGGGGGAGACGAGGGGGGATTTTCTTGAAATACTTTCTGAGTGAGGGCCAAAGCTGCTTTGAGCTGAATAGCCTTAGCAGGGCCAATCCCTTCTATTTCCATCAGCTCTTCCACCGATGCATGCATGAGTTTTTTAAGCGACCCGAAATGGGAGAGAAGTTGGGCTGCAAGATCTAAAACCGGGGCTTTCTTAGTTCCCGTCGAAAGCAAAATAGCCAGAAGTTCTATTGTAGAAAGAGCTTCTGCTCCTTGATAACGAAGTCTTTCGCGAGGGCGCTCAGATAATGGTAATTCTCTTACATTCATACAAAAAGAAAGGGCTTTACTTTATGTTCAAGACGTCCAGGAATCTCCACATGGATCATGATATCATTATCTTCGTAAGTGCATTCAATGATCCGCCCCTCACGCATCAACTCGCTCACGAGGGCATAATGGCTCTGTGGCACCCGCAAACGGACTTTCTTTCTAAGAGCTTGGATTTCCTCCGTCATCTTTTCGAGAAGTCTGTCGAATCCTTCGTGTGTGAGTGCTGAAATCTGCACTGTTTTGGGATATTTAATCCGCAGCTTATACAAAATTGCAGGATTGAAGCACGCATCAATTTTATTGAGAACCGTGATGATAGGACGCTCTATTGCCTGTAGATCTTTGAGCACAGAAATCGTCGCTTCCGCTTGGAGTTCTGCCGCTGAATGACTGCAATCTATGAGATGGAGCAAAATATCTGTGTAAACGGCTTCTTCAAGGGTTGATTTAAAAGCTGCCACCAGCGTATGAGGAATTTTACGAATAAAACCGACTGTATCAATGAGTACGATTTCTTGTCGATTGGGAAGGATATATTTACGCGTCGTTGTGTCTAAAGTAGCAAACAACTTATCCTCTGCTAACACTTTTGCCTCGGTTAAAGCATTGAGAAGGGTCGACTTACCAGCATTCGTATACCCCACAATCGCAAAAGAGGGAATAGCTGTCCGGATTCTTTTTTGTCGTTGAGTTTCCCTCTGCTTTTGAACCTCTTCGATTTCTTTTTGCAGTTGAATGATGCGCTTTCGAAGCATCCGCCTGTCGAGTTCGATTTGGAGCTCTCCTGCACCTCTTAAATAGGCTCCTCCTCCTGTTCCTCCCCCTCCTGTCTGCCTTGAAAGGTGCGTCCACATTCTTTTAAGGCGTGGAAGTTGGTATTTGACTTTGGCAAGTTCGATTTGAAGCCTCGCCTCTCTTGATTGAGCTCGTTGGGCAAACACTTCGATGATAAGTTCTGTCCGATCGATCACCGGAAGTTGAAAAAACTTCTCGAGGTTTCGTTGCTGATTGGGCAAGATTTCATCGTCAAAAACGACGATATCTGCGCTTTTTTCTCGCGCAAGCAAAAGCACTTCTTCGAGCTTTCCAGAGCCAATATAGGTCCCTGCATCTACTTTTTTTATGGGACATGCCACTTTTTCAACCACTGTGAGACCATAGGTTTCACACAGTCTTTCAAGTTCTTTTAAAAAATCTTCACATTCTTCTTTATACGGACCTGACGAATAAGTCCCCACTAGAAGAGCAGTTTTGGCATCTTTGAAACTATTGTCTGTTAACATACAATTGAAATTTCCAAACCATCATATGCCATTTGTGCTTCTCTCGGCAACTGTTCATTTGTTTTTTCATGGTCCAACTCATGCGAAACATGGGAAAACCAGACCTGTTTAGCCCCCACCTTTTTGGAAAACTCTAAAGCCTCGTCCAGTGTGAGATGGGCGGGAGAAGGTCTCTGTCTCAGACCACTTAAAACCAATACTTCCACCCCTTTCAGATGGTCAAAAATGGAAGAAGGGTACTCTTTCAGGTCCATGACATAGGCAAAATTTCCGAGGCGGTAGCCGCTCACTTGCATCTTATTCTGAGTGTAGGAAAAGATTCTCCACTGCAAATTACAGAATAAAACATCTGCGTGTTCTTCATCGATTACTTTGAACTGAAACCGAGATCCTCCCATCCCCTGATCGGAATTGGCTTCGAAAAAATAAGGGAGACGCAGTTTTAACTCGTGATAAGTTGCACGAGATAAGAGACAGGGAAGGGCTTGATGTTTATAAAAATAAAAAACCCTCAAATCATCAAACCCTCCAATATGGTCATAATGCCCATGTGTCAAAATGACTCCATCGAGCTGATCGATGCCTACCTTCAGCGCTTGGTGCCTAAAATCAGGCCCAGCATCGAATAAAAACTGCTTCCCCTCTATTCTCAGAAGCCCGCTGGGACGGAGGCGATGATTGCGAAGGTCTTGTGAGACACACACAGCACACTTACAAGTAACTACCGGAGTCCCCATCGAGGCCCCGGTTCCCAAAAATAAAAAGTCTCCCTTCATGCCGTCCCCCACTGTTTTTTAACTAGATCCGTTGCTTAAGCTAAAGGTCTACTATTCTCTTCTATTGCTTTTTTATTGGGTACTGCTTAAATGCGATTTTTTAGAGAAAGAGATGAAGGCTGCTGAGGAGGAATAAAAAACTTAAAAATATCCTTCTTCCTTTTGGGATCTTCTCTTTTAGGATCAAGGATCACGATGGTTCGCTGCTTCAATAGCCGCTGTGTCATTCATGCAAAGATATCATCAACTCATTTAACTTTGTCTAATAATAAACCTCTTGCTTAAAAGTGCGTCGCTTTTATGAGATTTTTGGCCTATTTTCAATGCTCCTCTGGGGTTTCTCCTATACGCAGGTGATATAACCCCCAAATCGATAGAGAACGATTTCTTCTAAAATCATCGTAAGATATAATATACCTTATGACGGTCGTTGAAATACAAGAGTCACTTAAAAAGTTATTTCTCACATTTACCTCTCCGCAAATAAAATACGAAAAAATAATTGAAATGGGGCAAGATCTCCCCCCTTTCTCACCGACCTCAAAAATCCAAGATAACCTAGTAGAGGGCTGTCAAAGTCTTCTTTATCTTGAAACCTATTTTGTCAAGGGGATGGTTTACTTTAATGCCGACTCAGAAGCCCTCATTTCAAGGGGGCTAGCAGCCCTGCTTATCAAAGTGTATTCCGGACACCTCCCTGAGGATCTTTTTAAATATCCTCCTTACTTCATTCAAGAGATAGGACTCCCTCAGATCTTATCCCCTTCGCGTTCGAATGGGCTTGCAAGCCTCTATCTTAAAATGCAAAGAGAAGTTCTGAGAAACATAAGACCTCTTGCTTAAGCTAAATTTCAGCCGATTGTATGGACTTTTTAAGCCTATTTTCAACTCTAAGAAAAAAGAGCCCTAAAAACCAGGTGATTTTCGCTTCAAAGAGTCCTGACCCTCGCATGAGAAAAACTTCAGTGCCTGTTGTCTCTTAATGAGTGAGTGATGTAACATTCCATCCAAGATGTGGCAAGAGCTAGAACAAGCTTTCAATCGGGCATTTTTTTTCAGTCTAACTAGAAAAAAGATTTTTTTTATCCTCCCTGTTCTTTTAATGGGTGGAATGATTGTCGTTTTAAGTCATACCTTGTGGATCGAAGCTAATCCCTGGATTCGATCAAGTTTGGCGTTCATTCCAAGCTTTCTGTGCATGTCTCTCTTCTTAGCAGCTGCAGTTCCTTTAGTCCGCCTCTACCACGATGAAGTTAAACAAAAATCTCTTTCTGTCAACAAGACGCTTAAACATTCGTGGCAATTGATGGCACGCATTAGCTCACTTCTGCTGCCTGTTTTAACAGCGTACTTAGTCTTATGGTTCATTTTAGGTATTTTTTATCTTCTCAAAAACATTCCGGCAATGGGAGAAATTTTAGGAGGGATTTTATCCTTCGGTCCTTTCCTTTTAATTGCGGGATCCCTTGTCCTTCTTTTAATGTCGCTAGCGCTGGTATTTTTTCTCTCTCCAGTGGTTGCTCTAAAATCGAAGATGAGCTGGGATCTGGCTGAACAAGTGCTCAAGCGATTTGCAAGAGAGCCCTTTCTGCATACTGTTCTTCTACTTTTAGGACTTTTTCCTCTTATCCTCATTGTCGGCTTTCTGGTTCTCTCCGCTGCTCTGACAGGAATGACCTATTTTGTGACGGAGAGAATATGGGCCATAGGACTGCAGTGGTTTGTCATCATGATTCCATTTGCTGGTCTCATCTCTCCTGTGGTTGTATTTTTCTTCAATTTTGCCGCAGAAAGCTTTCTTATCGTACAACGAAGAGTGACACCTTCTTCATCGCAGTCCGGAAAAGCGAATTTAAATGAAGAATGAGAAAAGCAGCTGTCATTGGGGCAGGTTTTGCAGGGCTTGCAGCGGCATACTTTCTCTCTGAAAAATACCACGTCACTTTAATAGACCAAAAGGGAATCGGTGCAGGCGCCTCCGGCATTTCATCCGGGCTGTTTCATCCTTACCCAGGCGAAAAGGGAAGGCTCAGTTGGGAAGCGGAAGAAGCGCTGAAATGGACCAAAAAACTGATCGATGAGGCAGAAAAGGCGCTCGGAAAGCCTGTGGCAGATCGAAGAGGGATCTTGCGAATGGGGCCTATCCTTCATCCTGGGCCGGATGTCATTCAGCTAGAAAAAGAAAAGTTCCTTATCACTTCTGGAATGACGGTATTTCCTTCCCTTTATCTTCAAGGGTTGTGGTTGGCTTGTCAAAAAAAAGGGGTGGTCCTTCATATAGAAAAAATAGAAACGCTCGCAACCTTGCAAGGTTATGATCTAACCCTTTTAGCCCTAGGGGCTGGAATCCGTTTCTTTAAAGAAAGAGAAAAGCTAAAAATCAATTTTGTAAAAGGTCAGGTGCTGACCTGCCGCTTAGAAAAGCCTTTAGAGAAAAGTACCTCCTCTAAGGTGTATACAGCGCTTACAGAACAACCTCTAACATGCCATGTAGGTGCAACCTACGAACGAGAACGGATCGATGACATCCCCGACCCCGCAAAGGCCATTGAGCTGTTAAAACCCCACTTTCCCCTTCTCGATTGCCATGCAGGCATCCGCGTCACCAACCCGGCCCATTACTTTCCTATCCTGCAGCAGATAGGCCCCACTCATTACGTCATTACAGCGCTCGGATCACGCGGGCTTTTATATCATGCTCTCCTAGGTTCCAGGACTGCTAGACTGGATAAAATGCTTTGAAAATTAATAATTAAAATGTTAAAATATTTAGAACTTTTATTTAAAAATGTTGATTTTAAATTCTATCATTTTTGGATCGGAAGGCACATATAAGCTTTTCGAGATTTCTTTAAATTTCATAAATAAACCTGTGGATTTTTCAGCTTCCCCTGGAGTAAATCCGCCAGATTTTATTAGTTACGTCCTAAGGAGATGTATAGAAAATCAGGTATTTCAGTGGATAACCCAAGCGCGTGCACATGCATTTGTTCACGAGATAAGCCATGCTCTGGCAAACCGATGCCTGAAAGGACGTAGCACCGACGTGAATGTTTATCCAAACGGTTGCGAAGCCTTTGACCCCACCCCTACCACCAACCAAGAGCGACCCTCGGACTGGGGTGAAACAGTTATTGATATGGCAGGGCCTATGGGAAGCATCGCCTTCTCTACGTGCAAGCTCTTGACTGCGATAGCCTTGAAAAGGCGCCTTTCTTGTCCGGCAGCTCCGGTTGCTTTAACCCTAGGAGGGGGAGCAGTCATTTGGATGGCAGGCGAGCTTTTGCACACCTATGTTTCATTTTTAAATCAAGGAAAAGGAACCTGCAGTATTGGTTGCATACAGCAAAGAGGAAAGGCTCACCTCTCTTTTGCTATAATAGCCCTTATTTCCCAGTATGCGCTGGGAATATTCGCGGCAGTTCAATGCGCTGGTTACGGCCCGCTATAGAAATATTTAGGGCGAACGATAGGGGTTCCCTTTCCTTGCCGCGCTTCGAGCCTTTCATACACAATTTGTCGCGCAATCCCTACCGCTCGAGAAAGTCCAAAAAGCACTGTGAAGTATTCTGGATAATCAAAACCTGCTGTCACAAGCATTGCCCCTGAGATAGCATCGACATTGGGATGTGGATCGGAAATTTTTTGATTTTCCGAGAGAACTTTGGACCCTTCTGAGCGCAAAAGAAGACCTATCTTAACGAGCGGATGAGAAGCAAAATGTTTTTTAAGATAGTCATACATTACTGTAGCGCGTGGATCTTCAAAACGTAACACCGCATGTCCAAACCCAAAGACTAATTTCTCATCTGCTAGACGACCCCGGATGAGTTTTTCGACTTTAGCAGCGGTGGCATTTTCCCCTACTTCCTTTAAAACTTCTCGGATAAATTCTAAGCAATCTTGGTTGGCTTTTCCATGCCGAGAACCTGCCAATGCACACATAGAAGCTGCAAGAGAACCATACATATCTTCCAGACCCGAAGCCACTGCCTTCCCTACAAAAGTGGAAAGGTTTCCTCCTCCATGGTCATAGTGGAGAACATTAAACAATTTAAAAGCCTCCCCCAGTAGTTTGGGATTTTTTCCCGGTACATTGACCATGGCGGTGAAATTCTCCATGTAGCCTAGCTGAGGGTTGGGAGGAGGTGTCTTTCCCCACCCCGCATGATGATTAATCACTAGAGCCACCACTTGAGGAATCTTAGCAATCACATGCTCACACGCCAAATGGTAATTTCTTTCATTTTCAAACATACCGACAATAAGAAGCGCCGCTGAAAAGAGTTTCATCGGGTGGCCTTGTTTAGGCAGTTGGAGGATGGCTTCCACTGTTTCTTGCTTTAAAGTTCCGTAAGAAGCAAGCCTGGAAAAATAGGATTTCACTTCCAATGCTGACCCCGCTTTTCGATGCATGAGAAGGTAGATCACTTCTTCGGGACTCCAGCCCGCCAGTTCAGAAATAGGATGTCCCATATAGAAAAGTCCCTTCTGAGGATCCACTGTAGAAGTGGGACAATATCCCACAGGATACCCCCGCAGTCCCGTTTCTAAATTATCTTTTGTAATTTCAAATAGAACCTCAGACTTCATATAAATTCTTAACCAACATTCTTTCTTCGATTAATTCTTTTTCTGTCAGATGAATTTTCTCTTTTAAAAAGGGATCCCATTTCAGCCCTTTTACAATTTCTACCTGCCCTTTCCCATTGGAGCGGCAGGGAAAGGAAAAAATAAGTCCTGGCTCAATTCCATAAGGATTTCCATTCGAGTTTATCCCTATAGAAAACCATTCTCCTTCAGGCGTAGGCGTTAGAAGCGATTTCATACTATCAATAGCAGCAGAGGCTGCTGAAGCTGCGGACGATTTTCCACGGGCTGCAATGACAACAGCCCCTCGCTTTTGGATATCACTTACAAAAGTCTCCTCGAGCCACTTTCGATCTCGAATCACCTCTACAACGGATTTTTTATGAATATAGGCATTGAGAAAATCCGGCACCTGCGTTGAAGAGTGGTTCCCCCAAATGGCGATGGGGCTGACATCTCTCACCCGGACACCGGCCTTACGAGCGAGCATGGAAATGGCTCGATTTTGATCCAGGCGCGTCATCGAATAAAAGCAGTGTTTCCCTGCATACTTTTGGGCAATAAGGCAATTGGTATTACAAGGGTTTCCGACGACAAGGATGATAGCTCCTTCTGCAGCAACTGATCCTAAAGCTTTGCCTTGAGATACAAAAATAGAGCCATTTTCATTTAACAGCTCCTTCCTTTCCATCCCGGGCCCTCGTGGTTTAGACCCAACAAGAAACACCGTATCGGCCCCTTCTAAAACGGTATAAGGGTCGCTTCCCATACGAATCTCTTGAAGAAGCGGAAAAGCGCAGTCTTGCAGCTCCATTTCGACCCCCTTGAGGGCCTCTAAAACCGGCGGAGCCTCCAAAAGGTGCAAAGCAATCGGCTGGTCTTTGCCAAACAGCTCCCCTGCTCCGAGCCGAAAAAGCAGGCTATAGGCGATCTGACCTGCCGCTCCTGTTACTGCTATCCTCCTAATTTTCATAGACATACAGAAAACCTTTCTTACTCCAGTACCCTTCTAAAACGGCATTTTATGGCCCCCCTCTTAATACATCAACTTTAAATTTTGCTTTCAAATAAATTTAATGTTAAAATATATTTTATATGACATTAAAAATACCATCAAAACCTGTGTGTGGGACACCGAATCCTATCGTCTATAAAGAACCGACTTATAACCTTTATTTAAATCCTAGAAATTCTACAGAAGTTTTTGGTTCTAAAAAGGGTGAGAAAAAAACAGAACCTTATCAAAACTTAGACGCGTTAGTAGATGAAGTGATGCAACAGAGAACCCAATCAAATATTTTATCAACGCAAAAAAAGACTAAGAAAATCCGTAAAGAAATCGCACATAGTCTGACGAACCGGCTGGACCAAGAAAGTCAAATAAAAATTCAACTCCCTCTGGCCAAGGCCCAGGGACTTGTTACAAAAGCCCATGAAAGATTAACCAACATTGCAATAAGTACGGGACTTCAAAAGTGCCCCAACCTCATGCCTCTTGCAGAATTTGTCTTTTTCGACTTTGATGAATCCCAACTCGGATTTCTCCTTAGCTTCAAATTGAATTCTCTTATACCACATTCGGACCTTAAGCTCCAAGAGGCTCTTTGCCGGGAAGTATGTAAAATCCGCGCTGAGTTAAAAGAAAATACATGGGGAATAATGCAACTTTACCGACCCCCTGAACAGGCAAACGGGCTCTCTTATAAGGATGAGAAAGGAGAAACTGTATTACTTACTCACGCCATCCCCTCTTCGTATGATCAAAGTAATCCCCATGTCCAAAACGGACGACTTAATTTAGATAATAAGGGCGACGTCATCTACTCCGCAGGACGCATTGAAACCAAACTCAAGGCTGAGGAGGTTCTTAACAAATTGATTTGTCAAACATTTCAATCGGGTCAAATCACCAAAGAAAATCTATATTTAGAAAACGGCGTCTATTTATATCCCGTTGTAATCGAGAATTTGGTAAACGCTGCGCCTATCAATGCCAGTGAAAGAGACTATTTAACACAAGAAAACGAGGTCTTAAAAGACCTCTCAAATGGATCTAGGCAATTCCGACTTAATTCAGGAGAAACAATCCCTGTCCAATTAAAACTTCTCCATTTTTCCACCCAGACCAATCATAACTCCTTTTTAGGCCAAAGCCATCGGTTTTCTTCGACAGGATCGGATATAGCAGAGAAAATTAATGCGGATGGAACAAAGGGTCTTGAAGAATACTATTTAAAAATTGCCGACACGTTGAATTCTGATATTAAACAAGCTGTTTCCACGCAATTAAATGAACTCAAAAAATGCACCCAACTGCACGATCGAATTATCTTACGTGCATTTATATGCCAGCTTCTAAATATCCCCTACCACGTCCATTGCAAAAGCAGTAAAGACCGCACAGCCGTAGTGGTTGCGATTAAAAAAGCGCTTCACATATGGCTCAAAATGGAGGAGTGGAAAGGAACCTTGGATTACAAAATGAATCCTAAATATCTTTTTAAAAACCCCATTTTCAAAGAATATACAGAGGCTGCCTATTTTGAGAATCTCCCTTTCACAGATCAAGGGGTCGGCTTCTCTGGCGTTCTAGATGGAAAACTGTATTCACAAGATCGAGGTTTTACCTATTTGTTTTCTTTCTTAGAGCACCCGTTCCCTGCCCTTGCGCTCTCCGATCGCTATCTCCACACCGCCTCTATCCTAGAACGAGTCTTTTATACTTCCATGATAACGATTGCTTCGCTGGTTGTCACAACTTTGTACGTGGCTTTTTCCCCTTTTATTATGATCGCACTCTATCTTAAATATAAAAAAGAGTGTGTGAATGTATTTATCTATCTTCTCTTAACGTTGACGGTTACGATGGTGCGCTCTGCAGCTCGTCGTCAATGGATTGACCGTTCTTCTCCTATCCTCAAAGAACGCCGCTTTATCCTCAAGCACCAGCCTACTAAAAAAGTTTTCTAAAAAAACTAAGACTAAGTGCTCTGCTTTTAAAATAGTTGCGGTCACCAAGATTTGAACTTGGGACCTCGACATTATCAGTGTCGCGCTCTAACCAACTGAGCTATGACCGCATAGGGACCATTGGAGTCCACACGAACCGATTTGGAGGTTAGGAGATTCGAACTCCTGACCTTCTGAATGCAAATCAGACGCTCTACCAACTGAGCTAAACCCCCAAAAGACAAGCAGTCAAGATAAGCGATAAAACTGTTTTCTCGCAATCTTTTTTGAATTGATACATCAATTCCAAATTTGAACTTACCCAGCCTTCTTTCTCGAACTTCTCGCCTCTTTTTAACAATGCCTCGTGCTATCGGCGCTTGAACTTCGTTCAAAGCACCTCAGTTGGATTTGCTCACAATGGAGCTTCCCTTAATTTATTCGATCAAAGTAAAATAGGGGCTCTAACAATGTACAAAATTGCGTTGAAAATGTTAATGGGAGATCGGGCCAAATATCTTCTTTTGGTCTCAGCCCTCTCTTTCTCAGTCCTTCTAATGACCCATCAAAGCTCTGTTTTTTTTGGTCTTCTCAGATGGAGCACAGCCACTCTTCGGAATATTCAAGTTCCATTATGGGTTGTTGATCCTCTAGTTCAACAACCCAGTGAATTCCTTCCTTTACTGCAAACAGATCTGCCACGTGTGCGTTCCATCGATGGTGTTAAATGGGCAGTCCCTTTATTTTTTTCCATTCAACAAGCGCGTCTGGAAGATGGAGCCTTTAAGTCGATTCAATTGATGGGTCTTGATACAACCACCTTGATTGGAGCGCCTTCCAAAATGGTGGCTGGTTCCTTGGAAGATATTTGGCAAGATGGAGCTGTTATAATTGATGAAGTGGCTGTCCATCATTTTAGCATAGGAAGAGAGCACCCCATTGGTATTGGGGATAAGCTCGACGTGAACGACCATGAGCTAACGGTCGCAGGCATCTGCAAAGTCGATCCTTCGTTTTTTGGGTATCCTTACGTTTTTACCACCTATGATCGAGCTCTTCAAATCATTCCAGCCAAAAGAAAAAATTTAGCCTTTATCTTGGCTGCCCCAGAAAAAGAGTCGGAGCTAAAGCTCGTAGCTAAGAATATCGAGACTCAAACAGGACTTAAGGCGTATACCGAAGAGGAGTTTTTCTGGAGCACGATTGACTGGGTGTTTAAAAATACGGGCATCCCTTTCTCCTTTAGCATCACGATTATCATGGGATTTTTAGTAGGAGTGGCAGTCTCCGGGCAGACTTTTTATTCTTTTATCTTAGAAAATTTAAAACATTTAGGAGCTTTAAAAGCAATGGGAGCCAGTACGACTCTTTTATGCCGCATGTTAATCCTACAAGCCTTTCTGGTGGGTTTTCTCGGATTTGGAATCGGGGTGGGCATCAGCTCTATTTTTGGGCATCTTGCAGTCGGAAAAAGTAGTTTTCCTTTTTTTATGCCCTATCAGATCCTAATCATTCCTTTTATCGCTGTTTTTCTCATCTGCACGTTTTCTGCTATTTTGGGCATCAACCGTGTACGAAAATTAGATGCGGCAGAGGTTTTCCGTGGATAAAAAACCAGATATTTTAGTGGAAGGAGTCTCTAAGGTCTTTAAGCAAGGCGGGGAAGAGCTGCACGTTCTAAGCGATGTTCATTTCCATGCCCACAGTGGCGAACTCGTGATGATCGTAGGTCCATCAGGCAGCGGCAAGACCACGCTTTTGAGTGCCCTTGCAGGAACGCTCACCGTTGACAAAGGAGCGATTTGCCTTTTTGATTTTGAACTGCATCGCAAATCACCTAAAGAAATCGTAGACTTTAGAAGACATAAAGTCGGCTTTATTTTTCAGCAATTCAATTTAATTCCGAGTTTAACGTGCGGTGAAAATGTTGCTATTCCCCTTCTTTTAAATGAATATTCCCACGCAGACGCCCTCAAAGCAGCTTTTAAAAGTTTAGAAGAGGTAGGACTTGCAAGTAAATTTGATACCTTTCCGCGCGATTTATCCGGTGGCCAGCAACAAAAAGTTACGATCGCTCGGGCCTTGATTCATCAGCCGAAATTGATCATTTGTGATGAACCTACGGCCGCTCTAGATTCAGATTCTGGATTCAAAGTGATGGACTTGATCCAGCAACATGTCAAAATGCCAGGGCGTGTCGTAATTATTGTGACACATGACAATCGAATTTTTAAATATGCAGATCGAATTGAAAAGATGAACGATGGAAAAATTGTATGAAAAAAAGAGGATTTATTTTTGTTTTAGCAACGGCTGGAATTATTTCATCTCTATTTGCGATTAAACGAGGATTGACTGCCCCTCCCAAGGTTGTGCCCCTTGTCGCTCCCGCCGAAAAGCCTTATCCCAAAGCCATTGCGGCTGCAGGAATTATTGAAGCGCTAGGCGAAAATATTTCCGTAGGTGCACCAGAAAACGGCCTGGTTCAGGAAGTTTATGTGAAGGTGCAAGATGTCATCAATAAAGGCGATCCTCTCTTCACATTAGATACACGACTTCTCAAAGCAGAGCTCCTGGTCGCTGAGGCCAAATTGAAGATCGCCCAGGCAGAGCTTTCTCAACTTCAGGACCAACTTGCCCGCCTGCAATCCATCAAAGATACACGGGCGATCAGTTATGAAGAATTCAGCTCCAAAGAGCATGAATGTGCCATTGCAAATGCTACCCTTCAGCACCTCCACCAAGAGACTAAAAAAATTACATCTCAGCTCGAGCGACTTACGGTGCGATCGCCCATTCAAGGGGTTGTCCTACAGAAAAATATCCAAGTAGGCCAGTACCTTGTCGCAGGCGATAGTGAAAGACCTCCTTTAATAGTGGGAGATACCCGCCAACTCCAGCTTCGTACAGATATCGATGAACATAATGCATCCCATTTAGATCCTCGAATGAAAGCTGTGGCCTCCCCCAAAAATAAACCCGATCTCTTTATCCCTCTTCAGTTCGTGCGTACAGAACCCTATATTATTCCTAAAACATCTCTCACGGGCTCGAGCAAGGAAAAAGTGGATACACGTGTTCTTCGGGTGATTTATACTCTAAACCCGCCCCAAGATGTAAAGCTTTATGTAGGCCAACAAATGGATGTTTATATTCAGAGAGGAGCACGTGAATGAGATTTTTGCCTGTCATTCTCCTAGCGGGATGTTTAAGCTATCATCCCAAAACAGCTGAAACTCAAATTCCTGAAGCATGGAAAGCAGACTATCCCCTCCAAGAGACATTTGTAGAAAAAAACCGCTTCTGGGAACTCTTTGAAGATGATGTTTTAAATGCCTTAGAAGAAGAAGCCCTTGCGGGAAGCTTTGACCTTCAGATAGCCGCCCATCGGATTCAGCAGGCTCGATCGCTTGTTTCTAAAAGCCAAGCTGAAAGACTTCCTAAAGTTGATTTGAAAGCCTCTGCTACCCAAGATGAGACCCTCATCAATCCTCACTC
This sequence comes from Parachlamydiales bacterium, assembly GCA_027459675.1. GTDB lineage: Bacteria > Chlamydiota > Chlamydiia > Chlamydiales > Rhabdochlamydiaceae > PALSA-1444. Next base: position 3,496 of record DAIDHO010000018.1, on the reverse strand, counting down.
CTACGGATCTTCCACCCACCTTGAAAGAGTCCAACAAGAGCAGTACGGAATCGTAGCTGATTTCTCCTATGAAATCGACCTATGGGGAAAATTCCGAGCCAAAGAAAAAAGCGCCGCTGACCGCCTCAAAGCATCTCAATGGGATTATGAATTTATCTATCAAACCCTTGTCACTGACATTGCAATCCATTATTTTATGTTACGCTCCTTAGGAGAGCAGATAGCCTTTCTAGAGCAAGCCCTCTCTGTTTGGAGCGACAAGGTGCATTTAATTCAGCACCGGGTACATGCGGGCCTTGAGCATGAAATCAACCTGTCCAAAGCCAAACTGGAGAGTGCTTTGGTAGAAGGAAAGCTTAAGGAAGTAAGAAAAAACTATGCCTTAGAAGAAAATAGGCTGGCTGCCTTGATGGGAAAACCCGCTTCTTCCTGGAAAGTCGCTCTAGGAAAACTCCCTAAAACTTGCCCCAATGTATCCCATGTTTTACCCTCCCAGATCTTGCTTAGACGCGCAGATGTTCAAAGCGCCTTAGCCTACGTTTCAGCAGGCAGATCTGACGTCACTGTGGCTCTTAGAAATTATTTTCCCTCCTTACCCTTGGTAGGCACTGCAGGACTTTCCACTCCCCTCATTTCTCGTTTTTTCGAATGGCAAGCCCGTTATTGGGGGTACGCTTTCAATGCTATCCAATCTCTCTTTGATGGAGGAGGGCGCAGAGCAGATGTCAAATTTGCAAAAGCCCGTTTTGCTGAAACTTTTTCCCTCTACCAAAAAACGGTTAACCAAGCCTTCAAGGATGTTGAAGATGCTCTGTCCACCCTCCACTACACAAATCTTCAGCTAGAGACTCAGATACGCGCAAGTGAAGCAGCAACCGATACCTACGCTTTATCGGAAGAGCAATTTAAAGGCGGTCTTATTTCCTATCTTCTTGTCGCCGATGCAAAAAATAATTCCATCTCTGTAGAAAGAGAAATGATTGTCCTAAAAGCTCAAAGGCTTATTGCATGGGTACGCCTCATGAAAGCCCTGGGACTTCAGAAAGAGGCAGCATGAAGTTTTTTCTGGAAACAACCGATATTCCGCTCATTGAAAAAAGTGTTCGAGCAGGAGTTTTGCAAGGCATTGTGACCACTCCATCCCTCCTCCATCAAGGAGCTGTCAAAGAAGTTGTGAATAACCTTTTAGCTGCACAACCAGGCCCTATCGTAGTAGATGTCTATTCCGATTTCCAAAAAAATGGTTCTCTCCTTGCTTCCATCTCTCCGCGCATCATCCTCCGCATTCCCGCAGTGGAAGAGGGGTGGCCTGCGTTGCACCACTTCTGGCAAGAAAAAATTCCCGTCATGGCAGGTGCTATCTTCTCTCCTACTCAAGCTCTTATGGCCGCTAGGTCAGGAGCAGCGTATGTGTGTCCTCACCTTTCTCGCATGTTAAAAACCGGAGAGCGACCTTTTGAACACATCGAATCTATTCAAAAAATCATGCAGCAGTACCGCTTCCCCGCTGAGGTGATGGTTTTACACCCTAAAAGTCTAGAACAAGTTAAAGTATGTGCTGAAATTGGCGTTTCAGGAGTTATTGCCCGTGAAGACCTTTATAAAGAGCTTTTAGAAACGCATGAGCTAGCTTCCTTCCATATTGAGCAATCTATGGAAGAGTGGAAGAAGAGTATTGAGTTATTCTTCTTAAATGAATAGAGTACAATATAAACTATGATGATCGCAGTAATTGGAGCTTCAGGGCATATTGGAAATAATCTTTGCAGGGCTCTTGTAGAAAAAGGGTACCGAGTCAAAGCTTTGATTCACCACCATTCCCATTCTCTGGAAGGTTTGGATCTTATCCAAGAGAAGGGAGATATTTTAGATCCCCACTGCTTATGCGACTTCCTCACAGGATGCGATGTGGTTTTTCATGCTGCCGGAAAGATTTCTATCGATGGAGACAAAGACGGCTCAGTCCACACTGTCAATGTCATCGGTACCAAAAATATTGTCGAAGCGTGCCTTGCTTCAGGGATTCATAAACTGATTTACTTCAGTTCTATCCATGCCATCGAACAGCTCCCTGAAGGCCCTTTGGATGAAAGCAGACCTCTTGTGCAATCGAGTCGCCTAGAACATGACCAAGCCAAATCAGATGCAGAAAGAGAAGTCGTCAAAGGAATTGCTCAAGGACTCGACACCACTATTATCATCCCCACAGCCGCCATTGGACCCTACGATTTTCAGCCCTCTTTTTTAGGGCAAGGTCTTCTCGCCCTTTATAATCGACAGCTCCCTACCCTCGTCGATGGAGGTTTCGACTGGGTCGATGTCCGAGATATTGCAAAAGCTGCCATTGCTGCTATGGAGCGAGGAAAAAGCGGGGAGCGTTATGTCATCTCCGGCATGTGGAAAACCGTGAAAGATCTCGCCTACTTAGTCGAAGAAGCCACAGGCGTGGTGCCCCCGAAATTCACTTCTCCTCAGTGGCTTGCTAAAATGGGAATGCCTCTTGCGAAAGTCGTCAGCAAGTTCACCCAGAGACCCCTTCTCTATACTTACGAAACTTTAGAGGTTCTCGTGCGATGCAACAGAAACATCAGCTCCCTCAAGGCCCGCCGCGAGCTCGGTTTCTACCCGCGCCCGCTCTCTGAAACCCTCAAAGACACTTTTGAGTGGTATAGGCAAGCAGGCGTCATTTCGTAGCAATTACATCACCTGGAAGATATGTACCCCTACTGCCTTTAGGAGGTTGAGATTCCCAGTCTCTATTAGACCTCTTGTGTAACTAAAGCTCATAAAATCAACTGAACTTTAGTCCTGACTTCCGCGGTCTAAATTGATAAGCCCCTAAAAATAAAGGACTTAAAATTTTTTCGTTCCACTACATTTTTCAAGCAATACATTCCATTTTTTCCTCTTTAACTTGTCTTGGCACTGCGGCAGCTCGGTAGATTCTCTGGGCGTACTCACTGAGTTTTGAAGTTATTTTATATCTATGACCATTGCCGTCCTGAAAAATACTGCTTTCTACACACGCCAATTCTTCTCGTATTCGATCTATGGTAAGCGATGGGTCTTGTCTTTTTAAATGATATTGAGCGTGTCTGACAGTTGCAAATGCAAGATAACAAAGCAAAATATGAGCCTTCACCCTTGTCTGTTTAAAATGATAAATAGGGCGCTTTGCGAGCGTATGTTTATTTAAACGAAAGGATTCTTCTATAAACCAAAGTTGGCGATATCGGTTCATTAAATCCAAAGCTAATGCTTCTTTATCGTTTGTGATGATTCCCTGTAATCCATCCCAACGGGCTTCTTCAAGTATCTTCTCTTCATTCAACGAAACCAGCCCCTTTTGTTCATTGTCGAGAAATTTCAGATACCCTCGATGCGTTACTAGTTTTCGTGTCTCAACTTTTCCATCGGTCAATATTAGACCTCTTGCGTAATTAAATTTTTTGCTATGCTCCTTACCCTTTTGGGAGGAAGAGCATTGAGTAAGTAC